>NZ_JBFTMN010000002.1:0-539674 GCF_056397005.1 Pseudomonas sp. 05N431
TAACGCCAGCACCAGTAATGGCAACATTTATTCCAACCTGTGGTCGACAGGATCCTACACGGACACCCTGACGCTGCCGGCCACGGGCACCTACACCATCTACCTCAACCCGACCAGCAGCGACACCGGCAGCATGACGTTCCACCTGACCAGCGTTCCGGCGGATGTGACAGGTTCTGTCACGATCAATGGCTCCACCTTGACCGTCACCACAACAGCTGAGGGGCAAAATGCGAGCGTGACTTTCAGTGGAACCTCGGGCCAGACGGCAACGGTTCATTTGGCGAACAACAGCATCGGCTCCGTGTTAGTTACCTTGAAAAAGCCCGACAACACGACCTTGACGTCGAATTCGTCCAGCAGTGCCAGCTTTAACTTAGCGTCCCAGACTCTCCCCACTACCGGCACCTATACGATCTATATCGATCCATCGGCTGCCAACGTGGGATCCATTAATGTCAGCGTGACCAATCCTTGAGGTAAAGCACCATGGAAAGGAATTATTTCGGTTGCGATGCATCCTCAAATTCTGAGATCTGGTTACGGCGAGTAAAGCATTGCTTGTTACTGCTGATCGCTTGGTTTGCGCTGATCATGGCAACCTCCCAGACGATCGCTGCGCCGGCAATTGGCCCCGGTACGATCGCACCATCCAACAGTGTGCCTACGCTTTATAGCGAGGAAGCCGCCACGTTGTTGGCTGATGGTCGTTGGCTGCTTAGCGGCGGCGCAGATAATGGCGTAACACTGGCGACACTCACCTTGGTCGATCCAGTGACTAACACCCACACCCGTTTTGCGAACAGCATGAAGGTGCCGCGCCGAGGCCATACGGCTACCTTATTGCCCGATGGCACAGTACTCATTGTTGGCGGCGTAGGAGTGGACAACAGCATCCTTAGCCAAGCTGAGCGCATTAACATTCAAAAACAGCAAACCCAGCTTATTACCGGTGCTGGTTTTACAGCGCGCTCGCAGCATACGGCCACCCTGTTGCTGGATGGTCGCGTGCTGTTGGTGGGTGGCCTGTCGGCGCAACATATGGTGCTGTCCAGCGCCGAAGTGTGGGATCCCCGTACGGGAACGGTGGATCAACTGCCCACCGGCTTATTGAGTGCTCGCTATGGGCATACTGCGCAAACCTTGCCTGCGGATTCCATCCTGATCCAGGGTGGCAAAGATCAAAGTGGTCAGCCGGTGACGGGGAGCGAGCTTTATGACCCGGCCCAGCAGAAATTCTCTTCGCTGGAGGATCACCGGTCCAGCTTGTTACCGACGCCGCAATCCCTGCAAAGCCCGCCGCAAGTACAAGCCAGTCTGCCTGCTGACAATGCCAACGCCGTTGCTGTCAGCAGTTGGATCAGCCTGCGCTTTTCCAAGCCAATGGCGGTGACGTCACTGACCAGCAACACCGTGACGGTGATCGGCCCGACCGGTCAAATTACCGGCACGGTCACTCCCGTGGAGGGCGGGCGAGTTGTGTTCTTTGTACCAACGCAGGAACTATTGCCGGACACACACTACAGCGTCTTCATCAGCGGTTCCTCGGATGCGAGCGGCACTCAACTCCCACTCACTGGGTATAGCTTTACCACGCAGGCCCTGACCGCCAATACCGCATCAATCGGCACCCACTCCTCTGACGCCCTCGATGCCCAAACCAAACCGCCGGCTACTCCTCCTAGTCCCGACATGGCTAACAACGGACCTGAAGACTGGATCCCGGGCCCGGAACATTTCACGGGGGACTGGCGCGCCAAACGCCCACCCTCCTCCTTGCAGGATCTACCACCTTTGCAGGCACCCTCGGGGGTTACTGCACTGGCAGGTCAGGTACTGTTGATGAACGGCAAAGCGGCTGTAGGTGTGAAATTGAAAGTGGGCGCACAAATCGCTACCACAGACGCGACCGGCCGCTTTCTGTTGAGTGGTATCAACACCGGAAATCAAACGCTGAGAATCGATGGCTCGGGCGCCGACAAGCCGGGCCGTCATTATGGCTTTTTTGATGACTTGGTCGTTATTTCTCAGGATGGCAAAACACAGTCCCTGCAATACACCATTTGGTTGCCTCGTACCGATACGCAACATGCCGTGAGTCTGTCGTCGCCGACAACCAATGAAGTGACTGTCACCACACCTCTTATTCCAGGTTTGGAGTTGCACATCCCCAAAGGAACGGTCATTCGCGATATCGACGGTAAGGTTGTCACCTCTGTCAGTATCACCCCGATTCCTGTTGATCGGACACCATTTCCGCTCCCTACACACGATATCCCGGTGTACTTCACCATCCAACCAGGCAGCGCGAATCTACAAGCCATTGACCCCAAGAGCTTTCAGGCGGCACGGATCATCTATCCCAATTACAACGGCCTCCCGTCTGGCTCGAAGATGGACTTCTGGACTTACGATCCCGTTTACAAAGGCTGGTACGTTTATGGTGAGGGGCTAGTTTCCGCGACCGGCAAACAGGTTATTCCAGGTGATGGGGTTGGTATTTACGAGTTCACGGGAGCCATGGTCAGTTTGCCGTCCCTGGCGCCAGCCAAAAACCCCACCGCCGGAGGCGGTAACCAATCGCCGGGGGTTGCTTCGAGCGACAAAGCCGAGCCCGTGGATACGTCTACGGGATTGTTTACCTATCCGCACACCGATCTGATGGTCGCCGATACTCTCCCGCTGACCTTGACTCGCACCTACCTCTCCGAGGATACGCGGTCGCGCGCCTTCGGCATTGGCACCAACCACGTGTATGACATTTTCATGGTCGGCGATACCAGTCCCTGGACCTACCAGGATCTGATTCTCTCGGATGGCCAGCGTATCCACTTCAACCGGATCTCGTCGGGCACGAGTTACGTAGGTGCGGTGTACCAACACAATAGCTCCCCGTTCGATCGGTATCAGGGGGCAACCATCTCGTGGGTCGGCGGCACTTGGCCGTGGCTGCTGAAGATAAAAGATGGATCGCAAATGTGGTTCCCGGATGCAGAAAACAACCCCACGCTGGCAAAAGCAGCGATGACCCAAGCCATGGATCGCCTTGGTAACACGATCACACTGATGCGAGCCACCAACGGTAACTTGCAACAGGTGACATCACCCAATGGGCGCTGGATAAGCTTCACCTATGACTCGAGCAACCGTATTACGCAGGCCACTGACAATATGGGTCGTACGGTCAGCTACACCTATGACAGCAACGGGAATCTTTCGACCGTAACCGACGCCAATGGCGGCGTGGAAACGTATACGTACGACAGCTCCCACCAGATGCTGACCATCACCCGGCCCAACGGCAATGTTCTCCTCAGCAACAGCTATGATGCGAATGGCCGGGTCTCCCAGCAAATCCTTGGCCCTGGAAGTCCTGTTGCAGGTACCTACCAATTTGCCTACACACTCAGTGGCAGCCAAGTAACCCAGACAGACGTGACAGACCCTCGCGGTAATATCGAACGCTTGGCATTTAATGGGGCCGGCTACGTCACGACAAACACCTACGGTCTAGGTCTGCCCGAGCAGCAAAGCTATAGCCTCCAACGCGACACCACCACCAACATGGTGACCTCCGTCACCGATGCCCTGGGACGAGTGACCGGATACGCACACGACGGTGCCGGCAACCTCACCAGCGTGACCCGACTGCAAGGAACATCACAGGCCGTGACGGACAGCTACACCTACAACTCCACCTTCAATCAACTGACCAGTCACACCGATGGCCTGAGCCATACCACCAACTACAGCTATGACAGTCTGGGACGTCTGACGCAGATTACTGATCCCTTGGGCAACGCCGTGAAATTCACCTCGGATGGCCAAGGGCGGGTGACCCAGATAACCGATCCTACTGGAGCAAATACTGCTCTCAGCTATTCTCTTGGAGATCTCGCCAGCGTAAGCGACCCATTGGGGCGAACCACCAGCTACTTCACCGATAACGTGGGTCGTGTCATGGCAATCGCTGATGCAGTGGGGCGCCGTACCCTGATGGATTATGATCCACTGGACCGTAAAACCAAGGTTACGGACCCGCTAGGAAGCGTTACCAGCTTTGCTTACGACACGAACAGCAACCTCCTGAGCGTCACCGACGCCAAGAGCGGAGTTCATGCGTATAGCTACGATGCTCGCGATCGCCGCGTGTCTTACACCGATCCGTTGAACGCGACGCAAAGCTATGCCCTTGACGGCTTGAGTAATGTGACACAGTGGACCGCCCGCAACGGCGTCATCGCCACCTACACCTATGACGCCTTGAATCGGCGCACGCAATCAGCATTCGGGCAAACCTTGATTGGCAGTGGCCCCTCGTTGACCGCACCGGATGCCACCGTGGGCTACACCTTCGATGGTGGCAACCGTCTGACACAGATCGCGGATACTCAAGGCGGCACGATCACTCGCAGCTATGACAATCTGGATCATCTGCTCAGCGAGACAACGTCCCAAGGTACCGTCTCCTACGCCTACGATGCCGCTGATCGTCGCACCAGTATGACGGTGACGGGCCAGCCCGCAGTGAATTACACCTACGACGTCAGCAATCGCCTGACCAATCTCGGCAACGGCAGCCAGAGTGCGGCCTTCACCTATGATGCAGACAGCCGTCGTGCCACCTTGACCCTGCCCAATGGGGTGACCGTCAGTTACGGTTACGATAACGCCGGCCAACTTATTAACCTCAATTACACCAAGGGCGGCACCAACCTGGGCAATTTGAGCTACGGCTATGACAACGCCGGTCAACGAGTACAGCTTGGCGGTAGCTTGGCTCGCACCACCCTCCCCAGTGCCGTGAGCGCTACCAGCTACAACGCCGCTAACCAGCTGACCGCATGGAGCGGTGCCACCTTGCTGTATGACGCCAACGGCAATATGACCAGCGACGGCAGCAACACCTACACTTGGGATTCGCGCCAGCGCCTGAGCACGCTCACGGGCACCACGTCCGGCAGCTTCAGTTATGACGCGGCCAACAGACGAAGCCAGAAGACGATTGCAGGCCAAACCACCGGCTATGTCTTCGACGGTGTAAACCTGGTGCAAGAGCTGACCGGTGCCGTCACCCCCACGGTTCAGGCCAACCTCCTCACGGGCGGTTTGGATGAAGTATTCAGCCGCACCGAAGCCAGTGGCAGCACCTACAGCTATTTGGCTGATGCGCTGGGTTCAACCCATGCGCTCGCCGACAGCACTGGAGCATCCACAACGCAATACACCTACAACCCTTATGGCCAGACCAGCAGCAGCGGCTCCGCCAGTGCTAATAGCCAGCAGTACACCGGGCGGGAGAATGATGGCACGGGCCTCTATTATTATCGGGCACGGTATTACTCTCCGGGCTTTGGGCGTTTTATCTCGGGAGATCCGATTGGCCTTACGGGAGGGATAAATACGTATACCTATGTAAACGGGAACCCGGTCAGCTTCACCGACCCGTCAGGAAATTTCCCGATTTTCTTGGTTACAGGTGCAGTTAGTGGAATCGCAGGTTTTTTCGGCAACGCAGGCTATCAGTTGTTTGACAACGGCGGGAATTTTGGCTGTGTGCATTGGAGGGACGCAATAATCGCTGGGATATCAGGAGCAGTTGCAGGTGCTATGTTGCCAATCACTGGAACAACGACCATCGGCGCAATGGTGACAGGAGCGATTACGAATATCGGTGGTTACGCTGCCACTCAGGAAGTTAACGGTAATTCAATTGATTTAACCGGCGTAGCTGTTAGCGGAGTTGCAGGTGCAATAGGTGGCGGTGTAGCAGGGAAAATGAGCAACCCATTTTGGTTTGCAAAAGATCTGAGTCCATGGCTATCCGACCCAGCATTGACTGCCGCGAATGCAAACGCACTTGTACTGGGCCGTGCTGGAGCCGGGGCAGCAATAGCGAGTGTATCCCCTGGAAGTTCTGACTGCGGGTGCAACAAATGAGCGAACAATTATTTTCAATTCTTTTATGTGTCGCTGGAATTTTTGGCGCCATTTCTCAAACATTTGTTTCATATACTTGCTTTGCTTTAATTGCCCAAACCCTAAATAGGAATGAGGTTAACCCTAGCGCCATAAGCTTCAAACACTTAGTTGGCTATAGCATAGCTACATTGTTGTCAGGCTGTTATTTTACTGGGATGATTTTGCTGGCAGTGCATTGGGCAAACAATTATCCCGAATGGGCAGATCGAAAAAAATTGTTTTGGATTGGGTTCATAGGCGGCCTTATTATCTCACGGCTATTTGGTAGCTGGAGGAGTCGCGGCAAATAAATTCGTTGGACTATATGTACCTATGTATCGGAAAACCCGACAAATTTCATTGATCCAATTGGATTATGACTTACCCCAGCACAGCTGGCAGCTGTGAAGCTAGCAGCCCACGACTGGTCAAGCTCCAACATCCCATATGTCTATGGCGGCACTACGAAGAATGGGGCTGGTTGTTCAGGATCCTTTTCCTATACATATGGATTGACGAAAAATGTGCTCATCCTTTCCCATGCCACAGCTTCGGCCTTCATGGCTTCAGCTAGCTTTTCTCCGTCCGGGGCAGGATCGAAGGTTGCGCATAACTGTTCGACTTCACGACAGGATCTCAACCATTCCACCCGCAACGGCTGCCATTTCTTGTCCCAATAGATAAATGGTCGAGTGTCTGGAGACGAAATTCTCTTCAAGGCCCAGCTCATTACTGAGCTTTCCCGACGCTCCGGATCATTCCATGCAACAGTTACTCGATAACCACTTCCGGTACCTGTTTCGCCAAGACCGTAAACCGGGCCGTCAACCGCCTGAACTTTGCCCAAGCCAAATAGCTTGTGATCAACGATATCGCCCTCTTCAATTTTTTCGTATCCATCTACCATGGCCGGCTCCCCTATTCGTTTCACACCATTTTGCCGAGACCCGCGGATAGCCTCGGCTTCCATTTTTCCGACCCAATCCTGGTACTACAAAAGCCCGCAACAGTGGCGGGCTGTAGGCCAGCGGTCTTTCCTCTCAATTGTGCGTCGTCAGGAAATACAGCGCCGCCGCGCCGAGCACAGCCAGGAAGAATAGACCAACCGTGCGGATCTTCGGTGCCGGGGGCGGGCCGCCCCACTCGTTCACGTTGTGGGTGTGGTCACAACGAACGCAAACAAACCCTTCGGATGGAAAGTCGTTACTTCTATCGGACCCGGTACTCTCGTCACGGTGACCAAACCACTCACAGAATTTGTTCTCGGTACTCATGTTCAATCTTTTCCTTATTGTTGGCGACATCAAGTCACTCCGTGCCTCAGGACTGCTCATCGAATTCCGCCCCGAGCCATGAGACTTCTCCTTTCGCGGTTCTGCCAACTTCCACCAGAAACGTCTGCCCATCTAGCCCTGGTTGTGGAAAATCAATGCCGCCATCTTTCGGCGTGTAGCACCGGCCGGGGAATACCGATAGTCGATAACGGCAACCATCAACGAGCGATGTGAAGCAACACACAAGGTGGCCGGCGGCTGTCTTATTTGACCAAACTTTAAAGTCGAGACGAGCTGCCACGTACCTTCCGGAATATCGGTATAAGCATACGACCAGGGTTCCAAGCCCGCTTCTACTGAGGCGTTGTAACTCCAGGCACGCCGCGTATCTTCTGCCTCTTCCACAGCTTCCCCCCCGATTCCGTTAACTCTGCGTGTAAATAACGTTGTTGTCGGGCTGCTTTCGTGGATTCGTGCCGCAGCTTTAGCCGGCACCGATCTTTTTCGGTTTTCAAGTTTTTTTCAGTTCCGGCACAGAAAATTGGTCAGGCCGACGTCGAGGACGATAAATACAGGGACCAATCGAAAAACCGTCCATGTTCGACTATCTCTCGTTCCTCTTCCTGTCCCTCCAAATTCTCACCCTCGGCTGGGCCGACCAAGTGAAACCCTACAGTCCCCTGATTCCGTTTCTCAGTTTACTGGTGGCCATCGTCGTCGGTGGGTTCACCGTGGCCAACGTCATTCATCACTGGTGACCTTGATCCCCCACCGGACCCGGTGGGGGATCCTTTTCGATGATTACTGCATGCCAGGTATAACTAATTCGAAATACTCACCACCATCTCCCGATTTAGCTTCTCTTACAGCACCTGACACTACTTCGCCGTTCGGTAATGAGAGTCGAGCATGCGTAACCTGAAGTGACAAGAGCAGGCCAGGTTTCAAGCCCTGTGCGAGATTCGAATAGCATCGATGCATCCGCTGGATCAATACCCTTGTCTGAGGGAAATTAGCATCAACGCTAACCCCCCGCTGGCCCGAGATAACTAAAGGTTAAGTCAACTGGGCCATGGCCTAAAACTCCAGTTGGGCGGTAGTCGATTACGGCCATTGAGCAAACTCCTTTGTGTTTGTAGTTGGATTCTCAATATACCGATGTCACGTCTGTAAGCGCACAATCAATCACCAACGCGGCGCTGGGACAGTTGCAAACTTCCTGCACCGCGAGGCAACCACCCCCACTAATCGATGGCAGCGATTACCCCAATCAGTCCAAGGTAATTGGCATGTTAAAGCCTCCGTGACAACGCCGCACGCTCACGCCCCATGGCACCACCAAGCGGAGGACTTCCACCAGCAGACAGCCTCTTCAAGTATTCCGCAATCATGTCCAACTCACCCGATAGATTCGGCGCAGGTGCAGCGACGATACCCTTCTCCCCACGCTCCCATCGATCAAGCTGGTCAGCCCAATCCTGCATCATCCGCTGACGCTGTTCGACATACAGCGCATGGTTGTAAGTGGCTCGGATTTTGTTGGGCTCCGCATGAGACAACTGCGCATCAATCCATTTGTCCTCATAACCAAGCTCGTTGAGCGCGGTAGAGAGCGTTGCGCGAATTCCGTGACCTGTGAGCTGCCTTTCGTAGCCCATACGCTTGATCGCCGTATTAAGGGTGTTCTCGCTGATCCGCTTTGATAGATCACTGCGATGAGAGAGCAAGTAGCGCTGAGCTGGACGTCTAAGTTTTAACAATTCATGAACGATCGCGATCGCCTGACGCGAGAGCGGAACTACATAAGGCGGGATCTTACTGCCCTCCTTTCTTAACCGTACCTGCAGTTGCTTAACGATCACAGCGGGTATTGTCCAAATTCCTCGTACCAAGTCGAACTGCTCAGGTACAGCCAAGCGCAACTCGCCGGTCCGCACACCCGTGAGGAACAGCAAGCGTAAACCCAAAATCGTTGTGGTGCTGCCTCCGTAGGTACGTAACTTTTGCAGGAAGAGAGGTATCTCCTCCATGAGCAAATAGGGATTGTTCGTCACCGGCGGTTTGGGAATCGCGACAATATCAAGGTCTGCCGAGGGGTTGGTCATCAGCCCTTTTTCAACCATCGCATAGCGGAACAATTGGTTGAACCAGGTCCGGCATTTCTCTGCCGTAGTGAACGCCTGACGACTCTCAATTCTGCGTAGCAACTCGATCAAGTGCTGACGAGAAATCTCGGCGATGGGTAGAGGACCCAGCAAAGGCAAAACGTCTTTAGCAAAGATGCGATCAATCTGAGAAAGCGAGGTTTGGCGTCCCAGCTTCAGTGTGACTGCCTTGAAGGTTCGCCATGCGAGGAAGACTGCTGTTATGCACGACCATTCCGGGCTTGCGCTAGATGCCTTCATTCCCTGTCTTGTCTGTGACGATGAGGGACTCGATACCCCAGTCGCCAGGCAGATGCCAATCTTCCCCGAACAGCTCAGCTGGATGCATCGTACGGTCGGAGCCATTGCCGCACGCCAGGGACTTGGCTGGACAATACCGGTCGCATCCCCAACAGATCCGCTCGGGGTGCTTGGGGTTGACGGGGAAGTTCTTGGCCATGTCGATCTCCAATCATTGAGAGACGTTTTTGCAACCTACAGCCTTTGTGCAAAACCACCCTTGATCGATATCAAGAATCAACATCGAGCGACTGTCCGTTCATGCGGCGGCACAGATGACCCACAGCGTCGAGCGCGCCCAGCGCTTTCGCCAGCGTGACAAGCGATCGGTTTAAGTGCTCGAAACTTGATAGTAATCATTATTATTTGCAGAAAAGCTTCCTAGACTCGGGTTCCTACTCGTTAGTGCCCAGGAAGACCTTATGCGTACCCACCTCTCACTCGCCCTGCTGTTGCTCGTACCGCTGGCTCACGCGAAGGAGTACCCGATCGGGGTACCCCAGCTGTGTCAGGGACTGGAAGTCGGGGCGGTGTATCTGCAACCCATCGAGATGGCCCCGGCGGGCATGATGCGGGCGACTGTCGATTCCGATGTTCACCTGGAAGCCGACATTCGGGCCACCGCGGACAATCGACAGGGCTTTCAGGAAGGTAGTTTCGTGCCTTACCTCAATGTCTCGTTCAACTTGAGCCGAGCGGGTAACCCGGACGAAATCAAGGGCGACTTCCATGCCATGGTCGCCAATGACGGCCCGCACTATGGCGACAATGTGAAGCTGCTGGGACCGGGCAAATATCGGCTGACCTTCACCGTGCTCCCCCCCACCGGTCACGGCTCCCTCGGGCGTCATACCGATAAGGAAACCGGTGTAGCGCCCTGGTTCGAACGCTGCGAACTGCACTACGAGTTCATCTACGCCGGCATCGGTAAAAAAGGTGGCTATTGAATGAAGCGCCTGCCGCTTGCCTGGCTGATGGTGGCCGGAGCCATTGCGCCGTTGACCGTCCATGCCGATTTGCCGAGCTACGAACTGATCCTGCGCGATGGCCACTTCTCCCCTGCATTACTCGAGGTTCCGGCCGGACAGCGCTTCAAGATCGTCCTGAAAAATAGCGGTCAGGGGCCGGCCGAGTTCGAGAGCACGCCGTTGCGGGTTGAAAAAGTACTGTCGCCGGGCGTGACGACCTTCGTCGTGATTCACCCGCTCAGGCCCGGCCACTACCCCTTTTTCGACGAGTTCAATCCGCAATTGCCCGAGGGCGGCATTCTCGCGAAATAACCCGCACCTGCACGGAGTTTCCATGAATCAATCAATGTTCATCGTCTGGCGCGAAAGCGTCGAGGCGCTGCTGGTGATCGGCATTCTCCAGGCCTGGACCAGCCAACAAGGTCCAGGCAATCGCCTGGTCAAATATCTGTGGGCCGGTGTGATGCTGGGATTGATGCTCTCGGGCCTGCTGGCGGTGCTGATTCTGTTTGCCGGTGAGGCCATGAGCGGTTCAGCCAGTGAATGGTTCCAGGTAGCACTGGCGTTGATTGCCAGCCTGTTGATGGTGCAAATGGTTGGTTGGATGCATCGCAACGGGCGCACGCTGAAATTTGACTTGCAACGACATGCCGATAGCCATCTGGCCCGGCGAGGCGGCTTGGGGCTGTTGCTGCTGGCCATGCTCGCCGTCGGCCGCGAAGGCAGCGAAACCGTAGTATTTCTCTATGGTGTTGGCGCCCGCTTGCGAGGCCCGCAACTCGGTTTGTTTGCGGTCGGTGGCGTCATGGGGCTGGTGCTATCGGCACTCACCCTTGCCCTGCTACACAGCAGTCGCCGGTTCATTTCATGGCAGCGATTCTTTGCCATCAGCGAAGTCGTCCTGCTCATGCTCGGCGCGGCGTTGCTGGTCAGCAGCACCGAGCGAATCGGCGGCCAACTGCTCGTCCTCGATTTTCCAGAGCAGGTGTACAGCATCGTTGGCGAGGCGCTTTGGGACAGCAGCACACTGTTGAACGACAGCCATGGATTGGGTGGCTTTCTGGCCAGTTTTGCTGGTTATCGGGCAACCCCCAGTGGCCTGACCTTGTTGGTGTGGGTCGGTTACTGGCTGGTCGTCGGCGGCTGGCTACGGCAACAGACTGCGGACAACCTGCCATGCCCGACCTGAGCCGCCACAATCAATGGCTCCAGCGCCTGGGTGACGGGATGCGTCGCCATGCGTCCGTCATTCGGGCCGTGCAGTGGGCTGTCGTACTGGTTTACGCAGTGCTGTTGGTGACCCCGGCGCTATTGCCGCTACCGGACAGCCAGGCGCGGATACTCGACCACCTGACCTTGCTCGCGCAGTTTCTATTCTGGGGGATCTGGTGGCCGTTCGTGTTGCTGTCGATGGTGTTCTTCGGTCGACTTTGGTGTGGCGTTCTGTGCCCGGAAGGCTCGCTCAGCGAGTGGGCCAGCCATTACGGAAAAGGCCTGGGTGTGCCGCGTTGGGTGCGCTGGGGCGGCTGGCCCACATTGGCGTTCTGCCTGACAACCCTCTACGGCCAGTTGATCAGCGTTTATGACTACGCCCAGGCCGCGCTGTTGATTCTGGGTGGCTCGACCGTCGCTGCGGTCATCGTTGGGTTGTTGTTCGCCCGGGGCAAACGGGTCTGGTGCCGTTACCTGTGCCCGGTCAGCGGCGTCTTCGCCCTGCTCGCCCGGCTGGCCCCTATGCATTTTCAGGTCGATGAACAACGCTGGATAGAGAATGCTGCACCACGCCTGCCGCCGCCCAACTGCGCTCCCCTGCTCGATATCCGCCGCCTGCAAGGCGCCAGTGATTGCCACGCCTGCGGACGCTGCAGCGGGCAACGCGGTGCCGTTCAACTGATCGCCCGCTCCAGCAATCAGGAGATTCTTCACGCAACCGCGCAGACGCTGTCCCCTTGGGATACACGCTTGCTGCTGTTCGGCGTGATCGGCTTGGCCATGGGCGCGTTTCAGTGGACGGTCAGCCCGTGGTTTATCGCCCTCAAACAACACCTGGCCCAGTGGCTGGTCGAACACAACCAGCTCTGGGCCCTGCAGGACAATGCCCCCTGGTGGTTGCTCACCCATTACCCGCAACTCAACGACAGCTTCAGTTGGCTCGACGGCTTCAGCATCGTCGCTTACTTGAGTTTGAGTTCGATCATGCTCGGCGCAGCGTTGATGCTGCTTCTGCGACTGACGGCCCGACTGGCGCGAGATCGCGCACTGTATTGGCCTCTGGCGCTGACACTCACGCCTCTGGGGGGTGCCGGACTGTTTCTCGGTCTGTCGGCCACCACCGTCAAATTACTGCGTTATGAAGGTCTGCTGCTGGAGTGGGTACAACCCGCCAGGGCCTGTCTGTTATTGGCCGCCATGGGGTGGAGCCTGCTGCTGGGTTGGAAACGGCTGAAGCACGAAGATATTTCCCTGGTTCGGCGCGGGTCGGGGGGCGTTTGCCTGTTACTCGCCAACGGCCTGATCGGGTTTGGCTGGTGGTTGCAGTTCTGGGGCTGGGCTTGAGTTCCCCCAAACCCCGTTACCCCCGTAGCACGAAGACTGGGAACAACTCGCGCATGGCCCCCCACAACTCTGGCAGCAAGGCTTGTGCCGAAACGCTCGGCAACAGCGGATCGAACATCCGCTCGGTGCGAACCAGTTGTACGGCGAAGCGTTTGACGCCAAGTGCATTCAAGCGTTTGGCCAGGATCAGCAGACGCGCCGGCTCGAACAGATGCCAATGCACGGTGGTGCGACATTCGTAGTCCACACCACTGGCCAACAGATACTCAAGGCTGCGCCAGTTTGCCGTTCCACTGCCCTCGACCCGGGTGATGGCCTGGCAATCCTCGGGCAATGCCTTGATATCGAAGCCGACCCAATCAGCACCGGTCAGTGCCTTGGCGAAGGCGGCAGGCTTGATGCCAGCGCTGTGCAAGCCAATGCGAAATCCCATTTCCTGCACTTCATCCATGGCACCGAGCAAGCCGTCCTGCAGAGTCGGCTCACCGCCGCTGAACACCACGGCATCGAGCAGGTCCTGACGACGTTGCAGAAACGCCAACACCCGCCGCCAATCCACTTCCTCACTGCCACGAGGGGGAATCAGCTGCGGGTTATGACAATAACGACAACGCCAGGCGCAACCCTGGCAAAACAACACACAGGCGAGCTGTCCCGGATAGTCGATAGTGGTCAGGGGCACCATGCCCCCAACCCAAAGCGTTCGACTCATTGGCGCCCAACCAGCGCCGCGCTTTCAGTAAAGTGCACCCGCTCGCGGTGCTCCGACTGTTTACCCGGATTGAACGCTGACATAGGACGGTGATAGCCCATCACGCGGGTCCAGACTTCGCAGCGTTGACGTTGAGCCTGAGGCAGTGGTTGCGATGCAGTCATGGTGAATTTCCTTGCAATTGAGTGGATAAAAATCAGTGAACAACGCCGGTTTTCTGTTCTTGTAGCAACAGTGCCTCGTCGCACTTGGGGCAGAACTCATGCTCGCCATCGAGGTAGCCGTGCACCGGGCAGATGGAGAACGTCGGGGTCACGGTCAGGTACGGCAGGCGGAAACGCCCAAGGGCTTTGCGCACCAGTTGCTTGCAGGCTTGGGTCGAGGAAATCCGCTCGGCCATGTACAGATGCAAGACCGTGCCACCGGTGTATTTGCATTGCAGTTCGTCTTGCAGTTCCAGGGCTTCGAAGGGATCGTCGGTGTAGCCCACCGGCAGTTGCGAAGAGTTGGTGTAATACGGCGCTTGCGTCGTGCCGGCCTGGAGAATGTCGGGGTAGCGCTTGAGGTCTTCCTTGGCGAAGCGATAGGTAGTGCCTTCGGCCGGTGTCGCTTCCAGGTTGTAGAGATGACCGGTTTCTTCCTGAAAACGCAGCAAGGTAGCGCGCACATGGTCCAGCAGTTTCAAGGCAAACTGGCGGCCCTGCTCGGTGTGCATGCCCTCCTTATCACCGGTGAAATTGCGCAGCATTTCATGCAGGCCGTTGAGACCGATGGTGGAAAAATGGTTGCGCAAGGTGCCCAGGTAGCGCTTGGTGTAAGGGTACAAACCGGCATCCATGTGATGCTGAATGACCTTGCGCTTGACCTCCAGGCTCTCCATCGCCAGCTCCATCAGCGTGTCCAGCCGTTTCAGCAAACCACTGGTATCACCCTTGAACACATAGCCCAGACGCGCACAGTTAATGGTCACTACGCCGAGCGATCCGGTCTGTTCCGCCGAGCCAAACAAGCCACCGCCGCGCTTGAGTAACTCGCGCACATCCAACTGCAACCGGCAGCACATCGAACGCACCTGATTGGGCTGCAGATCCGAATTGAGGAAGTTCTGGAAGTAAGGCAAACCGTAACGCGCCGTCATCTCGAACAGACGGTCGGCGTTTTCACTGTCCCATGGAAAGTCATGGGTGATGTTGTAGGTCGGAATCGGAAAGGTAAACACTCGCCCTTTCGCATCGCCAGCCTGCATCACCTCGATGTAGGCGCGGTTGAGCACATCCATTTCGACTTGCAGGTCGCCGTAGGCAAACGGCATTTCCTCCCCGCCGATGACGGGTATCTGCTCGCGCAGATCCTGCGGGCACACCCAGTCGAAGGTCAGGTTGGTGAAAGGCGTCTGGGTGCCCCAGCGTGACGGCACATTGAGGTTGTAGATGAACTCCTGGATCGCCTGGCGGACCTCCGGATAGCTCAGTTGGTCCTTGCGCACATACGGCGCCAGGTAGGTATCGAACGAGCTGAAGGCCTGGGCGCCGGCCCATTCGTTTTGCAGGGTGCCGAGGAAATTCACCATTTGCCCCAGGGCACTGCTCAAGTGCTTCGGCGGCCCGGCTTCAACACGTCCGGGCACACCATTAAGGCCCTCGTGCAACAAGGTGCGCAGCGACCAGCCAGCGCAGTAACCGGCCAGCATGTCCAGGTCATGTACATGCAAATCCGCCTCTCGATGAGCGTGGCCGATCGCCTCGCTGTACACCTCGTCCAGCCAGTAGTTGGCGGTGACCTTGCCCGACACGTTCAACACCAGCCCGCCCAGTGAGTAGCCCTGATTGGCGTTGGCCTGGACTCGCCAGTCTTCACGGTCCAGGTACTCGTTCATCGACGTCGCCACTTCGACCAGGGTCCGGCGGTCGCGACGCAAACGCCCGTGCTGTTCGCGATAAACGATGTAAGCACGCATGGCGAGGAAAAAACCGGCGTCCATCAGCACCCGCTCAACACGATCCTGGATCTGCTCGACATGCAGCCTTGGCTGCCTTTCCAATCGGGCGAGTACCGCTTCGAGCAAGCCTTCGGCTTCAACGTCGGTGTACTCCCCGGTTGCCTTGCCGGCAGCGATCAATGCCTGACGGATCTTGTCGGCATCGAAGGCAACCAGACTGCCATCGCGCTTGTGCAAGCGGTTACATCCAACTGAGATCAGCGTGCTCTGCATTTGGCCTCCAGATACTACATATAGATGTTTGCAGACAAACAAACACAACATGCAGTGAAGACTACGGACAAAGCGCTGTTCTGCAATTGACCAACGTCAAGATTTGCCGGTGAAAAAAACACCCGATGACGACATAGATCCAGTGGCAAGCGAGGACCCAATGTGGGAGCGGGCTTGCTCGCGAAGAGGCCATCACATTCAACATCATTGTTGACTGATAGACCGCTTTCGCGAGCAAGCCCGCTCCCACATTGGATCATCTGTGTTCTTGCGAACCGTGCAGAACATTTCAACCGCCGCTCATGTTCATGAACCGCACAATCTGCACCTCCCCTTCGGGGCCGAAGTCGTGGCGCAGCGGCTTGCCGCGCAAGGCCTTCTGCACCGCATTGATCAGGGGCTGGTCATCCAGCGGGTAACGCCGCAGTAATCCACGTAAATCCAGGGCATCGTCCTGCCCCAGACAGAGCAACAGCTTCCCCTCAACGGTCATCCGCACCCGGTTGCAGCTGCCACAGAAGTTGTGGCTGTTGGGTGAAATGAAACCGATCCGGGTATCGTCATGGCGTTCCAGGCGAACGTAGCGTGCCGGCCCGCCACTGTTTTCGGTGCTGTCGAGCAACCGATGACGACTGGCGATCAATGTCCGCACTTCGTCACTGGAGCAAAACGACTCGCCACGCGCGCGGCCAACATCACCCAAGGGCATTTCTTCGATAAAACTGATATCGATGCGTTGATCGATGGCGTATTGCACCAACGCCGGGACTTCATCGAAGTTGCGCCCCTTCATCACTACGCAGTTCAGTTTGATCCGCTCGAACCCCGCGCCCCGCGCTGCTTCAATGCCACCCAGCACCTGATCGAGATCGCCGTTGCGGGTGATCGCGCGAAACTTCTGCCCGTCCAGGCTATCGAGGCTGATGTTCATCCGCTTGACCCCTGCCTCCGCCAACGGCCGGGCCAAACGGCCCAGTTGCGAGCCGTTGCTGGTCATCACCAGTTCGCGCAAACCGGGTAAAGCGGCGATGTTGCGGCACAGCCCGACAATACCGGGACGGATCAGCGGTTCGCCGCCGGTGAGGCGGATTTTGCGAACACCTTGGCCGACGAACAGCGCCGCCAGACGCTGCAGCTCCTCCAGCGTCAGGACCTGCTGACGCGGCAGAAACGTCATGTTTTTCGCCATGCAATACACACAGCGAAAATCACAACGGTCCGTCACCGACATCCGCAGATAGTCGATCTGCCGTCCAAAACCATCCTGCATGACAGCGTTCATCACATCTCCCCGTTTACCCCAAGGCTCACTGCACTAGCGGTGAGTCGGCGCCCTGCAAGTGAATGCCGCGAATATCCGCCGCACCGATCAGGGTTTGCAGGTATTGCACCAGGGCTTTTTGCCAGACACCTTGCTGCAACTGCGTGCGGATCGCCGTCGACACCACTTCATAGGGCAACGGCATGCCTTCGATCCGCTGGTCGACACTGACCACATGCCAACCGTAACGGCTTTCCAGCGGTTTACTCGCCAGCCCCGGCGCCAGGGTGAACAGCTGACGCTCCAGTTCAGGTACGGTCTGACCCTTGCTGATCTGCCCCAAAGAACCGCCTTGAGCTTTCGACGGGCAGGCCGAATATTTCACGGCCATCTCAGCGAAACTGCCGGGAAAATTCTCCAGCCGCTGCAACAGAATTTCAGCTTGAACATGCGCAAGCGCGCGGGCCTCGGCATCGTCCGGCGCACATTCGAGCAGGATGTGCCGCACCGCCAGCAACGGCGCGCTGTGAAAGCGCCCGCGATTGTTTTCGTAGTAACGAAGGCTGGTTTCCTCATCGCACTGAGGCACCTGCACCTCACGCTCAAGCAACAAGCGCGTGGCCGCTTCTTCTTCGTTCTCACCGGAGCCGATTTCCAGCGACACGCCGAGTTCGGCAATGCGTTGCTGCAACAACTCGCGGATCACCAGCGCCCTGGCGGCCAGGTAGACCGCCTCCTCACGGCTTTCCGCCGGGTGATATTGCAGTTCCTGAGCCATCGCTTCCGGGGTGATCGACACCGCGTTGACGCTGATGATCGGCCACTCCTGCTCACTGCTGGCGATCAACTGCGCCGGGGCGTCATGGGCCGCCGGCGCAACCGGGAGTGCGTCAAACTGCACCGCCCCGGTCGGCGCGACATCCACAACATCGGGCTCCGCTTGCTTGGAAGAACCGCAGCCACCGCTGCCCCCGTTACCGCCACCACATCCACATCCACCTGACATGATTGTCTCCTCAGAACTTCTGACGAACGATTTGATAACGACGCCCCAAGTACCAGACCGGTGCACTGATCATGTGTACGAGACGGGTGAAGGGGAACAGCACGAACAGG
This sequence comes from Pseudomonas sp. 05N431, assembly GCF_056397005.1. Taxonomy (NCBI): domain Bacteria; kingdom Pseudomonadati; phylum Pseudomonadota; class Gammaproteobacteria; order Pseudomonadales; family Pseudomonadaceae; genus Pseudomonas; species Pseudomonas sp. 05N431. Next base: position 18,505 of record NZ_JBFTMN010000002.1, read on the forward strand.
GTCAAACCGAGAAACACATGCAGCTTGTAGGTCAAGCCGACCGGCGCGATGGACGCCGCCGCTTCCATCGGCCGCAACAGCACGGTGTTCTGCGCCCAATCGGCGAGCATCACCATCACCGAGCCGTCCATGTGTTCAGTGGACGCCACAATCGTCAGCAGACCGAGCAGCAACTGCGCCAGCAGCACCAGCAACACCAGAATGTCCGAAGTGCTGGAAGTAGCGCGTACCCGTGGATCGCTCAGCCGCCGATTGACCAGCATCAGTAGGCCAACCAGGCACAACAGACCGAAAAGCCCGCCTGAGACCATTGCCAGCAGCTGCTTGTTCTCAGTGCTGATCACATGGTGGTAAACCGACGCCGGGGTCAACAGGCCGACGAAGTGCCCGGCCAGTATGAACAACACCCCGATGTGGAAAAAGTTGCTCGCCACACGCATGCCGCGCTGGTTGAGCATCTGACTGGAGCCTGCCTTCCAGGTGTACTGCGACAGATCGAAGCGGGCCCAACTGCCAATCAGGCAAATAGCCAGGGCGATGTAGGGATAGATCCCGAACAACAACAGGTTCCATTTAGACATTGCCTACCTCCTTGGCCGGCACGGCGGCCAACCCTTCATGCTGAAAATCCACCCAGTGCAACGGCACTGCGCTTTCTTCCCGGACCTTGCCCGGTGCGCTTGGCAGCGAACTGCAATGGTCCTGCTGTTCGGCCTGGAGAAAGTCCACGGCCTCCTCTTCCCAGATCTTGTCGAGGGCTTCGAGCGAGTCGTCACGCGGTTCGGCAGCCACCTGCGCCCGCAGGTCGGCCACTGCCTGATGCGGCTCGGAACCGGCAATTTGCAGCAGCGCGCGGAAGCAACTGGCGTACGCGCTTTCACGCTCATCCAGACGCGCCGCGAGCAAGGCCAGCAGGTGCGCAACATCCGCCAGGCCCTCGCGGGCCTCGATGTCTTCGCGAGTAGAAAGGAACTCCAGATACAGCGGGATATAGTCCGGAAGCTCTTTGACGCCGATGGCAAAACCGGCGGCTTCGTATTGCGCCATCATGTCGACCATCGCCTGACCACGGTCACGGGACTCACCGTGCACATGCTCGAACAACAGCAGCGACAGCGAACGCCCCCTGCCGAACAGCGCACCGTAGTGCTCCTGTCCGTCCATCAGGTCATTGGCGCAGATCAGCTCCAGCAACTCGAACAACGCGCCGCGCTGCTTGGGGCTGATTTCCCTGGACTCAATGATCGCCTGCTCCAGCTCGTCGCGACCGCCAATCAATGCCTCGGTCGGGTAGTCGAGTAGCAGCGAAATCACTTTGAGAATTTGCATGCTCATTCCTCCCACAACTGGACGGTTTTCAGGATGTCGCGGCGGTTAGCTTTCTTGGCACCGAACATGTTGGTGTCGGAGCTGCCGCTACAGCCGCTGCCGAAACTGAAGCCGCAACCGGAGCGCTCGGCGAAAGCATCGCTCATGGCGTCTTCACGGTGGGCGCTGGGCACCACAAAACGGTCTTCATAGTTGGCGATCGCCAGGTAGCGATACATCTCTTCGACCTGGGCCACGCTCAAGCCGACATCCTTCAGCACTTGCAGGTCCTGGACGCCATCGACTTGCTCGGAGCGTTTGTAGGCGCGCATCGCCAGCAAGCGTTTAAGTGCACGCTTGACCGGTTTTTCATCGCCCGCTGTCAGCAGGTTCGCCAGGTACTTCAGTGGAATACGCAGGCTGTCGACATCCGGGATCACCCCGTTCATGCCCACGGTGCCGGCGGTCGCCGCATTCTGGATCGGTGACAGCGGCGGTACGTACCAGACCATCGGCAAGGTGCGGTACTCCGGGTGCAGCGGCAGCGCCAGCTTCCAGTCCACGGCCATTTTGTAGACCGGCGAACGTTGCGCAGAGTCGATCACCGACTGCGGCACACCATCGGCCAAGGCCTGACGGATCACCCCCGGGTCATTCGGGTCGAGGAAGATCTCCAGTTGTTTCTCGTACAGATCCTGCTCATTGGCGGTGCTCGCCACTTCGCTGATGCGATCAGCGTCATACAGCAGCACGCCGAGGTAGCGGATACGGCCGACACAGGTTTCGGCGCAAACGGTCGGCATCCCGGCTTCGATACGCGGGTAGCAGAAGATGCATTTCTCGGACTTGCCGCTTTTCCAGTTGAAATAGATCTTCTTGTACGGGCAACCGCTGATGCACATCCGCCAGCCACGGCATTTTTCCTGGTCGATCAGGACGATGCCATCCTCTTCGCGCTTGTAGATCGCCCCGCTCGGGCATGACGCCGCGCAGGTCGGGTTGAGGCAGTGCTCGCACAGGCGCGGCAGATACATCATGAAGGTGTTTTCGTATTCGCCGTAAATGTCCGCCTGGATCTTGTCGAAGTTCTTGTCCTTGCGGCGCTTGGCGAACTCGGTACCGAGAATCTCCTCCCAGTTCGGGCCCCACTCGATTTTCTCCATGCGCTTGCCGGAGATCAGCGAACGCGGCCGCGCTGTTGGCTGGTGCTCGCCCAGCGGCGCGGTGTGCAGGTGCTGGTAATCGAAGTCGAAGGGTTCGTAGTAGTCGTCGAGGCTCGGCAGGTCAGGGTTGGCGAAAATGTTCGCCAACACCCGGAATTTCCCGCCGATGTGCGGGTTGATCGTGCCGTTGGCGTTGCGAATCCAGCCGCCCTTCCACTTGTCCTGGTTCTCCCATTCTTTCGGATAGCCAATCCCCGGTTTCGATTCAACGTTGTTGAACCAGGCGTATTCCATACCTTCGCGGCTGGTCCAGACGTTTTTGCAGGTAATCGAGCAAGTGTGGCAACCGATGCATTTGTCCAGGTTCAGAACCATGCCGATTTGTGAGCGAATCTTCATCTCAGTTCTCCTCGATATCGGTCGGCAGGGGACGTGGCAGGTCATCGCCACTTGAACCATCGAGCCAGTCGACTTTGGCCATCTTGCGCACCACGACGAATTCATCGCGGTTGCAGCCGACCGTGCCGTAATAGTTGAAACCGTAGGCCTGCTGGGCATAGCCGCCGATCATGTGGGTCGGCTTGAGCACCACCCGGGTGACTGAGTTGTGGTGGCCGCCACGGGTCTTGGTGGTTTCTGAACCTGGCACGTTCACGATCCGTTCCTGGGCGTGGTACATCATCACCATGCCTTCCTTGACCCGCTGGCTGACCACCGCCCGGGCGGTCAGTGCGCCGTTGGCGTTGAAGCACTCGATCCAGTCGTTGTCCTCGATGCCGGCGCGTTTCGCGTCGACTTCCGAGAGCCAGACAATCGGCCCGCCACGGCTGAGGGTCAGCATCAGCAGATTGTCGCTGTAGGTACTGTGAATGCCCCATTTCTGGTGCGGAGTGATCCAGTTCAGGACGATCTCGGTCTCGCCGTTGCTGCGCTTGCCTTTCACACCTTCGATGGTCCGGGTGTTGACCGGCGGCCGATAGCTCATCAGTTGCTCGCCGAACGCCTGCATCCACGGGTGATCCTGATAGAACTGCTGACGGCCGGTGATGGTGCGCCATGGGATCGCCTCGTGAACATTGGTGTAGCCGGCGTTGTAGCTGACGTGATCGTCTTCGAGCCCCGACCAGGTCGGGCTGGAGATGATCTTGCGCGGCTGCGCCTGAATGTCGCGGAAACGAATCGCCTCATGGGCCTTGGACAACGCCAGGTGACTGTGATCGATGCCGGTGAATTCCGACAACGCGGCCCACGCCTTTACGGCGACATGGCCGTTGGTTTCCGGCGCCAGGGACAGAATCACTTCCGCAGCATCGATCGCCGTGTCGATTTTCGGCCGACCATGACTGATCCCGGCAGCCCCTTCGTGGTGATTGAGTTCACCGAGGAACTTCACTTCGTCATCGGTGTTCCAGCTGATGCCCTTGCCGCCGTTGCCGTGCTTTTCCAGCAATGGACCCAGCGAGGAGAACTGTTTGTAGATGTTCGGGTAGTCACGCTCGACCACGTGCAGGTTCGGCGCGTTCTTGCCCGGTATCGGTGCGACGCCGGCGCTTTTCCAGTCGGTGCCGCCAAACGGCTGGGCCAGTTCGCCGACGCTGTCGTGCATCAGCGGAATGGTCACCAGGTCCTTCTCAACGCCCAGATGCCCTTCGGCCATGCTGGAAAAGGCCTTGGCAATACCTTTGTAGATTTCCCAATCGGAACGCGATTCCCACGCAGGGTCGATAGCCGCCGACAACGGGTGAATGAACGGGTGCATGTCCGAGGTGTTCATGTCGTCTTTTTCGTACCAGGTTGCGGTCGGCAAGACGATGTCGGAGTAGACGCAGGTCGAGGACATGCGGAAGTCCAGCGTCGTGACCAGGTCAAGTTTGCCGATGGCACCCTCGTCCACCCATTCGGCTTCTTCAGGTTTGCAATCGCCGACCTGGCCGATGTCTTCGTTCATCACTCCGTTTTTGGTGCCGAGCAGGTACTTGAGCATGTACTCGTGGCCCTTGCCCGAGGAGCCCAGCAAGTTCGAACGCCAGATAAACATGTTGCGCGGGAAGTTCACCGGGCTGTCCGGCTGCTCGCAGGAGAAGCGCAGCGAACCATCCTGCAGCGACTTGACCACGTAGTCTTTCGGGTCCATGCCGGCTGCGGCGGCATCGCGGCAAATGTGCAGCGGGTTGGTATTGAGTTGCGGTGCGCTGGGCAACCAGCCGGCACGTTCGGCGCGGATGTTGTAGTCCAGCGCATGCTCGGGAAATTGCGATTTATCGGCCAGCGGCGAGAGCACGTCGTGCATGCTCATTTTCTCGTGGCGCCATTGCGAACTGTGGGCGTAGAAGAAGCTGGTGCCGTTCATTTGACGGGGTGGGCGATTCCAGTCCAGGCCGAACGCCAGGGGCAGCCAGCCGCATTGCGGACGGAGCTTTTCCTGGCCAACGTAGTGCGCCCAACCGCCACCGGTCTGACCGACACACCCGCAGAGCATGAGCATGTTGATCAGCCCGCGGTAGTTCATGTCCATGTGGTACCAGTGGTTCATTGCCGCGCCGACGATGATCATCGAGCGGCCCTTGGTCTTGTCGGCGTTGTCGGCGAACTCACGGGCGATCTGGATCGCTTTCTCACGGCTGACGCCAGTGATCTGCTCCTGCCAGGCTGGAGTTCCCGGCACCGAAGCGTCGTTGTAATCCTTGGCGACGTTAGCGCCACCGAGACCGCGGTCGATAGCCAGGTTGGCTGCCGACAGGTCGAACACGGTGGCAACTTTAGCGACGCTACCGTCTGCCAGCACCACGTTATGCACCGGCACACGGCGGTATTGCACGGCATCGCCAGCAACGTGCTGGAAGTGCTCGTGGGATTCGCCGGCAAAATACGGGAACGCCACTTCGGCGACGTCATCGCCAATCAGGCTCAGCTTGAGATCAATCTCGCGGCCTTCGCCGCCTTCACGAGGGAGGATGTTCCACTTGCCCTTCTCGCCCCAGCGATAGCCGATGGAACCTTGAGGGGATACCAGTTCACCGTTGACATCCAGGGCGATGGTTTTCCATTCAGGGTTGTTTTCCTGACCAAGGTTGTCGGTCAGGTCACTGGCGCGCAAGAAACGGTCCGGCTGGTAACCGGCACCCGGTGCCTTGTCAGGCATTTGCTTGAGCAGCACCAGCACCGGCAAATCGGTGAAGCGCTTGGCGTAGTCAGTGAAATAAGCGCTCGGTTTGTCCAGGTGGAATTCTTTGAAGATCACATGATTGAACGCCTGGGCCAGCGCTGCGTCAGTGCCTTGTTTAGGGTTCAGCCACAGGTCGGTGAGCTTGGCCACTTCCGAATAGTCGGGGGTGATGGCGACAGTCTTGGTGCCCTTGTAACGGACTTCGGTGAAGAAGTGCGCGTCCGGGGTGCGCGTCTGCGGGACGTTGGAGCCCCAGGCGATGATGTAGTTGGAGTTGTACCAGTCGGCCGATTCCGGCACGTCGGTCTGCTCGCCCCAGACCATCGGCGAAGCCGGTGGCAGGTCGCAGTACCAGTCGTAGAAACTCAGGCAAGCGCCGCCGATCAGCGACAGGTAACGCGAACCGGCCGCATAGCTGACCATCGACATGGCCGGGATCGGCGAAAAGCCGACGATGCGGTCGGGGCCATATTGTTTGATGGTGTAGACATTGGACGCGGCAATGATCTCGTTGACTTCCTCCCAGTTGGAACGAATGAAGCCCCCCATGCCGCGCTTGCTTTTATAGGAGTCGGCCTTGACCTTGTCCTCGACGATGCTGGCCCAGGCTTCCACTGGCGCCAGGGTCTGCCGCGCATCACGCCAGAGTTTGAGCAATGGCTTGCGGATTTTCGGGTACTTGAGCCGGTTGGCGCTGTAGATGTACCAGCTATAGCTGGCGCCACGCGGGCAACCACGGGGTTCATGGTTAGGCAGATCGTTGCGGGTACGCGGGTAGTCGGTCTGCTGGGTTTCCCAAGTGATCAAGCCGTTCTTGACGTAGATTTTCCACGAACAAGACCCGGTGCAGTTCACCCCGTGGGTGGAACGCACGATCTTGTCGTACTGCCAGCGCGAACGGTAGACGTTCTCCCAGTCGCGAGACTCTTTGCGGGTCTCGCCGTGACCGTCGGAAAACTCGTTTTGCTTGCGATTGAAAAACCGCAGTTGATCCAGTAAATGACTCACGGTGTGTCCTCTCAGGCTTGCTGCGGAGTTCTGTGCCCCGCCCACGCAATGGTTGGATTCGGGTCGGCTTAGCAGGGGGTTGCGGCGCCTTTGCGCGCGTACCACCACCAGGTCACCACAATGCAGCTCAGGTAAAAGCCGACGAACATGTAGAAAGCCATCTCCGGGCCGCCGGTCTGGGCCATCGAAGTGCCGAAGGATTTGGGAATGAAGAACGCACCGAAGGCGCCGATGGCCGAGCTGAAACCGAGGACGGCGGCCGACTCTTTGCCGGCATCCTTGAGCGCTTGTTCGCGCACGGCGGACGGTTTTCCGGCAGAGGCTTTTTCATGCAGGGTGCGGAAGATCACCGGGATCATCCGAAAGGTGGAGCCATTGCCGACACCGGTGGTGATGAACAGCAGCATGAACAGGCCAAGGAAGCCGTAGAAGTTGCCGCCCGAACCGTTCTGGGGGAGGAAGTGCAATACGCCGAAGACCATCACGATCATCAGCATGAAGTTCCACAAGGTCACTTTCGCGCCACCGAGCTTGTCCGCCAACCAGCCACCCAGCGGGCGTACCAGCGCGCCGACCAACGGGCCGAGGAAGGCGAATTTCAAGGCAATGACGTCCGGAAAGGAAGTTTTGATCAGCAACGGAAACGCCGCGGAAAAACCGATGAACGAACCGAAAGTCGCCAGGTACAACCAGCACATCAGCCAGTTGTGCTTGCGTTTGAAGATCACGGCCTGGTCGCTGAACGAAGCGCGTGCACTGGACAGATCATTCATGCCGAACCAGGCCAGCACCGTCACCAACACAATGAACGGCACCCAGATGAACCCGGCGTTCTGCAGCCACAACTGACCGCCGTCCGGCAACGCTTGCGACGAGCCGCCCATAAAGCCGAACACACCGAAGGTAATCACCAGCGGCACACAGAACTGCATCACCGAAACGCCCAGGTTGCCCAACCCGGCGTTGAGGCCAAGGGCTGTACCCTGCTGAGACTTGGGATAGAAGAAGCTGATGTTGGACATGCTCGAGGCAAAGTTGCCGCCACCAAAACCGCAGAGCAAGGCGATCAATACGAACACGCTGTAAGAGGTGCTCGGGTTCTGCACGGCGAAACCCATCCAGATCGAGGGCAACAACAGCGATGCGGTACTCAGGGCGGTCCAGCGCCGGCCACCGAAAATCGGCACCATGAACGAGTAGAAGACACGCAAGGTCGCACCTGACAATCCCGGCAACGCCGCCAGCCAAAACAACTGGTCGGTGGTGAAGCTGAAGCCGATGGCGTTCAAACGCACAATTACCGTGCTCCAGACCATCCACACCGCAAAGGCCAGCAGCAGTGCAGGAATGGAAATCCACAGGTTGCGGGTGGCGGTCTGTTTGCCGCTACTCCCCCAGAATGCGGGGTCCTCGGGGCGCCAGTCATGAATCACCGGGCCTTTGTCAGGCTTTTGCAGAACGGACATGTTCTTCTCCTTGGGCAATGCTGGAATACGGGAAAGTGGTCACCGGCAGCTCTTTACCGAACACCGGGGTCTTGCGTATTTCGCTGAAGTACATCCAGGTGAGGGAGACCCAGACCACGCCGTACATCAACATGAAGCAGGAAGAGCGCACCCCGGTGAGGTCCACCAGGGCGCCGAACAGAATCGGCAACACGAAACCGCCCAGGCCGCCTGCCAGGCCAACGATGCCGGACACAGCCCCCATGTTTTTCGGGTAGTCATTGGCGATGTATTTGAAAACCGAGGCTTTGCCGAACGCGAAGGCGATGCCCATGACGAATAGCAGCACGGTAAACAGCGCGGGATTCAGGCCGATGTGAAAATCCATCGGACCGTTGAGGGTCTGCACTTGCAGTTGGGTCTGTGGGTACGAGAGCAGGAACAGGCAGATCCAGCTGACCCACAACACCCACCAGGTCACGCTTTGCGCGCCCCAGCGATCCGACATCCAGCCGCCGACGGCACGCAGGACCCCGCCGGGCAGGGAAAAACAGGCCGCCAGCAGCGCTGCGCTTTGCAGGCTGAAACCGTATTCCTGCACGTAGTACTTGGTCATCCACAAGGCCAGGGCGACGTAGCCGCCGAAGACGATCGAGTAGTACTGGCAGTAGCGCCACACCGCCGGATCTTTCAGCGAACGCAACTGTTCACGCAAGCTGGCGCCGGCGGCACTACGGTGGTCCTTGTTTTCGGAGCTGACGAACCAGAACAACAGCGCAGTAATGAACAGGATCGCGCTGAAGACCTTTGGCACCAATTGCCAACTGCCGACAGCGATCAGTGCCGGGGCGAGAAACTTGGTCACTGCGGCTCCCGCATTGCCAGCACCAAAGATGCCCATGGCGAAGCCCTGGTTTTCCTTGTCGAACCATTTGGCGACGTAGGCAATGCCCACTGAAAACGAGCCACCGGCCAGGCCGACGAACAAGCCCAGTACCAGGAATTGCCAGTAGGCGGTGGCGTGACTGATCAGGTACAGCGGTGCGACGCAGGACAGCATCAGCAGGAAGAACACGCTGCGACCACCAAAGCGGTCAGTCAGCAGGCCCAGCGGTAAACGCACCAGCGAGCCGGTCAGCACCGGGGTTGCGGCCAAGAGGCCGAACTGGGTTTCGTTGAGCTGGAGCAGTTCCTTGATCGGCACCCCGAGCACCGCAAACATCATCCAGACCATGAAACAGACGGTGAAGGCCAGCGTACTCATGCCCAGCACCAAGCCTTGTCGTATACGCGGTTGGATCACAATGCTCTCCAGTCAGTTAGCCATGGCGGCAGACTAGAGAGGCCAACCCCGCAAAAACTTGATCCACATCAACGAAGCCCATGAGGGCAAGGGGCTATCCTTGCCCGGCCTACCTCCAAGGAGGTAGTTCAAGAAAACCTTGAAACCCTTTATTTATCAGCTTCTTAAGGTTTTCCAGCAACACCATTGCCGACAGGGAGACGTCGGCAACTCTTTAGAGGTAGCGCACCCGGGACTGGCTGCAAAACCCACTCCGGGACGCCATATGCTCAGTTTTCGTGTCTTTCCCCAGGATCAGTGCTGATGATGCGCTGGTTGCGCAGCTCCCTGCCCGCTCGCGCCGGGTTGGCGGTGATCCTCATCGCCATACTCGCCCTTGCCAGTTCATTGAGCGCCGGATTGATCGCCTGGTTCAGTCAGGGCGATGCCGCAGCGATCAACACCGCGGGCTCGGTGCGCATGGAGACTTACCACCTGAGCTGGAAACTGGCCGCTGGCGCAACCGGCGAAGAAATCGCCAGCATCACCGACAGCCTGCAAACTCGCCTCAACAGCCAGTCACTCAAAGCGGTACTGGAAGATGGTCCGACCACGGCTCTGCAAATCAGCTATGGGCAAATCCAGCAACACTGGAACGAGGATTTACGCCCGACACTCGAACGTGGCGATGTGGCCTCTTTTCAGGCTCTGACCCAGCCTTTCGTTGAACAACTGAACCAGTTTGTCAGCCTGCTGCAGCGCGAAAGCGAACAAAAGCAAGGCTGGCAACAGGCGATCCAGGGCCTGGCCTTATTCAGCACCATGATCGTCCTGCTGGTTGGGCTATATGAACTGCAGTACGGCGTTGTCACGCCCTTGAAAGAATTGGTGGACGCCACCCAGCGCTTTCGTCGCGGCGATTTCAAGGTGCGGGTCAACCATCAGTCCCAGGACGAACTGGGCCAGTTGGCCACGAGTTTCAACGCCATGGCGGAAACGATCGAAGAATCGCATCGCACGCTTGAGAGCCAGGTCCAGCAAAAAACCCTGAACTTGCAACAAGCCAATGCAGCCCTGGAGCTGCTGTACCAAAGCAGTCGAAACCTGGCCACACGCCTGGCCAACGCCGAAGGCCTGGATGAGTTGATCCGGCGCTTCCAGCAACGCCTGCCCGGCTTGCGTCTGTCGCTGTGTCTACAAGGACACTTGCAGGCACCCGCCCAGCAATTAATCGCCCTGCATGGGGCAAACAGTCGGGATGTTTGCGCCAGCAGCGATTGCGCCACGTGCCAGAAGCACCAAAAAACCAACCCGCAGACTTTCAGCATCAGCAACCAGGGCAGCGAACTGGGGGAGCTCAAGGCGCATTTTGTCGACGGGCATCCGGCGCAAGCCTGGGAAACCCAGTTGATCCAGGCCCTGGCCAACCTGATTGGCACCTCGCTTTCACTCAAACGCCAACGGGAACAGGATCATCGCCTGCTGTTGCTCGAAGAGCGCACGATCATCGCCCGCGAACTGCACGATTCACTGGCCCAGGCCTTGTCCTACATGAAACTGCAAGTCAGCCGCATGCAGACCCTGATGCGCCGTGGCGAACCAGTCGAAACCCTGGAAACCGTCACCGCCGAATTGCGCGAGGGGCTGAACAATGCCTACCGCCAGTTACGCGAACTGCTGACCACCTTTCGCTTGCAGATTCACGATGCGGGACTGGTGCAAGAGCTCAAGGACACCGCCGAGGAGTTCTCCCGTCGCGGAGAATTTCAGGTGCACCTGCACGTCGATGCGCTGGCCTTTCAGCTCTCCGCCAGCGAGCAAATCCACATTTTGCAGATCACCCGCGAGGCACTCTCCAACTGCCTGCGCCACGCCCACGCGCAAAACGCCTGGTTACAACTGCGCCAGGACGGCGAAACCGTCAGGCTCATCGTCGAAGACGACGGGCGCGGCTTCAGCGACAACGTCGACCAGCGTGAACACCACGGTCTGAACATCATGGACGAACGAGCTCGCAGCTTGCACGGCCAATTGCAGATATTTTCCAGGGAGCCGCAAGGCACCCGTGTCCAACTGGAATTCCAGCCGGAGTTTCTCGGGCAGCAAACAGAAGGTAGCGTCACATGAGCCCGTCACAACAACACACCATCCTGCTGGTAGACGATCATCCGATGATGCGTCACGGCATCCGCCAGATGCTCGAACTCGAAGATGATTTCAAGATCGTCGGCGAAGCCGGCAACGGCGAAGAAGCACTCAGCCTCATTGAGCCGCTGCAACCGGATCTGGTTTTGCTCGATAACAACATGCCGCAGATGAATGGCATTCAAACCCTGCGCCGATTACGTGCGATGCATTACACCGGCAAGGTGCTGCTGTTCACTGTCTCGGATGCTGAAGACGATATTCGCGATGCACTGCGCCTGGATGCCGACGGCTATCTGCTCAAGGACATGGAGCCCGAACTGTTGATTCAGTACATCCGTGATGCACTGAACGGCGCGTTGGTGGTCAGCCCGGGGCTGACCCAAGTCATGGCCCAGGCGCTGCGTGCTCCTGCGCGTCAGGCGGTGGTGGAACTGACCGAACGTGAGCGGCAGGTGCTGAAAATCATCGCCAGCGGCTTCAGCAACAAAGTCATCGGGCACAAGCTCGGCATCACCGAAGGGACGGTCAAGGTTCACGTCAAGAACCTGCTGCATAAACTCGGCTTGCGTTCGCGGGTCGAGGCGGCGGTGTGGGCCATGGAGCATCTGCGCAACGCCGGCTGACAAGTATTCCTCTTTGGAGGTAGGCCTGCAGAGGCATAGGTCATCCGGGCCGCGCCCTCTACTATGACCGTCAGCGGAGGTACGCCATGCTGACCCACCCTTCCATCATTTTAACGTTGCGCCGTCATCACCTGTTCAGCCAATTGCCGGAGAAAGTCTTCGAGGAAATCTGCGGCCTGGCCATGCTCAAGCACCTGAGTTGTCACTGCACACTCATGCACCAGGGGGACCCGGCCAAGCGTTTTTTCCTGCTGGTCAGCGGTCAGATCAAGTTGTACCGGCTCACCGGCGAAGGTCAGGAAAACCTCGTAGAGATCATCCAGCCCGGCCAGACTTTTGCCGAAGCCTTGCTGTTCAGCCAGGCCCGACTCTATCCAGTGAGCGCCACCGCGCTGAAAGACAGCGTGCTGGTCAGTATCGAGGGCAACCATTACCGCAACGCCCTGGAGGACCAGCCGAAGGTTTGCCTGGCGATTCTGGCCAGCATGAGCGTTCACTTGCACCTGCGTTTGCGGGACATAGACACGTTGACGCTGGCGAGCGCGAGCCGTCGGGTCATCAATTTCCTGCTCCAGGAACGCCATCCCGTCACTGGCCAGATCGTCTTGCAAGTATCCAAACGCCTGGTGGCATCGAAACTGGGGATTCAGCCGGAAACCTTTTCGCGGATTTTGCATCGGTTGGTCGAGTGCGGCCTGATTGCAATGGAACGGCGCCATATCCGCATCCTCGCTGAAGAGGATCTGGCCACGTACCAACAGTAGCTGGGCCAGTCTCGGATTTGACCATGGTCAAGGCGCAATACTGCCAGCCTTGCACACTGGCAGAGTCCATCAGTGGAGAACCCTCATGCCCGATTCAACCCTGCCTTTGGTCTATTCCTGCTCCGGTTGTTCCAATGTCGCCCAACTGGCCAACAGCCTGGCCTTGCGCCTGGATCGCACAGGCCTGGCCGAAATGTCCTGCATCGTCGGTGTCGGCGGGCATGTCGCTACACTGGTCAACAAAGCGCGCTCGGGACGGCGGATCCTGGCGCTGGACGGCTGCCCGTTGCAATGCGTCGAAAACTGCCTGAAACAGCATGGCCTGCACGCCGATGTGCACCTAATTCTGAGCCAACATGGATTGCGCAAGCGTTATGGCGAAGACTGCACTGAGGAGCAGAGTGATGAGTTGTTTGAAGAGATCAAGCAGTTGATTGGCGACGGCGATCTTCAGGAAGAGAATCGCCTGATCGAAGCCACCGAGACGGCTTGAGAAGGCGAGCAGGTTCTAGTGTCGAACACCGAACCTGTGGCGAGGGAGTCGCCGCCCCGTCTTCGACGCCGCGCTGTCGCGCAAGGAACATGGGCCAGGGCCGGCGAGCCAGCCCTTAAAAATAATATATAAATCAATAAGTTATTTTTTGCTCCATAAGAGCTTGCTCCCGCTGGACCGCGAAGCGGTCCTAAGACCTGTACCCGCGGTATGTCAGTTAGAACGCATCAGCCGGTTTTACGACTGCTTCGTCCGAACGCAGCCCGACCCGATCGCGGGCAAGCCACGCTCCCAGAAGGTAGCGGCTGATCACCCACTCTCTACGACGCGCAACGCTTCGCTTGTCGCTTGCTCCAGCGCTTTTATGGTCGGGGCCAGGCGCTCTGCACTGCCAGTGACTAACGCTCGAAGCAAAGCAGGTTCGGTCCGGCTGACCTTGTCATAGAGCGCTGTCAGACTGACCGGAAGGTCATCCATCTGCCACGCGACGGCATGCAGTGAAGGCCATAAGCCCAATGAGACAAGGGACATCAGCTCAACGATGGTCGAAAACAAAAGCTCACGCGGGTATTGGCGTTGACAATCGGTGTGGCGTCATCACCCAGCGTGAAACTTTCTAACCAGTCCAGCTTGTGCTGTTGAGTGGCGATGTAGCCATCCATGGTGGCGGCAACGTAATAAACCAGCTTCGACAAAAACATTATTTTTGGCCCATATACTTTGCCATTTCGGCCTGAATTGATCATTCCCCATGTTCGCGCCCCTTCGGAAACTTTTCTGAATGCATACCGCTTTATAAATGACCGAAGGGACTGCCATTCTTCATTCGGATTTTTTTGAAGCCAGCTCAACCGACACTGCAAACCTAGTCTTGGCTTAGACAATGCGTCAAGAACTTAAAAAATTTCAGAAATTACTTACGGAAATTTCGAAGATCGACCCTAGGACAGCAAGATACTTATCCAAAGAATCTGTAAGCCTATTCCTACAACCATTGCGACTAATGTTTCAAGCAACTTTCCAGCACTTCGCGGAGATATAAAATCGCAACATTTTGAAACTAGTATTGATTTGACGTGAGCTCCACCATCTGCAAAACCTTATAGGCGTTGCGCAACAAACTTTCTCAAACGCAATACTATTGGCAGGATAAATAAAATGGACTTTCTAGTTAATGATGTAACCTTTGAGCTGGAACTGGACGCAGAAACCGCGGAGAAGTTCTCCGTCATTTTGAACGATGAAAGCCTGATGCACGCCGGTTTTGTGGCGCATCAGTCGAACAACAACGTGTTGACGCTGGCTCTGGCTGAAGACGTAAAAATCGCAGCCTGAAAAAACGGGAGGGAAGTAATTCCCTCCCGTTTTCTATTGTGTCGAACATGATGCTTGCTTATACCTTTCATCAGTCAAAGGTAACCCTTATGAAAAGGCTTAGTTCGAGCCTTCGTCGCCGCAGTGCCGAAGAAACATTAAAGATTATCGTCAACGATATAGCCCCGCGATTGGGTATTACCCGGGTGGCCGACACAACCTGGCTGGACCGCATAGGCATTCCTGTGTTTGCCAGCATACGACCTGATGCATTGAAGGGTTCGCTGTGCGTAAACGCTGGCAAAGGTCTCAGATCAGCAGAAGCCAAGATAGGCGCGTACATGGAAGCCATCGAGTTCAGCCTTGCGCAATACAACACCGCGCAACTGAAACTGTTAAAGACCACGCCGAGACAACTCATTGAAAGCCACGAAGGACGAATAGCGTTCAATCAGTTCTGCATGTTGTACGGCTTCTCTGCCGACGCCGACTCGCCCATCATGGCCATCGAAGTTGAAGATGTATTGCGCAAGCAAAAGGTGCTTGCACCCGCCGAACTGGTGTTCATTCCCTACCCCGAAAACCCTGGGCAACGACTCTTCGGGGAAAGCTCCAGTGGCCTGGCTTCAGGCAATGACTTGGTGGAAGCCTCGGTACACGCTGTTTGCGAACTCATGGAGCGCGATGTTCAAGCCTTTAATCACCTGCATGACCGCTCCTGCCTCGTCAATCTGGACCGCTACAGCGCAGAAACTGACGCCCTGATCAATAAAATCAATGACGCGGGGTTGAGCCTGTCGGTTCGTTACACCGAAAACTGTTTTGGCCTGGCCTACTTTCAGGCTTTTATCATGGAAGAGTCCTCCCAGGCGCCCATCTCTGTGGCCACCGGTTCAGGGTTGCATCCCATCAAGGAAATCGCCTTGATTCGGGCCATCTGCGAGGCGGCCCAAAGCCGTTTAAGCCACATCCACGGAGGCCGGGACGACATCATCGAGCGCGTCAAATACTTCGAGAAGAAGGGCCGTTCGGCCGAACTTCAGGCCATCTCACGCTTGCGTACCGTGGCCACCTCCCAGGACCAGATGATCGATTACTCCTCCATCGACTGCCAGGAAGCCGCGATCCCCACGATCGAATCGGCCTGGGAGTTGCTCATTGAGCGGTTGCAGCGCGTCGGGCTCAGTACCGTGCTAAGGGTTTTGCTCAGTAAAGCGACGGACGACATCACCGTGGTCAGAATCATTATTCCGGGGCTTGAAGCCTTTGAACCCGGTTTGAAAAGGGTCGGTCCGAGGTTACTTACGTATGTCAAACAAAGCGCTTGAGGCATGCACGCTGTTTGCGGGCCCCTCCCTGCAAGGAATAGACAGTCAATTACTGTGCGGTGGTGGCCTGGTGTTACGCCCGCCCGTCAAACGCGGCGATATCGAACGCCTGGTGGCGCAATCGCCCCCTTCGAACCTCGCCATTGTCGATGGCGTGTTCCATGCACACCCTGCCGTCGGCCATGCCGAGATACTCGACGCCCTGGGCGCGGGTTGGCGTATTTGGGGATTGTCGTCCATGGGTGCCATTCGCGCTTGTGAAATGGATACGCTGGGAATGACAGGCTTTGGTGAAGTGTATCGACAATTCGCCAGCGATCCGGACATGTCCGACGACGAAGTGACCCTGATACATCAAGCACAAGAGCCCTTTCTTTCACTCAGCGAACCACTTATTCATATCAGGCAGTTTTTAAGACAGTGGACGACTGAACAGATCATTACGTCAGCACAAGAACAACACCTACTTCACTACCTGAAAAACATGTGGTACGGACATCGAACACTAAATTGTTTGAAAGAAGCCTTGCTGGCACTCCCTGTCGCGGAGAAACAAATAGACAACGTCCTGGCCAACTTTTCTGCCTACAGAATAAAGAGCCTGGACTTGATCGACTTTCTCAAACTGCAACCATGGACGAGGACGGTAAAACAGAATGTCGCCATCAGAGATACTGTGTGAAATAAATGGCTTGCCCTTTGTGAACCCCATGTTCAATAGCAAAAAACTTTTAACGCTCGTCGCCGTTGTACGTAAAAATATCGAGGGAGGCGAGTTACCTTTAACCACCTATTTGCAACCAGACTTTGCCACTACCCTGTATAACCGGCACGTCGAAGGTGCGCCCGCATTTCCGCCCCATCAAGCGCTCGGTAACGCCGAGCAGATCATGTTGGCCGAAGCGAAGAGCAACCTCAAAGCCTTGCTGCCGGAATGGACCAGATTATTGGACCTGCCGGTTAATATACATAAGTTGCTGACTCAACAAGTCAGCCTGACCAATCCCGTACTGCCGCAACAAATGTTTCTGGGCGAAACCGCGTTTACCAGCATGACGGACCTTGAAGAGTTACTGGTGCATGAACTGTCCCATATCTGGTCCAGTTTGATCGCTGAGGTTTACGACTTCCAGCTCAAGGACAGTTCGAACGACTACATACTGCCATCAGGAACCGGCGGCAAGAACCCTAGGGGTGTCTTGCTGGCTTGCCTGTTTGCGGTCAGCGCCGTGAACTACCACCAGCGGTTGCTGGCCAGCGGTTCCGTGCGAGCTCGTCCCGAACGACTCGACTACTTGCACCAGTACTTCCTCAAAAGTCTGGCCACTCTCCAGGCTTCGGCCGAACTGTCCGAAATCGGAAAACTGATCACCTCCAGGCTGGATGCGTTTTCCAGCAACCTGACAACTGACACCGTTCAAGGATGACCCATGGCAGTCGTACATTTTCCCCGGCAGTTCATGTCCTACACCGATCAGCATAAAACACACGCCATTGAGGGCTTGTGTGTCAGCGATGTACTGAACAATCTGACCGCACGGTTTCCCGACCTGATTGGCCCGGTCTTCTCTGAGGACCTGTACCCGCAGCCGTTCGTGGGGTTGTTCGTCGACGGCATGCCCGTGACCAGTGAGCATGACCGCCGTTGTCCCCTGGACAGTAATGCGCAATTGATTCTGATCAACGCAGTGGCAGGTGGCTGACATGCAATGCAACCTGAAAACGGACACCTCCCGTTACGCCCGCCAAATCATCCTCAGCGAGGTCGGCGCTCAGGGGCAGCAGCGCCTCAACGACAGCAAGGTGCTGGTGGTCGGCGCCGGGGGGCTGGGCTGCCCGGTACTCCTGTACCTGGCAGGTGCTGGCGTCGGGACGATCGGCATCGTTGATAACGACATCGTCGACGTGAGCAATCTGCACCGACAAATTCTCTATGCGATTGCCGATGTAGGCGACCTGAAAGTGTTGGCAGCCAAGCGTCGCATCAATCAGTTGAACCCCGACATCGTCGTCCACACCGTTGCCACGACGCTGAACCCGGACAACGTCCTGTCGCTGCTGGCGGAATACGACATCATCGTCGACGCCACTGATAACTTCGACGCCAAATACCTCATCAGTGACGCCTGTATCGAGTGTGAAAAACCGATGGTCTATGCCTCGATCAGTCAGTTCGAGGGACAGGTGTCGGTATTTAATTATTACAATCGGCATACCCAACAACGGGGGCCGTGCTTCCGGGATCTGTTCGAAACACCGCCGCCACCGCACTTGACACAAAACTGCTCGGAAGCGGGCGTTCTTGGCGTCATACCTGGCTTGCTTGGTTGCTTTCAGGCCAATGAAGTACTCAAGCTCATCCTCCGTGCCGGGGAGCCCTTGAGCGGGCATTTGTTGTCTATTGATTGCCTGGACAACACTTTCCACCTGTTGAACATCAACAAAAAAACACGGGACCGGCCCCCTGCGAAAACGCTTGGCGCTACGACCACGTCTGCGTGGCGCGACAGCGACTGGCTGTCACCTAACACACTGCATGACTGGATAGCGACACAAGCGCCATTTCAATTGGTCGATGTGCGCGACGTCAGCGAGCATCAGCAAGGCTCGCTGGGCGGCAAACTGATTCCGCTCAAAGACATCATCAAGCGCCAGGAAGAACTCGATACCACCCGCCGTATCGTTTTCTATTGCAAATCCGGCGTCAGGAGCAAGGCGGCCCTGCTGGCAGTTCGCAGCGTCAACCAGGAAGCGGAACTCTATAGCCTTGAGGGTGGCATCGAGCGATATCTGGCGATTTACCCTGATGAGCGTCACCCCGTCGTTTCTTGAACCCCCTGATTGTGCAGTCACCCTATTCGGATCAAAGGTACGTCAATGAGTGCAAATTTTTCAGGCATTACGTGGGGCTTTCCCGGCATCGACCGACGTCTGCTGAAAGTGCAATTCAGCTTTTTACTGATGGTTCTGGGGGGACGGTGCAATCAACTGGCGGTGGCCTGGTGGGCCTTGCAGGAAACAGGCTCTGCGCTCTATTTCGCCAACATGATTGCCTGTTCCATCGCGGCGGAAGTGTTAGCCAAACCTCTGCTGGGATGGCTGGGGGACAAGTACAACAAAATCCTGATCATCAAGCTGGCCTCATGGATCAGCCTGCTGACAGCACTGTTGATGGTGGTGCTGTCCGCCACGGGGTCGTTCAACCCCTGGACGGTGGGCGCGCTGATGATGATCAGCAGTGCGATCGTCGGCGTACGCGACCCTCTCCAGGCGTCGATCATTCCTTTGTTTGCAGACGACGATAAAGTCTCCCTGGCCTTTCGGACCAAAAGCGTGATGTCGTCCTTTTCCATTCTGCTGGGGCCAGTACTGGCCAGCGGGTTGATTTACGGGTTCGGTATCACATTCGCCTTTGCCGCCGATTTTTTTGCGATTCTCATCGCCGGGGCGTTGATCGCGACCATCCCGAGCCACATCGGTGCCACTGGCCAAGGCGAAAAAGCCCCGGGTGCCAGCGGCTTCAGCATGATCTATTCCGGCTTCAAAGTGGTTTACGGAGTGAAAGTCGAATTTTACCTGGCCATCATTGCAATGCTGATCAACTTTGCCCTGTTTCCGTTCTTCACCATCCTGATCCCACTGTACGTAAAGGACATCATCCAGTACCCGGTCACTTACATCGGTCTTCTGGATTCGTGCTTCGGGCTGGGCATTCTGGCGGGCAGTTACAAGATCATCGGCTGGTTATCCGACCGGGTCCCCCGTGACATGTGTGTGTCCGCAGGTTTTGCATTACTGGGATGCAACCTGGTGGTGGTCGGAACCGTTTCATCGTCGTTCATCGTGCCCGCGGCCTTTTTCTGCGGCGGCGTCGGCCTGATGTTGATCAACATCCCCACCTCCGCTGTGAGGTTGCTGGCAACGCCAAAACTCCATCGCAACCGGATTTTTGCCACGGTTTCATTTCTGTCTGCGGCGGCCAGCCCCTTGGGCAGTTTCGCGATGAACACCCTGATCGCCTATCTGGGAGTCGCACTGACAATCACGCTGCTGGGCGTCATGGTGCTGCTGTTGTCTCTGCTGGTCTTTCTGGTACCCGACTTCAAAACTTTCATGCGTTCCCAGGATACGCAGCTCAATGATGCCTATCTGGACAAATACCCTGAAGCGTTTGCGCACTGACCTGCCTCGCCGTACCCCCGCCTCTTACAAACGGAGTTGCCTTTCACTATGCCGGACTTCAAGGATCGACCTGAATCTGCTCGACATGAACAGATCTTCTGCGGCCAATATTATGACGACATGGGTTGTACCGGTTTCCTGGGGGATCCGTCCAAGGATCGAATCTCGGTCCTGATGTTGGGGCTTTCGGACGGTGTGGCGCTGGCGCCGATCGCAGCCAGCACCAGAGTGGCCAGTCTGTTGGCCGTTGATCTGGACGAGACCGCACTCGTGCGCAGCCTCGACAACCGGAACCGACTTGCAGCGCATATCGACTTTGACAGCATGGTCGCCGATGCCGCGCACTTCCTGGTCGTCACTCCCGACCGGTACGACGTCATTATTGTCGACCTCTACACCCAGAGCGCTTATGCCCCGATCGTGTTTGATCACGGATTCCACCAACTATTGAAGAGCCGCCTCAATCCCCTCGGTCACGTGGTGTTCAACGGTTTTGGCGTTCCCATGAACCTAGACCCGTTCAACGGCCCTACGCCCCAGGCTTGGCTCGCCCACTGCCTGAACGACAGCTGGGGCGACATTCATTACCTGCCCCACCGACGCAATGCGACCTTCATTATCGGCCCACCGCCATCAACCATACTGGGCACCGCACCTGCCGTGGAATGTTTATGCGCCAGTGACCGGCTCTTTATGGACATCATGAGCCTTCGCCTGCGCTACCTGACACCCACGGTTATCCTTCACGCGCCGCTTGTGCCCCCGGCGCTGGACTTCGTCGGGATTGATCTGGAGGTGCAAAAACGCTGGATGGACTCGTTACCGGCCTTGTCTGCGCTGCTTCCGGCCTCGCTGAAGCTGAGCAAGCCCAACGATCTTCGTGTGTTACTGGATGACCCGGACGCTTGCCAAGCGCTGCAAGAGCGATTATTGAAGGACAAGTCGTCGCTGCGTACCACCTTGGCGTTGCTGATCGCAGGCGAAGTCAACTTCTCGGACCGCGATATGTCATGGTTCCCCGACTGGGTCGTCGCGACACTGGAGAACAGCGTCGAGATCCACCCACGAGACTGGCTGGAGGGTTTACTCCCTTACGCCTATGGCGTCATTACCCACAGAACCCGGGGAGATGTGTCCAAAGTGGAAGGTTTTCGACGGGCGCTAGCCCGGTTGTCACCGAGTGTTTCCCTCACGCCCAGCGATAATGAACCCACAGGCGCTTAGGCTGCCACACGTAAACCATAGATCACCTTCAGGCTTTCAGGCGTACCCGCGAACTGGCGGGCGTCACCGTCCCGGTCATTGGCCAGGGCACCTGGCGCATGGGCGAAGGTCGCTCGGCCAACAAGCGGGAAGTCGCGGCCCTGCGCCAAGACATCGAACTGGGCATAACGTTGATCGATACCGCTGAGCCAGAGATGTCACGGAAAACGGGAATTGCATCGTTCGGTAGGTGGCGTTCGTGGAGCGCATACCTCCTCCAAAGGGCTTCGCGTTTACAAGGTTATTGCGGGATACGCGGTCGGTGAGCTGGCGCAGCCTGTGATCTTTTGGCGGTTTCGGAGATGCCGAAGAGCAAGATCAAAAGATCGCAGCCTGCGGCAGCTCCACAGGATATCTGTGTACATCCGCAGGAGACAGGCAGGCTGTCAGGCCGCCTTCGCAGGATTCTCACACCGCCACCAACCCCTTCCCCGCCCGCTCCAGATTGCGCCACAACCAAACAGGCAAAACATCGGGATCAAGACTGTCGATCAGGTTCTTCAGCGCCAGCCCCAGCTCGGTATCACCTTCGATGACCAGACGCCGGCGAAAAAACAGCGTGTCCGGATCTTCCTGACGACTGGCCAGGAGCAGAAACTCTCGCCAATTGCCGCTGATGGTCACGTGAGCCGTGGCCTGCCTGGCAATTTGCAAGCCCTCGCGGCCCAGGGTCAGGTACCAGGACAAGCCCAGATCCGGAATCCGCAGGCACAGCCAACGCCCGCGCAATACTTCGAACTCACCCTCGCGCAATGGCTCGGCGAGGCAGCGATTCAGTGCCTGTTGCAACGCCAGGCGCTGCACGGCAAAAGGCACCCGACGCACCAGCGGCAGTAAGCGGTCGGCCCCTTTCAACAGCCACTTTTTTCGGCTCAACACAGGCCAACCTCCTCGACGCGCAACATGCCGGCCTGGCCATGCCAGTAACCATTGCAGCCTTCGACGAACAGCGGCGGTGTCTCGCCCAGACGAACCCGTTGATAGGCGTCGATCACCTCGGCCATGCCCTGAGCACGCGGGCTCAGACGCAGCAGATCGGCGCCGCAGGCCACCAGCCCGGAATAATCGGCCAGTAGATTAGTCACCTGCGCCGACATCGTTTGAATGCCATTGAGGGTGAACAACGGCTGCCCTTCCTGGCTGGTCAGCGCGAGACCATCGGGGTAGTTGATACAGCAAAACTGGCAGTCGTCCTTGGGCCGGTTTTCCGCACGGGCCGTAAAACACCGTGCGGAATAGGCCAACGGCAAATGCCCATAGGCGAAGATTTCCACTTCCGGTACTTTGCGGCCAAGTCCGCGGACCTGCTCGATCACATCGCCAATCAACGCTGCCGAACATTCTACTGGCGGCACCCAACGGGTCATTCCGCAGTCCAGCAATTGCGTCAGCGCGTGCCCATTGTACAAATTGAGCGCCGGACCACCCACGAACGGCAATTTGCGCTCGGCCAGGAACTGCACCGCGCCCATGTCGTTGGCCTCCACCAGCAATTGGCCGTTGTCGCAGAGCCGGCGCAGGCTGGAGAGTTCGGACGCGGCTTCGATCAGTGTCAGGCTGGAGATCACCAGCTGCGCCTGGCTGCAGGCCTGTAACTCGCGCCCCAACCCGAGCCACTGATCCAGTGAAAAGGCCCGGCGTTTCGAACACACGGTTTCTCCCAGATAAATCACATCCAGAGGCAAGGCCGACATCTCGGCGTAAAAGTTGCTGAGTTGCGCTTTGTCCCAATAAAACAGGACCGGTCCCAAGCTGAGCTTCATGTTCCGTCCCTCATTGCCATGATCGATGATAAGCACCCAGAGTGGTCTGGCTACCTTCGGACAAGCCGGCCAGCACCTGACGCCATTCCTCCTTGACCCGAAAACTGCCCGGTGAACCACGATGGGCATCCAGTGCCGCCCGCCAGACGCGAGTGACTTGTTCGACATAGGCCGGACTGCGTTGACGGCCCTCGATTTTTACCGCTTCGACACCGATGGCCGTCAGCTCCGGGAGCAAGTCGAGGGTGTCGAGGCTGGTGGGTTCCTCCAGCGCATGAAAGCGTTTGCCGTCGACCAGGAAGCGACCCTTGCACAAGGTCGGGTAACCGGCCGGTTCATCAGGGGTATAGCGGTCGATCAGCACTTCGCTGAGTCGTGCGCTCAAGCCTTGAGCGTCCTCGCTCCAGCGCACCGCCTTGGCCGGCGAACAGACACCGCACAGGTTCGGCGACTCGCCGGTAATGTAGGAGGACAGGTGGCAACGCCCTTCAGCCATGATGCACAAGCTGCCGAAGCCAAACACCTCGATGGGTACCGGGCTGCTGGCGGCAACCTGGCGTACTTGCGCCAACGACAACACCCGCGGCAACACGGCGCGTCGAATACCGTAGCGCTGGGCATAAAACTCCAGCGCCGCGGCATGGGTTGCCGAGCCCTGGACCGACAGGTGCAAGGCCAATTGCGGATGTCGCTGACTGGCATAGTTGAGCACCCCGGGGTCGGCGGCGATCAGCGCATCCACGCCGAAATCGGCGGCTCGATCGACCGCCCGCTGCCAGCGCTCCCAGCCCTTGGGTTGCGGGTAAGTGTTGACGGCGACGTAGAGTTTGCGTTGATGCTGACGGATGTGGGCGACCGCAGCGTCGAACTGCTTGTCGTCCATGTTCAGGCCCGCGAAATGCCGGGCGTTGGTGTCATCGCGAAAGCCGACATAGACGGCATCGGCGCCTTGGCGCACCGCCGCTTTAAGCGCAGGCAGATTCCCTGCCGGGCAGACCAGTTGCATGGGTAATCCTCATGAAAAAACGCAGTCCGGGGCCTAATCAGTCATGGTTGGAATGCGCTTGTGGCGAGCGAGCTTGCTCCGGGCGGCGTTCCGACGCTGGACTGCGCAGCAGGCCTAAATAACAGGGCCGCTTCGCGACCCAGCGGGAGCAAGCTCCCTCGCCACACAGTCTAGCCAGACCAGCAGGCACGGCCTTGACGGCAATCAATTGCCATCAATGCATCAGGTCGGCGAAGGACAGGAACATCACGTTGTCGTGCTTGAGCACTTGCTGCTCGCACTCGATCACCGCGAGCCCGTCGGCCCAGCAGGCAGCGGTCAACATCGCCGAGCTTTGCTGAGGGTGCAGCTCCACGCTCAACTGGCCGTCAGCACCAGGCGTCAGCCTTGCCCGCAGGTACTGCCGGCGCTTGTTGCGTTGCAACCAGTCGAATCCGGCCGGGACGGCTAATGGCACCGGCAGCACTTCAGTCACGCCCTGGGCCCTGAGCAGGAACGGACGCACCACCACCAACGCGGTAATCAGCGCCGCCGAAGGATTGCCCGGCATGCCGATCCAGGGTTTGCCGGCAACTTCGCCATAAGCCAATGGTTTACCCGGCTGAATGGCCAGCCGCCAGAAATCCACGCTGCCCAGTTCCTCGATTGCCTGTTTGAGGTGGTCCTCCTCGCCTACCGACACGCCGCCGGAACTCAGCAGCATGTCGCATTCCGAAGAAGCCAGGCTCAAGGCATGCCGACTGGCCGCCAACTCATCAGCCATGACGCCATAGTCGTGAACCTCGACGCCCCAACCGCGCAACAGCGCAGCCAGGCAATAGCGATTGCTGTTGTAAATCTGCCCCCGCGCCAATGCATCGCCCGGCTCACGCAGTTCATTGCCGCTGCTGAGCAAGCACACCTGCAACGGTCGATAGACCTCGACCCGCGCTACACCTGCGCCGGCCAGCAACCCCAGTTCTTGTGCGCGCAGACGCTTGCCGGCCTTGAGTAACAGATCGCCTCGACGAACCTCTTCGCCTTTCTTACGCACGTGATCACCCGCAATCACAGGCGGGAACCAGACACGCTCGCCCTCGATACGGCAGCGCTCCTGTGGCACCACCGTATCGGCCCCCGCAGGCAATGGCGCACCGGTAAATATCTGCACCGCCTGCTGTGCGATCAAGGGTAAGCAGGCCTGATCCCCCGCCGCAATTCGCCCGCCAATCGGCAGACAACCACCCTCAGATGGCAGGTCGGCCGCCCTGAGGGCATAACCGTCCATGGCACTGTTGTCCCAGGCCGGCAGGTTCACCTGGGAATGAAGGTCCGTCGCCAGAACTCGCCCCATGGCTTGATCCAGAGGGATCATATGCGCCATGGGAGGTGGCGGTGCCTGATCCAGCAAACGATCAATGGCCTCGTCGACGGGTATCAGGTTGCCGAGATCGCACACCCGACCGCTCATGAGCGTGTCTCGCAGGCGTCGATGACCCGCTGCGTTTGCGGCTTCAAATGCGGGGCGAAGTTGCACGGGCCGGTGCGACTGTCCAGTTGTTCCAACAGGATCATGTTCCAGGCTGTTCGGCAGGCCCCCGGCGAACCCGGAACGCAACACACCAGCACGCCGTTGCTCATCCCGGCCAATGCCCGTGACTGCAAACTGGACATGCCGATTTCCGCCAGGGAGACCTGACGGAACAGTTCGCCAAAACCTTCCACATGTTTGTCCAGCAAGGGCAAGACGGCTTGCGGCGTGTTGTCGCGAGCGGTGAAGCCGGTGCCGCCGGTCATCAGTACAACCTGCACCTTGGGGTCGGCGATCCAGAGGGATACCTTTGCGCGGATCTGATAAATATCATCCTTGACCAGATCACGATCGACCAGCACATGCCCGGCCGTTTGCAGCAAATCAGTCAGGGTCTGTCCCGAGGTGTCGGTCTCGAAGGTGCGCGTATCGCTGATGGTCAACACGGCAATGTTCAGGGGTTCAAACGTGCGTTGCGCCAGATGGGCCATATCCAAGCCTTCCCGTAGATGAGGGTTTGGCCAAGCCTGAACCGCAATCGCGGCCCGGCCTATTCCTCCAAGGAGGTACCTCGACAGGGCAAATAGAGGCTCAAGGCGCCAGGCGGCTGCGATACCACACCCTGTCCCGCAGGCGGTAATCGAGACGGTCATGCAAGCGGTCGGCACGCCCCTGCCAGAACTCCAGGCGTTCCGGGTGCAGGCAGTAGCCGCCCCAATGCCCGGGTCGCGGCACGGTCTGGCCAACGAAACGCTTGATGGTGTCGGCCAACAGCGATTCCAGCGCTGCCCGACTGACCAGCGGCCGGCTCTGCGGTGAAGCCCAGGCACCCAGCCTACTGGCCATGGAGCGGGAATCGAAGTACGCGTCCGAGAGTTGCGGGTCGAGCCTGGACACCTGCCCTTCAATACGAACCTGACGCTCCAGCCCCGGCCAGAAAAACGTCATGGCGGCATTCGGGTTAGCGGCCAGTTGCAGGCCCTTGTCGCTCTGGTAATTGCCGAAAAACGTAAAGCCGTCGTCGCTCAAGCCTTTGAGCAGCAGAACCCGGCAATGTGGTCGCCCGTCACTGTCGACCGTCGCCAACATCATGCTGTTGGCCTCGACAGGCGCGCACTCGGTGTCGCGTGCCTGTTGCAACCACTGTCGAAACATGGCCAGGGGATCGTCCAGCGCAGCCTCATCCTGCAGGCCATTAAGGGTGTAGTTACGGCGCATCTGAGCCAGGGAAAGGGGCATGACGGTGATCTCCGGAAGGTTTTGCGCAGTGTGCGAGCCACTGCGCCAAGCCACCTTGACCGCCATCAACATGCTGCGCCGCCCTGGCTTACTTAAGGCGAAGACGCCGGGCCAGTTTGTGCAGATTGCTGGGATCGACTTCCAGCAACCGCGCGGCGCTGGCCCAGTTTTCCCCGGAAAGGCTCAGGGCATGGAGAATTTTTTGCCGCTGACAATCGTCCACAGCGTCGCTCAGGGCCTGGAATGGCACATCAGACGTCACTTCCCGTGGCGGTTCGACGCTCGCCCCTGCAGCGCTCATCGTACTGTCGAGATCGAGGACTTGCGGCTCCAGCGTCATGATCAGCGCGCGACTGGTGCCACGGCTGAGCTGCTTCAACGCGGCGCGACTGATCACATGCTCCAGCTCGCGCACATTGCCCGGCCAGGTATACGCCAGCAAGGCCCGCTCGGCCGCAGGCGACAAGCGCAAACCACGCAGGCCGAGCCGCGCCCGATTGAGTTCCAGAAAGTGCCCGGCCAGCATCAACACATCGTGACCGCGTTCACGCAGGGACGGAATCGGCACCGGGTATACCGAGAGCCGGTGATACAGGTCCGCACGAAACAGGCCGTCGCGGATACTGTCTGGCAGATGCCGGTTGGTCGCGGCGATGATTCGCACATCGACATGCAACGGCTTGTCCGCCCCCAGTCGCTGGATCTCGCCGTTTTGCAAAGTTCGCAACAACTTCGCTTGAACGCTTAACGGCAATTCACCCACTTCATCGAGAAACAGCGTGCCGCCGTTGGCCGCATCGAAACGACCCGCGCGATCACTGGTGGCGCCGGAAAATGCGCCTTTGACATGACCGAACAACTCACTCTCTGCCAAAGACTCCGGCAAGGCGGCACAGTTGACCTGTAC
Source organism: Pseudomonas sp. 05N431 (assembly GCF_056397005.1). Classification (NCBI taxonomy): domain Bacteria; kingdom Pseudomonadati; phylum Pseudomonadota; class Gammaproteobacteria; order Pseudomonadales; family Pseudomonadaceae; genus Pseudomonas; species Pseudomonas sp. 05N431. The sequence continues at coordinate 46,417 of NZ_JBFTMN010000002.1, forward strand.
CAGCGGCTTATGGCTGCGACGCGAAAGACGGTGCAGCCGTCGGGCGAACAGCTCCTTGCCGACGCCCGTTTCGCCCAACAGCAATACCGGTAGATCGGCGTCGGCCAGTACATCCAGCTCATTGAGCAACTGGCGCAATACCTCACTTTGCCCAAGGATTTCACCGTCATCCGCAGGCATCCGCAGGTCTTGAAGATCGCTGCGGGACAAGCGCAAGCTGCGGTTTTCCTGTTCAAGCCGGGTGACGCGCACGGCGGCTTCGATCTGCAACGTGCAACGCTTGAGCTCCTCCCGCGCACGGCTGTCGAAGGTTCCGGCATGCAGCGCATCGAGGGTGATCGCGCCCCAGACGCGACCCTCCACATACAGGCTCACACCCATGCAGTCATGCACCGGCAACGGCTCGCCGACATGGTTGTCGAGCAGGCCGTCATAGGGGTCCGGCAGTCGACTGTCCGGCTCGAACCAGGTCGGCTCGCGCGACGCCATGATCGCTGCCAGCCGAGGATGCTGAGCAATGACAAACCGGCGCCCCAATGCCTCATGCACCAGCCCCACCGTCGCGACAGGCCTGAGACTGTCGTCGTCCAGACGCAGTAATCCCACCGCGCCACTGTTGAAGTATTCGCGCAGGGTCTGCACCAGTCGTTGCAAGCGTACGGCATTGGGCAACTCGACAATCAGGTCGGCTGCCAGGCTTTCTCGCAGCATGGTAGTAATTACCCTCTATGGTTGGATTCACCCTGAAGCGTCAGGGTATCTATCACCACAACTAAAAATTAATCCATATGAATCAGTCGTTTAAATATGGCATGCCGGATGCAATGAGCCTGGGGAACCGTTGAAACCCAAATAAGGAACCCCGATGAGCCAGACCCTACTGGAACAAAGCCTCGGCCAACTGGCCTGCGATATACCCGGTGCCACCCGGATATTTCATACCTTCAAACTGGACTTCTGCTGTGGCGGCCATAAAAGCCTCCGTGAAGCAGCCCAGGGCAAAAACCTCGACCCGATGCTGATTGCCGATGCCCTGCACACTCTGCAAGACGCCGGTGAAACCCAGCACGACTGGCGCAACGAGCCGTCGGAACTGTTGATCGCCCACCTCCTCACGCGCTATCACGCCCGCCACCGCGAGCAACTGCCGGAACTGATCCGTCTGGCCCGCCGGGTCGAGCACGTCCACGGCGCGCGCAGCAGCTGCCCCAATGGCTTGGCCGATCTCCTGACCGACATGCAACAAGAACTCGAAGGCCACATGCTCAAGGAAGAACAAGTGCTCTTCCCGATGCTGCAAAAGGGCATCGGTGCTCAAGCGGCTCCGCCGATCCAGGTGCTGCGCTTCGAACATGATCAACATGGCGAAGCGCTGGAAAAGATGCTCGCCCTGACCAACCACATAATCCCGCCCGCCGATGCCTGCAACACCTGGTGTGCGCTCTATCGCGGACTGCTGGAGTTCAAAGACGACTTGATGCAGCACATCCACCTGGAAAACAACGTGTTGTTCATTAACGCCCTGACCCCCCGCCATTGATCGCTTGCCGGCCACACCCAACCCGCGCCATCCCACCGGTTGACGCGGGTTTTGTTTGTGAAGGACGTCTTGCGATCAGCCATGCCAATAGAACATGGCCTTGGCCAGGATCACGATCAACAGCATGTGCCCGAGGATGCTGCGGCGAATCCAGCTTGCGCGGGTCGCGGTCAGGCGCGCGTGGGTCAGCCAATAGGCCAGCAGCAAGTAATGACCAATGATGCTCAGGGCCAACAGGATTTTCAGGCTCAGCAACGTACCAAAACTGCTGGCCAGCGGCTGACTCAATGCGCCCCGGTACTGCCATGCCAAACCGATGCCGGCGCCATATAACAGCAACACCACGCCGTGCAGCACCTTGCGCGAACGCACTGCAATCGTCTGGTCCGCGGTCAATTGCGCGGCCGCCATCAAATGCTGGCGGGCGTGATGCCAGATCACCACCTCGAAAAACAGCGTGCCGATAAAGGCAATCGCCGCCAACAGGTGTGTGACCAACAGATAGGGATACATCAGCGTCCGTCTCCTTCAGTTCGCTGGCTCATCCCGGATGACCGTCAACTCGGGTGCGCAGCAGCATCGGCCCATAACGCCAGGCGTACAACGCAAACGCCAGCGTCCAGCACAGACCGGCCAGCCACAACGCCGGCAATGGGAAAAACAGGATCAACACCACTCGGCTCAGACACGCCAGGTTGAGCACGATGAACGCCAGGGTCATGCCCGACGGCGGCTCCAGTGCACGGCCGGTGTGCCCGAGGCTGACCCGCGCGATCATCGCCAGCACCAGGCCGCCCATGGCCCCAATGGTCAGACAGTGCACCGCCAGGCTCGGGTTGACCGGCACACCAAAATGCCAGAACGCCATCCCGAGACACGCCACCGCCAGCCAGCCATAGGCCAGGTGCAACGACCACAGCAACGGCACGCGCCAGAGTGCCCGGTCATGCCAGCGCACCAGACGCACCAGATGCCCTGCCGCCAGCACCGCGAACAGCAGACCTACCCAGACATTGGGAACGAGCGCGGGTCCTGCGGCATACAACAACGCCACCAACGGCGAACCGACCAACAGCAGTCGATCCAGCCAGGGCCAGGCGGCAACACCTTCCACCCGACCAAGGCCACGCTGGGTGAAGAACGGAATCACCCGCCCGCCGATCAACCCCATCATCGCCGCCACCAGCCAGATGCCGGTCAGCACGCCCTGGCGCTGCCAGCCTTCATGCCCCTCGACCAAGCCATACAGGGACAACCCATCGGCCACGGCCAACAACAGCAAAACCAGCACAATCGGGTAGTTACGTTTCTGCCGCACCTTCCACAAGGTGAAGCCCATGAGGACCGCCACCGCCAACGGGAACGCCAGCTCCAACACCGCGAGCAACGGCCACGGTGCGTTGGCCAGCCAGGCCACTCGCGCCAATAACCACAGCAGCGCCAGCGCAGCCAAAGGTTTGCCGCTGAGGCCGGGGCGACCGGTCCAGGTCTGCACGGCCGTCAGCAGAAAGCCCGCGATAATCGCCAGCGCAAACCCGAACAACAGCTCATGCCGATGCCAGCCCAGCCAACCGCCTGCCGGCTGCCAGCCGGAAATCCCACCACTGAAGGCGGCCAGCCAAAGCGGTATGACCAGCACCGCCAACAGGCAGCCCGCGAGGAAAAATGGCCGAAAGGCCAGCCGTAACAGCGGTGGGATCGCCAACGCTTTACGGCGCTCAAGCACTTGCATAAAGCCACTCCTCTGCCTTGTTGCGGACCTGGCACCAACCCGCAGGTGCCGAGGTAAATCCTGGGGCCATCATCGGGTATTACCGATCCATTGCCTTTGTCGCAGATCAAGTGTGCAAGGGGCGTGCCCCGATGCCGAGCGCGTGCCCTTTGTGGCGAGGGCGCTTGCTCCCGCTCGGGTGCGCAGCAGCCGTAGACCGGCTGACGCGTTGTATCTGAAGGTTTGCGATGGCCGATGTGTGGGAGCGCTTCGCACTCCAGCGGGAGCAAGCTTCCTCACCACAGGGTGATCGGCTCAGGGTACAAATGACCATTTAAGGGTTATTTAAACCATTAGCCTCATGGTCTTTTTTACCCAATCTCCTGACACCCCCAATAAACAAGGGCCTCCGAGCCTGGCCCGCGTCTTGCTCTGCATGGGCAACCTCATAGAAATCCTGGATCCCTCTCGATTGCCCGGAGCCGTCATGAAAAAAATCATCCAGCCACTGGCCTGGTTTGTGGTGTTGACCTCAGTCCTGGCCTTGGCCAGCAGCCTCTCCCTGGGCCTCGTCTGACGGGACAACCGCTCCTTCCTCAATCTTCAGGATGAATTTCCATGGTGCTTCATCGCGTCCATCACCAGATTCTGCGCAGTCATCACTTGTTCGAGCCGTTGAATGAAGAACAGCTGGATGAGTTGATGAGTACCAGCCACTTGCTGAGCATCGACAAAGGCGAGCCGTTGTTCCGTCAGGGTGAGCCGGCAGATTCGTTCTATTTCATAATTGCCGGGGCGGTGAAAATCTACCGGTTGACACCCGATGGGCAGGAGAAAGTGTTTGAAGTCATCGGTGATCGACAAACCTTCGCCGAGGCGATGATGTTGATGGACACACCCAATTATGTAGCCTCGGCCGAGGCGGTCTGCCCCACCCAGCTCTACCGGCTGTTCAACAGCACCTACATGCGCCTGCTCCAGAGCAACAGCCGGTTGACCTTTGCGTTGCTCGGCAAGCTCTGCGTTCGCTTGCATCAACGGGTCAATGAAATCGAAACCTTGTCCCTGAAAAACGCCACCCACCGGGTCGTGCGTTACCTGTTGACGCAACTGGTGCGCCAGCAAACCGTAAACAGCCATTTCGAGCTGCCGATGGCCAAGCAACTGATTGCCGGGCATCTGTCGATCCAGCCGGAAACCTTTTCGCGGATCATCCGGCGCCTGATCGATGAAAACATCATCACTCAGGACGGCCGCCAGATCGCCATTCTTGATCGTCTGCGCCTGGAGCAGTTTGAGTGAGCACCTTGCCCGTCTGCCTGTATTGCCAACACCCTAACCCGCCAAAACAATCCGATTGCCTCCAATGCGGCATGCCCCTGCCGGCGATGGCCGAACGTGCTCAGGAACGTCGACTGCGCCGGTTCAGGTGGTTCTGTATCGGCCTGACAATCTTTTGCATAGCGATGTTTTTCTGGTTGCCGCGCGGCATCAGTTGATGCTGCTTGAGTCAGACCCGGGCTCAAGGCTGAGTCAGTTGGCGATACAACTGCGGCAAGCGCAGCGGTAATTGCTCAGGCTGACGGATCACGGTGTAGCCATTGGCGCCAAACATGTACGGCAGGTAATCCCCGGCCTCACGATCAATGGTGATACAGAACGGCGTCAATCCTTGACGCCGTGCCTCCAGCACCGCCTCGCGGGTGTCTTCAACACCGTAGCGGCCCTCGTACAAATCCAGATCATTCGGTTTGCCATCTGTCAGCAACAGCAACAGTTTACTGCGCCGTTTGCTGCTGCCCAGCAGGCGCGTGGCCTGGCGAATCGCGGCCCCCATGCGCGTGTAATACCCCGGCTTGAGCCCTTGAATACGACCGCGGGTGTTGTCGTCATAACGCTGGGTGAAGGACTTGAGTTCCTGCATGCGCACTTGCTGACGACGCAGCGAGGAAAACCCGTACAGGGCGAAATCATCCCCCAGCCCCGACAGGGTTTCGCCAAACAGCAACAGCGTGTCGCGGATGACATCAATCACACGATGCTCATCGTTCAGGTGCGCATCGGTGGACATCGACACATCGGCCAGCAACAGGCACGCCAGGTCGCGGCGCGTCTGGCGTTGCTCCATGAACAGACCGCGCTCGGCACACTGGCCATGCTCGCGTTCAACGTGAAAATCCAGCCAGGCCTGCATGTCCAGTTCCGAGCCCTGAAGTTGCTGGCGTAACCACTGACGGTCATTGCGCAAATGCTCGAATTGGCGTCGCAGGCGCTGCGCCGAAACCTTCAACCGTGGCGGCAGCGGCTGCGCTTCACAGTCACGGGGCACCATCATTTGCAGATTGACGAAGGCGCCCTGCATCTGCTGTTTTCGATAGTCCCACTCTGGCAACTTGATGCCCTCGCCCAAGGGAATATCGTCGACATCGGCCGGTGGTAAATCCAGGTGCAGCTTCAGCCCGCCGCCCTTGCGCAGCCGGGTGCGCGACAGGGTCAATTCGTCCAGATCATCAGCGACCCTGGCGGCGTCCGGGTCTTCGCTGTCGTCCGACCAGCGATCCAGGTCCACGTGTTCGGTCCAACTGAACAGGTTCTCCAGGCGGACCACCAATAGCCCGCCGTCACGGCTGCTGTCGTCAATGCGTTTGGCGCGTTTGCGCCCGCCTTTCTGCTCGCCGGGAGACGTCGTCAAAGACTCTTCGGATTCATCGCCCAGATCGGCAGCCTGCGGGCTGGCGAGATGTTGCGGTGGGTACAACCAAAGCGGCAGTGGCCACGCCGCCCGTTCGCTGCGGGGAAAATGCTCGACACTACCCGGCTCGCGTAGCGCCTGGCGTAACGCCCGTTCCAGTGCGGCTTCATTGCTGTTCAACGATGCCGGATCCGGACGCAATTGCAGGTGGGCCTCGACCAATCGCTGGTAGCGCGCGCGTAGCGCTGGATAGCGCCGCAACAGCAATTGCGTCCAGCGCTGGTTGTCCCGCCCCCAATGCCGCATCTGACCGGCCTGCGCTGCCAGCAACGCGAGCCAACGATAGAGTTCCTCATTCAGTGCGACTTCAGGGAACACCGCGAGGCTCGACGGCAGCCGCAGGGTATTCTCGTCACACCACGCCAAGGGCACTTGCTTGCAGGTGCCGGCGATTTGCTGCAGCACGTTGCGCCGCAGCAGCAGATCGCGGTCGCTGGCCGCTTCAAGCCCGATGCCATTCGCACCACCCGTGGCGCGGAACAACAGCGCCAGCGGGCGTTGCTGGTTGATCAGCTCAACCCGTGCTTCGGGGAAATCCGGGCTGGCGCGCCGGGTGATGAAGCGGTGCCAGGCACTGCCTACCCACTCTTCCAGTTCGACGGTAAAGGCCATGCTGTTTGCCCTTCTTGGACACCAAAAAAACGGCCCGCTGTATCAGCCGGGCCGACCTTTTCTAGCCGTTGATCCGGCTCATGAAGGCACCACCGCCGCCGGGGCGCGCAAGGCGGCGCGACCCCGCTGCTTGAAGCTGAACAAATAGCAGAGCAGCCCGGCGAGGAAACCGACCCCGGCCCCCAGACGCGCCCAGAACAGCACCTGCAAATGATCAACCGTGGCCATGAACGGCAAGGCAATACCGTCGGCGTGCCAGCGTTGCAGGTAGATCTGTACAACACCGGCAGCAGTGAGCAGCAGCGTGATCATCACCATCGACAGGGTCATCAACCAGAATCCCCAGATCTCCAGAGTCTGCGAGCGCTCGTCGCCGGCCTCACCCAACCCGCGCAAGCGTGGCATGGCGTAGCTGATCAACGTCATCACGATCATCGCGTAAGCCCCATAGAACGACAGGTGGGCGTGAGCGTTCGTCAACTGCGTGCCATGGGTGTAGTAGTTGACCGGTGCCAGGGTATGCAGAAAACCCCAGACACCAGCGCCGAAAAAGGCGGTCACCGTGGTGCCCTTGGCCCATAGCGTCGCGGCGCGGTTCGGGTGTTGCCGACGCCGGTTCTTCACCATACTGAAGGCGAATATCACCATCGCCAGGAAGGGCAGCGGCTCCAGTGCGGAGAAGATTGAACCGACCCATAACCAGACCTCTGGCCCACCGATCCAGAAGTAGTGGTGACCGGTGCCGATGATCCCGGTAATCAGCGCCATGGCGATGATTACATAGAGCCATTTCTCCACCACTTCCCGGTCTACCCCGGTGATCTTGATCAGCACGAAAGCCAGCATCGAGCCCATGATCAACTCCCATACACCTTCCACCCAAAGATGCACCACCCACCACCAGTAGAACTTGTCGCGGACCAGGTTTCCGGGGTTATAGAAGGAGAACAGGAAGAACACTGCAAGCAGGATCAGCCCGGTCATCATGACCACGCTCACTGTGGTCTTGCGACCTTTAAGCAGAGTCATGCCGATGTTGTAGAGAAAGCCCAGGCACACCAGCACAATCCCCATCTTGGTGATGGTCGGCTGCTCCAGATAAACGCGGCCCATGGTCGGTAGCAGCTCATTGTGGGTCAACTTGGCCAGGCCCGCATAAGGCACCAGCAGATAACCCAGGATCGTCAATACACCGGTGGCGGCGAATACCCAGAACAGGATGAGTGCCAGCTTCGGACTGTGCAGTTCACGGTCGGCCTCTTCCGGAATCAGGTAGTAAGCAGCGCCCATAAAGCCGAACAGCAACCATATGATCAGCAGGTTGGTGTGCACCATCCGCGACACGTTGAAGGGAATGGCCGGGAACAGAAAGTCCCCCACCACGTATTGCAGGCCCATGATCAAACCGAACACCACCTGACCGAGAAACAGTATCAGGGCAAACACGAAGTACGGTTTGGCCACGGCTTGCGAGGCAAATTTCAGATGTGGATTAGTCACGCTCATCTCTCAGCCCTCCTTGTTTGGCGGCCAGCCATTGGTGTTGATTTTCGAGCTCCACTTGAGGAACTCGGCGATGTCGTCCACCTCCTGGTCACTCAAGTTGAACTGCGGCATCGCTCGCCGACCCGGTACGCCCAGCGGCTGCATTTTCATCCAAGCATGCAGAAAAGGTTTGAAGCCCGCCTCCCCGCCACGACGCTGGAACACGTTGCCCAGTTCAGGCGCAAAGTAGGCGCCCTCACCCAGCAATGTGTGGCAGCCGACGCAGTTGTTTTGCTCCCATACCAACTTGCCGCGCACCACTGATTCGCTTAGCTGCGCTTCATTGCTACGGGCGGGAAAGGTCTGTTCCGAGTGATAGGTCAAGGCCAGGAATATCAGGAAGAAGAAGACACTTCCCCCGAAGTAGATATTCCTGGCCATGCCTTTGGTGAAGGTCTCTGACATGGTCGCTTCCTCTTTGCTTGACCCGTCCATTCTAGGAAGCGCAGGGTTGAAACCGGCTTGATGGCGATCAAGAAAATCAGATGGTTTTGGTCGGGTATTATCCAGAGAGGACTGACAACAGACTCAGCCCCACAAGTGCCGCCAATACCAGCGCCCAGCTCAACATCAAGCGGCGCCATAGTCTGGGCGCGCGGCGCAGCTCCATGAAACCATCGGTGATCAGGCAGGCCTTGCCGACCGCTACCCCCAAGATGGCAATGGACAGCTGCCAGGTCACGCCCACCTGTGCCAGCACCACCGTGCACACGCTTAACGTGGCCAGCGCGGCCCAGCAGACCAGCAGTAACCTGGAAGCGGACATAAAACCTCCCGTCAATTCAGCACGTAGACCAGCGGAAACAGCACGACCCAGATCAGGTCGACCATGTGCCAATACAGCACGCCGGATTCAAACCCGCTGCGGTTGTCTTCGCTGTACAAGCCACGACGACACCGCTCGGCCAGACATCCGAGAATGACCATGCCGAGCAATACATGGAGGAAATGAAAACCGGTGAGGATCCAGTAAAGGGTGAAAAAAGTGTTGTGCTCCATGCCCAGCCCCGAGGCCAGCAAGTGCTGGTATTCGGTAAGTTTCAACACCACGTAGACGCTACCGGCAAGCAACGCTGCCAGCAAAAGCACGGCGCCTTGGCGGGACCGAGAGCGCCTGACTTGCTCCTGAGCCAGCGCGGCGAACAGCCCGGCGGTGAGCAGGCTCAGGGTCATCGCCAGGCCGGTAGAGGTGTTGAGCAACAGGCGGCTTTCGCCGAACAGCTGCGGCTTGAGCGCCTGGGTCACGGCAAACGCCAGGATCAAAATCGCAAACACCGACAGCTCGGCCAGAATGAAAAACCACATCGCCAAGTCGCCCGGCAGGTGACCATGCGCAACGCCCCTGGACTCAGCCGAAGTGGACATCAACCACGTCCATCAGCGCCGCAACCGTCAGCGGATCATCGCTCAACGGCTCGGCCAGGCAGGCCATGCACGCCTCACGCGGACTCATGCCGGAGCGGATCATTCGCGCCGTGAAAATCAGCAGCCGCGTCGAGGCGACCTCTTCCAGATCATGCTGATCGAGCCGGCGCAGCGCCTGCCCCAGCCTGACCACTTGCGCCGCCAGGGCGCAGTCCACCTGCGCTTCCCTGGCGACAATGCGCTCTTCGTCAGCCACCGGCGGATAGCCGAAACGCATCGCCACGAAGCGTTGCCGGGTGCTGGGTTTCATGCCTTTGAGCAGGTTCTGATAACCGGGGTTGTACGACACCACCAGCATGAATGAGGGCGGCGCCTTCAACACTTCGCCGATGCGTTCCAGAAACAATTCCCGACGATCATCGGCCAGTGGATGCAGTACCACCACCGTGTCCTGACGGGCCTCGACCACTTCGTCGAGGTAGCAGATACCCCCTTCTCGCACCGCACGGGTCAACGGTCCATCCTGCCACCACGTACCCTGGGCGCCGATCAGATGCCGGCCGATGAGGTCGGCGGCACTCAGGTCGTCGTGGCAAGCCACGGTGTAGAGCGGCAGTTTCAATCGATGGGCCATGTGCTGGACGAAACGGGTCTTGCCGCACCCGGTCGGGCCTTTGATCAGCACCGGCATGCCGTGACGCCAGGCTTGCTCGAACAGTACCTCCTCATTATTCAGCGGTTGATAGAAGGGGTCGACCTTGTGTTCGCAAGACGGGATACGGTCCATGGGCTGTCTGTTCCAAAAGCGGATTCAAGCAACACGCTACGGGCGCCTGCGACAACCTGGCAAGTGACATGGCCGACAAACTTGATCGCGATCAAGCGAGTAGTCGACTTTCCAGTCCTGACCGTAGACACCCCGAGCACCTTGGGACAGTTGAAAAACAATCACGTTGGCCACCGCTGACGCGTCCCCGGAGCCGGGGACTTCAAACGGTGCGTGAAAACCGGCCTTTTTGATCACCGTCCAGATAGGCGTCAAACGCCATCGCCACGCTGCGCATCATCAAATGCCCGTGGGGCAACAACACCAACGCATCTTCGTGAATCTGCAGCAATCCATCGCGAACATGCTCGTCCAGTTGCATCAGCGCATCGGCAAAATATTCGGTAAAGCAGATGGCATGACGCGTTTCAAACTTGCCGAAGTCGATCCGGCCATGACACATCAGATCGCTGATCACTTCACGGCGAAGCTGATCGTCGGCGCTCAAGCGGTAACCTCGATGGACCGGTAACAAACCTTGATCGAGTCGCGCGTAATACTGCGAAAGCTCCTTGACGCTCTGGCTGTAGCTATCGCCGACCTTGCCGATCGAAGACACCCCGAGACCGATCAAATCACAGTCGGCGTGGGTGGAATAACCCTGGAAATTACGCTGCAACGTGCCATTCGCCCGAGCCAACGCCAACTCATCGTCCGGCAAGGCGAAATGGTCCATGCCGATATAGACATAACCGGCCTCGGTCAGACGACGGACAGTCAGTTCAAGCAACTCCAGCTTGCGCTCAGGTGGCGGCATATCGGCCGGACGAATCAGCCGTTGCGCGCGCACCAACTCTGGCAAATGGGCGTAGCTGTAGGCTGCAATCCGGTCCGGGCGCAACGCGATGATCTTGCCGAGGGTGACGTCGAAACTGTTCATGGTTTGCAAAGGCAGGCCGTAGATAAGATCGACGCTGATCGACTTGAATTTCGCCTGACGCGCAGCAGCGACCAGTGCGTAAATTTGCCCTTCACTTTGCTGACGATTGACCGCGGCCTGCACGTCGGGATCGAAGTCCTGCACGCCGAAGCTCAGGCGATTGAACCCCAACCCGCGCAGCGACTGGATCTGTTCAGTGCTGATGGTGCGAGGGTCGACTTCAATGGAAAACTCATGGTCATCGCTGTCATCCATGTCGAATGCCTGATGCAGGCAGTCCATAAGGTCAGCCAGTTGCTCGCTGGTCAAATAGGTCGGCGTGCCACCACCCAGGTGCAGTTGTGTGAGTTTGCGGGTGCGGTCGAACAAGGCAGCTTGCATCGCGATTTCGCGCTTGAGGTACGTCAGGTACTCGACGGCGCGGTGGGTTTTGCGGGTAATGATTTTATTGCAGGCGCAGTAATAACAAAGGCTCTTGCAGAACGGGATGTGGATGTACACCGACAACGATTTTGGCGTTGCCGCCTGGTTGCTGTCCGAGGCGGCACGCTGATAGTCATCGACGGCGAACGCCTGATGAAACTGCGGCGCAGTCGGGTAAGAGGTATAGCGCGGCCCCGGGCGGTCATACTTTTCGACCAGGGCGCGATTGAAATCAAACGAAGTTGTCATGATCAATCCACTCGCAATGGGGTTCACGCCCCGCCCTGCCCGAATCCTTTTCAAACAGGTTGCAGATGGCATCCACGTGCGGCCGACCGGCCGGAAGAATACTGATGAAACGATCAGACAACTCAATCAACCCCTCACGGGTCAATCGCTCCAGCACAGGACAGACGGCGGAAAAGTACTGACGAAAAATAAGTCCATAGCGCGTCTCGATTGCCTGGATATCCAGCTCCAGATCACATGCCAGGCGCTCCACGACCATGTGCCTGACCTGATTCCCTGTCTCACAGCGCCAGCCACGGCTCGTCGGCAATTGATCCATGTCCAGTTGCTGCTGATACAGCTCCTGTTTGTCGGTGTTTTGCGCATACAAATCGTCGATCTGGCTGATAGCGCCCAAACCGAACCCTATATGGTCGCAATATCCGTGACGGGTAAATCCCTCACTATTGCGACGTAATCGGCCGCGCTCCTGAGCAATCGCCAAATCGTCATCGGGCCGGACAAACTGCCCCAGGCCAATGTAGTGATAACCGGCACCGATCAACTGTTCAAAACTGATCCGGCGCATGGCGCCTTTGTCTTCTTCGCTGCAAAACGCCCTGATTTTGTCTGCGGCCTTTGGCCGATAGCGTTGAGGTGGCCGGGCATAATCAAACACCAGCAGCCGGTCCGGCTCCAGTTCGATGATGGTTGCCAGTTTCAGCGCAAAACTTTCTGGCGTCTGCCAGTCGTGGCCATAACCCAGATCGACATTGATGGATCGATAACCGAAGGTACGAGCGGCATCGATAAGCGAATGGATCGGTGCCGGGTTCTGGTAGCAGGTCACCGACATCGCACTGTCGGCACCGATGTCTGGAACTCCGATGCTGACATGGTTGAACCCCAGATCACGTAGCACGCCCATGGTCGACCAATCGGTATGGTGAAGGTCCACTTCTACGCTGTAGTCAGCGCACTCATGTCCAAGAAAGTTGAATCGACCACGAAGGTGATTCATCAGCCGTCTCAGGTGGGTGATGGCAGGTGTTCCGCCCCCCAGATGAAACTGCTCGACCCGCTGTCCGGTCCCCAGGTGACAACCGACGAGGTCGATCTCATGTTGCAGACGCTGAAGATAGTGTTCGACACCACTGTGTTCGCATGAAATATCGCGAGGGGAACACAAGGAAGGCTTCAGGTTAGAAGGCAGTTGCACATTCAGCGACAGCGGACGGCACTTCTGTCGGCTGACGCGCAAGGCACGAAGCAAGTCCAGAGAGCCGATACTGTCATGGAACTTTTCAGTGTCGACATGGCCGTTGGGATCGAGCACGCCTTGATCGCAACGAACGTTCAGCTCGCCGGAGTTGCGGAATAAATTGAGCATGACGGGTCTCAGAGACTGACTGCGGACCGCCAGTGTCGGGGTTTGGCGATCAATGCTCCTTGATTTGTATCAAGCGCGAGCAAGGTGCTTGTCGCGCAACAGACACCCGTTACGTACAGTCACCACGTCAGGTAAAACATCCACTTGGCCAACAGTACGATGACGATCATGTGGCAGAACAGGCTGCCATGGATGAAATGCAGGTATCGGGCACTCATCCGGCCACTTTTGAACAAACACATGGCGACCAGGAAATGCAGCAGTACGCTGACGGCCATCACGATCTTCAACATCAGCAATGTGCCGAATGATGAGGTCATCGGCGTTGCAAGGGCCGGCAAATAACGCAGCCAGACCATCCCCAGTCCGGCGCCGAACAATACCAGCAGAACCCATGGAATCAAGGTGCGGGCACGTCGGCCGCCCCCCTGTTCGACCAGCAACATGACCTTGACGGGCAGCTGCTTGCGGATACTTTCAAGGAACAGGACTTCGAAGAACACCGTGCCGATAAAAATCAGCGCGGCAAACAGATGCAACGTCAGAAACAGCGGATAGAGCATGGGATTCTCGCTCTCAATACAAATGAACACGATTCACTCACAGCGAGGGAAACGTCAATCCCATCGTTGCGCCGCCTCGCGATCACTGTTACGAGCTTCAACCCAATGGGAACTCTCGGCCGTCTGTTCTTTCTTCCAGAATGGCGCGCGGGTTTTCAGGTAATCCATCACGAACGCGCAGGCCTCGAAAGCCGCCTGACGATGACTGCTGCTGATGCCGACAAACACAATAGGCTCTCCCGGTTTCAACGCTCCGATTCGATGGATCAACACCCATCCAAGTAACGGCCAGCGCTGTCGAGCTTCGTCGGCGATCTTGCCAAGCACCTTTTCGGTCATCCCGGGGTAATGCTCAAGAAACAGGCCGGCGACTTCCCGTCCGACGTTGGAGTCACGCACATACCCTACACAGCTCACCACCGCGCCGACATCAAGGCTCAAAGCATGCAGCGTGTTGATTTCGGTACCGGGGTCGAAGCTGCCTGTCTGAACTCGAATCATCGACTCACCCTCCCGTTACGGTCGGGAAAAAACCCACTTCATCACCGTCTATCAACGGCTCATCGAGCCCACACATGTCCTGGTTGCGGGAACACATGAGGTTCTGTTCGGCCAGCACCCGCCAGACACCGGAACGATGTATCAGGTGCAGACGCAACTGATCGACAGAAGTGAAATCACCTTCAATCGTTTCATCGTCACGGCCCAGCGTTTCGCGGTACCGCGAGAAATACAAAACATTCAGTTTCATTGTTCCAACGCCTGATACCAACCGCTTTTACCACCCCGTTTCTCCAACAGCCGCACCGATTCGATACTCATGCCCCGGTCCACGGCCTTGCACATGTCATACAGGGTCAAGGCCGCCACACTCGCGGCGGTCAGTGCCTCCATCTCGACACCGGTCTGTCCGGACAACTTGCACCGAGAAACAATGCGTACGCGTTGGTCACCTTCAAAACTCAACTCAACGTTAACACTGCTCAAAAGCAGCGGATGACAGAGCGGAATCAACTCGCTCGTGCGTTTGGCCGCCTGAATGCCAGCGATCCGCGCTACCGCAAATACATCACCTTTAGGGTGAGCCCCACTGGCAATCAGTTGTCGGGTCTCGGCAAGCATATGAACCCATGCCTCAGCCACTGCTTCTCGAGACGTCACGCCTTTATCCGTAACATCGACCATTCGTGCGCGTCCCAGTGAGTCGAGGTGAGTCAGTGTCAATTCAGTCATAAGCGATAAGCCTTGCGCTACCAACAGTCGGTTTCAGCGCAGAATACAGAGCGGGCCGACACATACGGTTGACGTCAATCAAGTAATCCAGACAAGGCCATTGCTACAACCTTGCGTAAATCTGGATGTCGACCACGGCACATGCTTACAGGATCTTGGCTACCGGCATTTCGACCAGACGCAGGTAACGCGTCACCGATCAGGCAATCCTTCTGGTCGAGGCAGCGCAAGGGCCATCGTACAGTCTCCGACTTGTATGGATGGGTGGAGGTGACCTGTACGGTTTCCAGTGAGGCGGGCACCAAGAAAAAGTGATCTGCCAAGCGCCGACGATGTACTAAAAAAACGTCGCTGGTAGTGGTTTCGAGTGGAACCTGTTGAAACGGAAAAAAGAGGCAAAAGCCTCTTCTTTCAATGCTGACAACAAAATAACGCGCAAAAAAAAACGCCACTCATTGAGTGGCGTTTTTCTGTATTTGGAGCGGGAAACGAGACTCGCATCTAGCGTCTTACCCATTGAAATCTAAGGGGTTTCTTTTATTTCCGAAGCAGGAAAAGACTTAATTCTGGACTTGTTTTTGGGGAGCTTCAAGAGCAAAAAAGGAGAAATCCCAAGGCAAGCCACTGGGTTCTGCTTCAAGCCATCTGAACATTGCGGGGCACGCATCTTCTGGCTGCCCAAGCGCTTCGGGCACTTCTCTATCGAGATCCTGGAAGACAAGGCGCTGGAGGCATTTGTAGAGGCTGCGTATGCCTGAGAGATCCTGCGGTGAACATCCGATTTCGGCCAATCCGGTGCGCCCAGATCGACCTCGTATCTACCGCCACATCACCTACAGCTGTCGATCACGTGTCGGACGGTGATTGCGGCGTATCAGGATTGAGCTGCTGACGTCTGAATTGCCCGGGTGGCTGGCCATGTATCTGGCGAAAGCGTCGGGAGAAATAAGCTTCGTCAGCGAAACCGCACAACCTCGCCACCTCCCCCACCGGCCGGGTTCCATTGAGCAGATAATTGCGTGCCGCGTGCATCCTGCGCTCGAGCACCAGCTCAGTGAAGGTCTTGCCGATTTCCTTGCGCAACCAGTGCGTCAGATACGTCGGTGACAAGTAAGTCGCAGCAGCAACCTTGATCAGGTTGAGATCGGGATCGTCAATGTTCTTGCGCAAGTATTCGGACATCCTGCTCAGCGCATCGCGTCGGCTGACTTCGGCGGCATTCTCTTCGGCCAATCGTTTGAGCGGCTCGGCATACAAGGCACAAACGCTACCCACCAGTTGCAGCAACAACCCCTTGAGCATCTCGCGAGTGCCAAACTGACGGTTTTCATCGAGCACGCGCATCTGTTCGATCAGGGCACAGACTTTGCTGAAATCTTCATCGGCCAGAATGAAATCCAGATGTTCCTGAAAGCGGAACGGCGACAACTCCGGCGCCAGCAGAATCGAGACTTCCTCCAGGTCCATCGGGTCGCACTGCAAATGCGGCAGCAGAAAGGTCTGGGAAAAATTGATCACCATGAAATTGCTGTCGAGCGGATGCGGAATCACGTGCACGCGATGCGGCAGGATGAAGGCCAGCGTATTGCGCGGAAACGGACGTTCGACGTTGCCGATGTGCTGCACGGTATCGCCACCGAGGTTGACCTGGATCTGGAAATACTCATGGCGATGCGGGCTGGTTTCGGCGCGCCGGCCCTTTTTGTCGCGGATGTAAAAGTCCGTCAATTCGCTGCGTTGCTGCATGACGTAAGTGGGTACTCGACTCGGTGACGACATCGCCTGAGGATCCTCGACAGGTACATGGACAGGTTGTCGTCGCGCCGCGACGCAGGCGGCGACCGCGGTGATTGTGAAGGCAGACACCGCTGGCTTCAACACGTCATAGGATGATAACGAAACACAGAGAATTAATTGTATCAGTGTGTGATGTGTCGCCTGTCCAAAAAACTACGAGCACACAAAAATATTTAATCTTTTAAAAACATC
The DNA here is from genome assembly GCF_056397005.1 of Pseudomonas sp. 05N431. NCBI lineage: Bacteria > Pseudomonadati > Pseudomonadota > Gammaproteobacteria > Pseudomonadales > Pseudomonadaceae > Pseudomonas > Pseudomonas sp. 05N431. The sequence goes on from NZ_JBFTMN010000002.1 coordinate 63,474, forward strand.
AACTTATGAAGCGAATAAAGCATAACGAAGGAAATGAGCCGATTTGATTTCTCTTGGACACCTGCATTAATCGCCTTTTACAGGAGAAAAAACGATCTAACGCCTCCGTTGATTTTGAGAGGTTGTACGACCACTGTAACAACCAATGCAGCCCGACCCTTCCAAAAACAATCAAAAGGTGCGCTCGTGATGAACCTGCTTTTTTCCCTCGCCAACCCTCCCCCTACCGAGCCAGTCCGAAGGCGTATTTGAGCGCCTGACAGCGGCTGTCCGCGCCTCTCATTCAAGTAGCGATTGCTCTGCCCCGACACTGGGGGCATCGGCTTCGGCTGCGCGCGAACATCTCGATTCTTCTAACAATAAAAAGGTCTACCCATGTCGAATTCGCAAACCTCCCCGTCCACCGCGCCGTCGGTGAGCGCCGGCGCCAGGGACGCCCTGTTGCCTCAGCGACTGCCGACGCGTCGGCGCTGGTTCATGCTGTCGTTGCTGCTGATTGCGACCATCATCAACTACATCGACCGCGTAAACATCTCGATTGCCGCACCGTTCATGGCCAAGGATCTGGGCCTGGACAAGATCGAAATGGGCCTGATTTTTTCCGCGTTTGCCTGGACCTACGCACTCGCCTTGGTCCCCGCCGGGTTCATCGCCGATCGCTTCGGTTCCCGGTTCACTTACGGGGTGTCGCTGATCAGTTGGTCGACAGTTACCGTGTGCCAAGGCTTTGCCACAGGATTCGCTTCGCTGTTCGGGCTGCGCCTGGCTGTCGGCGCCATGGAAGCTCCAGCGTTTCCGGCCAACAGCCGAGCGGTCACGGTGTGGTTCCCGGCCCGCGAACGAGGCCTTGCCAGCAGCATTTACGTGTGCGGCCAGTATCTGGGCACGGCACTGTTTACCGGCGTGCTGTTATGGCTGGCCACGACCTATGACTGGCGCCATGTTTTCTACAGCACCGGGATACTCGGCATTGTGTTCGGTGTGATCTGGCTCTACGTGTACCGCGATCCGCTGAGCTGCAAGAACGTCAGCCAGGAAGAACTGAAGTACATCGAAGCCGGCGGTGGACTGGTCAAGAGCAGTCAGGAGCGCACCCGGTTCAACTGGCGGCAGATCGCCGAGCTGTTCAGCTATCGGCAGATCTGGGCGATTTGCATCGGCAAGTTCGCCAGCACCTCGGCGTTGTACTTCTTCCTGACCTGGTTCCCGACGTACCTGATCGAAGAACGCAAGCTGACCATGATCAAGGCCGGGATCTTCGCCGTGCTGCCCTTCGTGGGCGCAACGGTTGGCATTCTGCTGGCCGGCATCGTCTCTGACTTGCTGATACGCCGTGGTTACTCAATGTCCTTCGCTCGCAAGTTGCCCTTGGTGGTCGGATCGATGCTGGGGATGTCGATTGTGCTGGTGAATTTCACCGACTCGAACGTGATCTGCATTGCCGTGCTCACCATTGCCTTCTTCGCCCAGGGAATCGCTTCGTCGTCGTGGGCGGCCGTATCGGAAGTCGCGCCCAAGGAACTGATCGGCCTGACCGGCGGGGTCACCAGCCTGGCCGCCAACATCGGCGGGATCGTCACCCCGATCGTGATTGGCGGCATCGTCCACGCGACAGGCTCGTTTGCCTACGCCTTCTGGTTCATTGGGGGGGTGGCGTTGATGGGGACCTTGTCCTATTCGTTGCTGCTCGGTCGCTTGTATCGCATCGAACTCAAGGCGCGCTGAGCCAAGACACCGTTTTTCTCCAACACGAGGCGGCTTTCGTCCAACTTTGCAAAAGATTGCCGCCGTACGCTGACGCTTCTAACAGGACGACTACAAAAATGACGATGACCGAGTACGTGTTTACCCCGGATCTGCCCGTGACCTTGCCGGTTGCTGGCAGCCAGCAGCGCTTTCCCGTCGGCCGGGTATTTTGCGTCGGCCGCAACTACCCTTGGCCAGATGCCCAAGGCCAGTCCCGCCAGCCACCAGTGTTCTTCATGAAACCGGCGAGCAACGTGGTGGATGCGGCGGGTGAAGTGACTTTCCCGCCGTTGACCGAAGAGTTTGTTCACGAAATCGAATTGGTCGTGGCCATCGGTGAGGGCGGCGCCAATATTCCGGAGAGTCAGGCGCAGGCCTATGTCTGGGGCTATGCCGTCGGTCTTGATCTGACCCGTCGTGATGTCCAGCGTGCGGCCAAAAGCAATGGTTTGCCGTGGGAAGGTGCCAAGGTATTCGACGGCGCCGCGCCGATGACGGCCATCGTGCCGGTGACTCGCGCGGGACACCCGGACGGCGAGTTGTGGCTGAACGTCAACGGCGAAGAGCGCCAACGCGACAGCCTCGACAGCCAGATCTGGTCGGTCAGTGAAATCATCAGCCGCATCTCGCAATCGGTAGCGCTCCGGGCCGGTGACTTGATCATGACCGGCAGCCCGGCGGGCGTCGATGTACTGCAACCGGGCGACATCATCAATGCCGGGATCGACGGCATCGGCCAACTGGAAATGCGCGTCGGTCAGCGACCTTGAACCCGACATACGCGCTCGTGAATTGAAAAAAGGAGATAACAACATGTCCAGTCCTTTGAAAGTGGCCCTGGTCACCGGCGCCGGCAGCGGAATCGGCCGCGCCGTGGCGCTGGCTCTGATGGCAGACGGATTTACCCTGGTATTAGCCGGACGTCGGCCTGAGCCGTTGCAGGCCTTGGTCGAATTGGCGCTCAGCGAAGGACACGAAGCCTTGGCAGTGCCCACTGATGTGCGCGACCCGGCCAGTGTCGATGCGCTGTTTGCCACCATCACCGAGGTATACGGACGCCTCGACGTGGTGTTCAACAACGCCGGGGTCAACGCCCCTGCCGTGCCGCTTGATGAGCTGACGTTCGAGCAGTGGCGAAACGTGATCGACACCAACCTCAACGGCGTTTTCCTCTGCGCCCGTGGTGCCTTCGCACTGATGCGCCGGCAACAGCCACAGGGCGGACGCATCATCAATAACGGCTCGATCTCGGCGCATACCCCACGACCGTTCAGCAGCGCCTACACCGCCAGTAAACACGCGGTGCTGGGACTGACCAAATCCCTGGCCCTGGACGGGCGCGAATTCAACATCGCCTGCAGCCAGATCGACATCGGCAACGCCTTGACCGAAATGTCGGTGCGCATGACCAAAGGCGTGCGCCAGGCCAACGGCAGCATCGCCGTGGAGCCGATGGTGGACGTCAAGCATGTGGCCGATGCCGTGCGCTACATCGCCGGCCTGCCGCTGGAGGCGAACGTCCTGAACATGACCGTCATGGCCAGTGCCATGCCGTTTGCCGGTCGCGGTTAAACCGGCCTTTTTATTCCGTTACGCGAGGTTTACATGAAGCCAGAAGTCTTGCAGCTCAGCCCGATCCTGATCCCTGAAATCAACGCCCTGCTCGATGAGTTGTTTACCGTCAGACGTTACTTCCAGCAAGCCGACAAGCAGGCTTATTTGCAGGCACACGGCGCGAACATTCGCGGGGTGATTACAGGCGGGCATACTGGTATCAGTCAGGCGCTGATGGCGCAATTACCCAAACTGGAAGTGGTGGCGGTCAATGGCGTGGGTACCGATGCGGTGGATCTGGCTTACGCCCGGGATCGCGGGATCCGCGTGACCGCAACCATCGGAGCGCTGACCGAAGACGTCGCCGACCTGGCCATCGGCTTGTTGATTGCCGTGTGCCGGGGCCTGTGCACCAGTGATCGTTATGTGCGTTCGGGACAATGGCCCCATAGCCCGACACCGTTGGCCCCGTTGCCGTTGGCGCGTCAGGTGTCGGGCATGCGCATCGGCATCGTCGGCATGGGCCGGGTCGGCCGTGCAGTGGCGACTCGAGCCGCGGCGTTCGGCTGCCCGATCAGCTACACCGATCTGCAGCCGATGAGCGATGTGAACCACACTTTCTTCGCCGATCTGAAGCAGTTGGCCAGCAACAGTGATGCGCTGATTCTCGCGGCCGCTGCCGACAAGGCTGAAGCCATCATCAATGCCGAGGTGCTGCAGGCGCTGGGCAAGGACGGGTATCTGATCAACGTGGCGCGCGGCAAGCTGGTCAACGAGGTTGATCTGGTGGCGGCGCTTGCCGCTGGTGAGATCGCGGGTGCGGCGCTGGATGTGTTTGTCGATGAACCGAACGTCCCCGAGGCACTGTTTGGTAACGAGAACGTGGTTCTGCAGCCCCATCGCGCGAGTGCGACGCTGCAGACCCGCACGCGAATGGGAGAGATGGTGGTGGCGAGCCTGGTGGACAGTTTCGCCGGGAGAATACCGCACGGTTCCGTGACTGACTGAACGTTGGCCACCGAGGAGACGTTGCGTCCCCTCGGCGGCTCGGTGTCAGGTAAACAGATCGACGCCCAACTGGCGAAAAAGGGATTCAGCTGCGCATAGCCGAACCGGGCCAGGTCTCGTAAACACTGCGCCTGAGCCATGAAGTTACTTTCCAACCTGAGAAAAGCCATGATTGATGTTGTCCAAGAACAGTCATAGGATGACTGACCACAATCATAAAAATAAGGGACCACCTGTGAGAAACCCCTTCCTCTTGGCCGCTGCCGTTGTCTACGGTCTCAGCCTGCAAGCCAATGCCGCCACCTTTGCCTATATCTCGAGCCCGGGAGATGGAATGATTTCCCAGTATCGCCTTGACCAGAACAACGGCGCGCTGAGTCTGATTGAACAGGTCAACGCCGGTGATCAGGTCAACCCCATGGCCATCACCCCTGACGGCAAAGTGCTGTTTGCCGCCTTGCGGGTCAAGCCGTTTCAGGTGCTGGGCTACCGCATAGATCCCAAGAGCGGACATCTGACGCCGCTGTCCAAAGCGCCACTGGCAGAAAGCATGGCTTACCTGTCTACCGATAGAAAAGGACACTATCTGCTCGGTGCATCCTACGGTGCCGATACCGTCAGCGTTCAGGCCATCGACAAGGCCTATCAGCCTTCTGCCAGCATCCTGAGCTACAAAACAGGTCCGCATGCGCATTCGGTTCGAACCGACCCAAGCAACCGTTTTGCCTACGCGGGCAATCTTGGCGCGGACCAGGTCCTGCAATATCGCCTTGATGCCAAAACCGGCGCGCTCACCCCCATCGACAGCGGCTACATCAGTGTCCCGGACAATACCGGGCCTCGGCACCTGGCCTTTTCCCCGAACGGCAAATACCTGTATGTGGTCGGTGAAATGAGCGGCACGGTCACAGCGTTTTCAATCAATGACAGCACCGGTGCCTTGAGTCAGATTGCCGTTGCCAATGGCATTCCCGAGCGTTTGAAGCTGGCTCGCGGCGAAGTGCGTGATGCCCGTAACAACGACCTGAAGGATGACCCCACACCACGTATCTGGGCGGCGGACCTGCGGATCTCACCCGACGGCAAGCTACTGTTGATGACCGAGCGCACCAGCAGTTCGGTATCGGCGTTCGCGGTTGACCCTTCAACAGGCGGCTTGAGCTTTCTTGAGAACTATCCGGTGGAAGAGAAGCAGCCACGCAATATCGCTTTTTCACCCAACGGGCACTGGTTGCTGGTAACGGGTGAGAAAAGCGAAAAAGTCGGCACTTACGCGGTCAGCAACAACGGCGCCTTGAAACGTGTCGGTGAAGCGGCGTCGGGAAAAGGTGCGTTATGGGTTGAGGTACTGCAAACGTCGGCGGAGTAATCTTCGGGCGAAAAAAGGCGCGACGCATGGAGGTCGGGAGGTGGCTCATTCCGACCTCCATGGTTTGGCGGTCATCCATAAAACGTAGCGCAAGGTGTTTGCCTTGAATCGCCGTGGGTTTCTCCGGGCACGTTCTTGCAAACGCTGGTTTGGTAGCTCTCCGTCGGAGATCCGTTTGGGGGCAAAAAAACCGTTAGGTGTAGCCCATCGCATCCGGCTATTTTTTACATAAAAGCCTGATTGTTAATGGTTTTTTCCGTTTTATAAATAGCTCCCTCACATCTTGGGCGGAGTATTCGCTCGTGGACCAACCACCATTTTTGAATGACCTCACCATGTCGCTAGCCTGCCCCTCGCAACACTGCGATATCTCGTTTAGGCGCGACTCCAAACAGTCGGCTGTATTCGCGGCTGAACTGCGAAGGGCTCTCATAACCGACTTTGAACGCCGCACTCGATACATCCTGATGCTCATTGAGCATCAAGCGCCTCGCCTCGTTTAGCCGTAGCCATTTTTGGTACTGCAACGGGCTCATCGCGGTGAGCTGGCGGAAATGGTGGTGAAAGGTCGGCGTGCTCATCTGTACCCGGGCGGCAAGTTCGTCGACACGAAGGGCCGAGGTGTAATTCAACTTCAGCCAATCGATGGCTTTGGCGATTCGATAGCCCTGGCCATCGACAGAAGTGATTTGTCGCAACCTGCCCGCCTGATCACTTTTCAAGAGACGGTAGTGAATTTCACGCTGGATCAAAGGGGCGAGAACAGGAATAGCTTCCGGCTCATCGAGCAGCGCCAACAAGCGCTCGAACGGCGCAAGCATGGCTGCGGTCACTGAACCGATGCCTACCCCTTTCGCGATGGAGCGTTCACGGGTGGGCGGTAGGTCACTCTGCGCTATCAGCTCTGCCAGCATGCGCAAATCGAGCTTGAACGTCAGCCCCAGGCACGGTTGTTCCGGGCTCGCCGCGAGCACCTCCGAGTTGGCCGGCAAATCCAGTGAGGTGACCAGAAAACGTGAGGTGTCATACGGATAACCCTCACCGCCTACCCACAGCTGTTTCTCGCCTTGGGCGACAAGAATGATGCTCGGTTCGACCATGCAAACAACGGGCGGCGACGGGTGTTCGCGCCTAAAGAAGCCGAGGCCCGCAATCGAGGTTCCGTAGTCACCGGGTTTCAAAACCTGCGAACCAATGACCTGGGCGAGCGCCTCCTGGGGCGATGTGGCGGTTTCGTGTTGGGTCATCATGTTCCTCTCGTACCTCTTCGCTGAACTCTAACTCGCCCGCACGCAACCGTCCTGCAATAGAACGCAGACTCATAGAATCAGGCAAGTAATCCAGCGGATTGCACTACAGAGCCTCTGGGTAGAGCGGGAGAATGTTCATCCGACATACCCTCGAGGACTCTCCCATGCTTGTACAAGCCTATGGTGCTCATGCGGGCGACAACCCCCTTGAGCCTTTGCAGATCAGTCGCCGTTCCCCCGCCGCCCATGACGTTCAGATCGATATCGCCTTCTGCGGTATCTGCCATTCGGACTTGCATCAGGTGCGTGCCGAATGGGCAGGCACTCAGTTTCCTTGCGTACCGGGGCACGAAATTGTCGGCCGTGTATCGGCGGTGGGTGCGCATGTTTCGGATTTCACTGTTGGAGACCTGGTCGGTGTTGGTTGCATCGTCGACAGCTGCAAACACTGTGACGATTGTGAAACCGGTCTGGAAAACTACTGCGATGGCATGATCGGCACCTACAACTTCCCGACCCCGGACGAGCCCGGCTGGACGCTCGGCGGCTACTCGCAAAACATCGTGGTGCATGAACGTTATGTTCTGCGTATCCGCCATCCCGAAGCACAACTGGCCGCCGTCGCACCGCTGCTGTGTGCGGGCATCACCACCTATTCTCCATTACGTCACTGGAACGCCGGGCCGGGCAAGAAAATCGGCGTGGTCGGCATCGGTGGCCTGGGCCACATGGGCATCAAGCTGGCCCACGCGATGGGCGCCCACGTCGTGGCGTTCACCACCTCTGAATCCAAGCGCGAGGCGGCGAAGCAACTGGGCGCCGACGAGGTTGTCGTGTCGCGCAATGCTGAAGAGATGGCCGCGCACGCCCGGAGCTTTGATTTCATTCTGAACACCGTCGCGGCCCCCCACGATCTCGAGCCTTCCTCGTTCTACTCAAGCGCGATGGTGCGCTGACCCTGGTCGGTGCGCCCGCCTCGCCGCATCCATCGCCCAATGTGTTCAACCTGATCATGAAACGACGAACGATTGCCGGCTCGATGATCGGCGGCATCCCTGAAACGCAGGAGATGCTGGATTTCTGCGCCGAGCACGGCATCGTCGCCGACATCGAACTGGTTCGAGCCGATCAGATCAACGATGCCTACGAACGGATGCTCAAGGGTGACGTCAAGTATCGCTTCGTGATCGACAACGCCACATTGGCTGGCCAAGCGGAAGACTCCAGCAAATAACGACTCAACCGAAAGGACGATCCAGTGAAAGGTATTTTTCTCGCCTTCGGGCTACTTGTTACCTCTTTTTCTTCAATGGGAGCCGAGATGTCAAACGGCGCAGACAACTTCTACAAAAGCGACAAGGTGACGGTGGACAAGATCACCTTCAACAATCAATACGGAATGAAAGTCGCGGGCAACTTGTTCACCCCGAAAGACCTCGACCCGAAAACGAAAAACGCCGCCATCATCGTTGGCCACCCCATGGGCGCGGTAAAGGAGCAAAGCGCAAACCTCTACGCCACAAAAATGGCCGAGCAGGGATTTGTCACACTGTCGCTGGACTTGTCCTTCTGGGGCGAAAGTGAGGGCACACCTCGCCAAGCGGTCTCGCCTGATATCTACGCCGAAAACTTCAGTGCCGCCGTAGACTTTCTCGGCACTCGACCGATAGTTGATCATGAGCGTATCGGCGTCATCGGCATCTGTGGCAGCGGCAGTTTCGCCATCAGTGCGGCCAAGATTGATCCACGTCTCAAGGCCATCGCCACCGTCAGCATGTACGACATGGGCGCGGCCAATCGTAACGGCCTCAAGCACGGCGTAACGGCTGAACAACGCCAGCAGATCATTCGTGAAGCGGTGCAACAGCGCGATGTAGAGTTCCAAGGTGGGCAGACCCGCTATACCAGCGGCTCACCACTGAAGCTAACTGGCAACGCCGTGGGTGACGAGTTCTACGATTTCTATCGCACACCGCGTGGTGAGGTCACCCCTGCCGGCGCGTCGGCGCAAACAACCACCATGCCGACACTGACCAGCAACGTGAAATTCATGAACTTCTATCCGTTCAACGACATCGAGACGATCTCCCCTCGCCCACTGCTGTTCATTGCTGGCGCCCAGGCACACTCACTCGAGTTCAGTGAGGATGCGTACAAACGCGCGGCAGAACCTAAAGAATTGCTCATCATTCCGGATGCCGGCCATGTGGATCTTTACGATCGGGTCAACCTCATTCCATTCACCAAGTTGACCTCGTTCTTCAAAAGCAACCTGAAGTAGCGGCACGGTGCCCTGGCCGGGCACCCGTTCTCACGCGCGGCCCTGTTCCCGGGGCCGCGACGCTTCGCGCATTACAGGATTCAATCAATGATCCAACATACGCTCTCAGCCCCGCGAAATCCTGAACAATCATGGGGCGCCGTGTTCGCCATGTCGCTTGCCGCCTTCGTTCTGGTGGCATCGGAGTTCATGCCCGTGAGCCTGCTGACACCGATTGCGGCCGATCTGCATATCACCGAAGGGCAAGCGGGCCAGGGCATTTCAGTCTCTGGGCTGTTTGCGCTGTTCGCCAGCCTCCTGACCGCTTCGGTGGCGGCGCGGGTCGACCGCAAACCTCTGCTGTTGTCACTGACTGTGCTGATGATCATTTCGGGAACAGTGGTCGCGTTCGCGCCGAACTACTGGGTGTTCATGGCCGGCCGCACGCTGATCGGGGTAGCAATAGGCGGCTTCTGGTCGCTGTCGGCGGCGACCGCCATGCGCCTGGTGCCTGAAGACCAGATCACTCGCGCCATGGCAATCGTCAACGGCGGCAACGCTCTGGCAACAGTGATTGCAGCGCCGTTGGGCAGTTTCCTTGGCGCGTTGATCGGCTGGCGCGGTGCATTTTTGTGCGTCATCCCGGTCGCGGTAATCGCCTCTGTCTGGCTTCTGTTTAGCCTTCCGGCGATGAAGTCGCAAAGTGGTTCAGGCACTGGGAATGTCTTCAGGCTGATGAAAAGCCTACCGGTCGCGTTAGGCATGGTGGCGGTCAGTGTCTTTTTCATGGGTCAGTTCATGCTGTTTACCTACCTGCGCCCGTTCCTTGAAACGATCACGCACGTCAGTGTTTCCATGCTGTCGCTGATGTTGCTCGTCCTGGGTCTGGCGGGCCTCGCGGGAACCTTCCTGATTGAAGCCTTCTTGAAAAATGGCCTGCATCGCACCCTCATCGTCATACCGATTTTGATGGCAATGATCGCACTGGCGCTCGTTTCATTCGGCAGCTCGGCGGCGGCCACCACTGTCTTGTTGGGTCTCTGGGGGCTAGTTGCAACGGCGGCCCCGGTGGGATGGTGGACATGGCTGACCAGAACATTGCCAGAGGCTGCTGAAGCGGGAGGCGGCTTAATGGTGGCGATCATCCAACTGGCCATTGCCTCGGGTGCAACCGTTGGCGGGCTGGTGTTTGACTCGAGCGGCTATCGAGCGACCTTCGAGTTGAGCGCCGCGTTGCTGGGCGTGGCGGCTGCTCTTGCCCTCCTGGCTGCACGCGCAGCCACGCGGGAGCCGGTTGCATCGGTGAACATCGCATGAAAAAACCACAAGACACGCCAAGGCGTTTCTTGTGGTTCCGGTGGAGCAATCGTTCACAGGCTGGACGGTAAAATCAGCGTGCGCTGTCGATGATTTGGCCTCCGTCAGGTGTCAGGCTATACCCCGTCAAAAATTGCCCATCCTTGCTGGCGAGGAATAACACAACCGGCGCAATGTCCTCTTCGGGTGATCCATAACGGCCAAGTACGTTAGTGGGTGCAGGCACATCGGCCGCAGTACCCCAAGTGTCTGCGACCGGCATGACATTATTCACCGTTATGTTGTCAGCACCCCATTCCCTCGCCGCTGAACGAGTCAAGGCTCGTACCGCTTCCTTCGCCATGTTGTAGGGGGCGTAGCCCTGCATTCCGAGGACACCGGCCAGTGACGCAAAGTTGATAACTCTTCCCTCACCACTAGCTTTGAGGTGGGGGTAGCACGCTTGCATAGTGCGCAGATAGGCGATCGGCCCCATCTCGAAATTACGTTGCAACTGCTCAGCCGACAGCTCGACCACGGATGAAAAAACCACGGAGGGGTCGAAAGCATTGTTCACCAGAATATCGATCCGGCCATAGGCAGCCACCACTTTATCAACGGTGGCAGTAACTTGATCAGGATCAGCGATATCACAGACGATTCCGAGAGCGATGCCGCCCGCGACCTGGATATCGGCAACCACCTGGTCGACATTTTCTGCCGTGCGTGAAACGACCGCCACCTTCGCGCCTTGCACCGCAAAAAGCTTGGCGGTGGCTCGGCCGATGCCACGGCCGGCGCCGGTGACAATGGCCACTTTTCCACTGAGTCGAGTCATATAAATCTCCTTTATTCAAGAGGCGTTTGGATGACCGCCGTCGGCGGTGCGTAAGGCGACGGAAGATCGCGAACAGCGTTTTGTGTCATGAAGGAGGCCGCCAGGAGGATCAGTGCTACGACTGCCGGGAGAGAACCCTTGGGCTTGCGAACACCCAGGTGTGCCAGGGCGGAGAGCAGCAGGTGATAAAACATGCCTGCATAGGCAAGATCACTGAGCGCCACGTTAAAGCGCCACAGAATCGCAGCAGGACCCAGTACCTTGACCATGATCATGAAGGGCACCAGGTGGGAGGCTGAATAACCCAACTCCGCCTGTGCATTTCGAACATAGTCTGCTTTGGCGATGTACAGGGAGGCAGAAGCGAAATAGAGCAGCGACAGTAGCGCCGTGCTGATCCAATAAATGTAGTTTTCGATCATGAGGTTTTCCTAAGCAGGCGATTTTTGCGTCGACTCAGGTCAAAGATGTCGCCTAACATGAAAACCCACAAGCAGGATGAAAAAGTGGTGCTTAGTATGGAAAACCAGACTAATAATGACGCTCAGATCAACATGCACGAGGAAATGCGCCGCGCATTTGCGCTGCTCTCAGGCAAGTGGAAACTGGAAATCATGTGGTTGTTGAACCAGCGAATCTATCGTTTCGGAGAACTGCGCAAGGCGATTAGCGGCATCACGCAACACATGCTGACGGCGCAACTCCGAGAGCTTGAAAACGATGGCCTGATCTCGCGAACAGTCTTCGCGGAAGTACCACCGCGCGTCGAATATGAGATGACAGCCAAGGCGCGTGCACTCGGACCGACGATGGAGGCACTCGCCACCTGGTGGAGCGAGTACGGGAAAAGCGTCCCCGTGAAACCAAATCCACGAGGCCGAAAAGCCCCGCAAAGGTGATGGGGTGGCTTAAACCTGAGCGATTCATTGCAGCCGAGGTGATGTGCCGGGATGCTCTCTTCGTCATGGCCCCGTTTATCAGGGCCATGATTTCGTATTGTCTTCGGCCAGCCTTGAGAGGGCGTAACGCTCGCCCAAGCGAACGTTTGCCCGCTCAATCAGACAGGACGTACATGCGTCGAGAATTCCTGTGAGGCTTCAGACTTGATCTTGAACCAGAGGGCGTACATCGCTGGCAGGAACACCAAGGTCAGCACGGTGCCGGCAAACGTACCGCCAATCAGTGTGTAGGCCAACGTTCCCCAGAACACCGAATGGGTCAGCGGAATGAACGCCAACATCGCCGCCAACGCCGTGAGAATCACGGGCCTCGCGCGCTGCACAGTGGCTTCGACCACTGCGTTGTAAGGCGACAGGCCGGCTTGCTCATTGGAGTGAATCTGGCCGATGAGGATCAGCGTGTTGCGCATCAGAATCCCTGACAATGCAATCAGTCCCACCAAGGCGTTGATCCCGAACGGCTGCTGGAACAGCAGCAGAATTGGCACCACACCAATCAGGCCCAAAGGCGCGGTGGCGAACACCATCATCATTGCCGACATCGAGCGCACCTGAATGATGATGGTCAGCAACATCAGCGCAATCATGATCGGGAACAACGGCAGCAATGCCTTGTTCGCTTTACCCGACTCCTCGATCGAGCCGGCAAACTCAATGCGGTAGCCCGCCGGCAGTTTTTCGATGATGGGCTGCAACTGCGTTATCAAGGCGTTGGAGACATCGGGAGGCTGAAGACCTTCAGCCACGTCACCGCGCACGGTAATGGTCGGCGTCCGATCACGACGCCGCAGAATGGGCTCCTCCATGCGCACATCCACCGCCCCTACCTGGGACAGCGACACGCGCTGGCCTTGGGCGCCGGTCAGCGTGAAGGCGGCAATTTTCGATGGATCCAGACGCGTCTCCCCAGCGGAGCGAGCGACCACCTGAACCGAACGAATGTCCTCACGCACCTCGGTGACAGGCACCCCCGTGAGCAGAAATTGCAGCTGTTGCGCGACATCGGTCGAGGTCAAGCCGAATGCTTGCAGGCGATCCTGATCCAGCGTGAGATGAAGTGCCGGCGCGCGCTCGCCCAAGTCGGTGTTGACGGTCCTCATCATGGGGCTGGCGGTCATGACCTCACGCACCTGCGCGGCGATATCCCGCAACACTGCGGGGTCGGCGCCCATCACCCGAAAGGCCACCGGATACGGTGAGTAAGGACCAAATACCAACTGCGTCACCCGCACCCGGGCTTCAGGCGCCAAACCATCGGCTGCGGCTTGCCTGAGGCGGAGCTTGAGCGCCTCGCGCTCTTGCTGACTCGCGGTCAGGACGACGATTTTTGCGAAGGATGGATCGGGTAGCTCAGGGGCCATCGCCAAGTAGAAGCGCGGCGCGCCCTGGCCAATGTAAGCGGTGACGATCTTGGCTTCCGGCTGCTGAGCCAACCACGCCTCGACCTTGGCCGCCGCCACATCAGTCTGTTCGATAGAGGTGCCGTAAGGCATCTGCACCTCAACCAGCACCTCAGGTCGGTCGGACGTTGGAAAGAACTGCTTCTTGACCACGCCCATGCCCAGAATCGCAACAACAAACAAGCCCACGACGGATGTCGCTACCAGGCCTTTGCGGCGGATCACACTGCCCAGCAGGCGCCTGAAACGCTGGTAGTTCGGTGCACCGTAAATCGCCGTATGCCCGCCTTCAGGCACCTTGATCTGCGGCAGCAGTTTGACGCCCAGGTAAGGGGTAAACACCACGGCCACTACCCAGGAAGTAATCAGCGCAATGCCAACGATCCAGAACATGTTCGCGGTGTACTCACCAGCGGTCGACTTGGCAAATCCGTTGGGCATAAAGCCGATCGCCGTCACCAACGTCCCCGACAACATCGGCGCGGCCGTGTGGCTCCAGGCATAAGCGGAGGCCTTGATTCGGTCGTAGCCCTCCTCCATCTTCACCACCATCATTTCAATGGCAATGATTGCATCGTCCACCAGCAGTCCCAGCGCCAGAATCAAAGAGCCCAGGGTAATTCGATCGAAGTCTTTGCCCGTGGCCGCCATGACAATGAACACGGCCGCCAGGGTCAGCGGCACCGCCGCGGCAACCACAACGCCGACACGCCAGCCCATGCTGAGAAAACACACCAGCAGCACCACGCCCAAGGCAGCAAAAAACTTCACCATGAACTCGTTGACGGAGGCGCCAATATTCACCGCCTGATCCGTGACCTTGGTCAGGCTCATGCCCAAAGGCATCTGCTCGTTGATCGCTGTTGCCTCGGCCTCCAGCGACTTCCCCAGATCCAGGCCGTTCCAGCCATCGCGCATGACCACGCCGAGCAACAATGCGGGCTCGCCATTGTTGCGTACCAGGAATGTCGCGGGGTCCTCATAACCGCGCTTGACCTCAGCCACATCGGACAACTTGAGGGTTCTGCCCTGCACCGTCAGTGGGGTATTACGAATCTTCTGCAGGTCATCAAACGCGCCATCCAGGCGGATGAAAACCTGTGGGCCCTTCGCTTCAACTGAGCCGGCCGGCGTTATCATGTTCTGCGTGTTCAACGCACTGAAGATGTCTCGTGCGGAAATGCCCAGTGTCGCCAGACGCTCGTAGGACAGCTCGACAAAAATGCGCTCGGCCTGTTCACCGATGATGTTGACCTTCTTCACACCCGCCACATGCAGCAAACGCTGGCGCAAACTCTCGGCTTCGCGCACCACCAAACGCTGCGGCTCGCCCTTGGCCTTGAGCGCATAGAGCGCGAAGGTGACATCGGAATACTCATCATTGACCATCGGGCCGATCACCCCAGACGACAACCCCTTCTGCTCATCCAGGACTTTCTTGCGCGCCTGGTAAAACTCCTCCTGGACGGCTGAGGGTGGCGTGCTATCGAGCAGATAAACCGTGGTGAATGCCAAGCCGGGCCGGGTAAAGGTTTCGGTCCTATCGTACCAACGCAGTTCCTGCATGCGTTTTTCCAGCTTTTCTACCACCTGGTCTTGCATCTCCTGGGCCGTCGCCCCAGGCCAGGCAGTGACCACCGTCATTTGTTTAATGGTGAATGCGGGGTCTTCCGCGCGCCCCAGCTTGAAGAAGGCGTACAAGCCACCCACAGAAATCAGCAGGATCAAAAACAGGGTGATTGAGCGCTCGCGGACTGCCAGCGCCGAAAGATTGAAGCCACTCATCGACTCACCTCAACCACCGTTTTTTGCGCGGCATCGACACGTTCAGTCCTGACTTTCTCTCCCTCGCTCAGCAAGTGAGCACCCAATGCGACAACACGATCACCCACCTGCAGATCACCCGTCACGCGCACGCTGGCCTCATTATTCAGGCTGCGAACCTTGATCGGGCGCCATGCCACCTGCTCAGGTTCCCCGCCCACCACCCAGACCCCCGGGCCTTTACCGGCGTCGTAGAGGGCCCCGATGGGCACCTGTAATTCCTTGGCATCGACACCCTGCGCCTCAGCGATCACCACGGAGATCGTCGAACCCAGCGTGGCGTTGGAGAGCGCCCCCTCCAGCACATAACGCGCTTCAAACGTTCGGGTCTGTCGGTCCGCAGAGTCGGACAGCTGACGTAAACGGGCGCTGCCTGCACGCTGGTTCTGCCCGTAGAGCTCAACCGTCGCCACCGAGCCCAGCGCAGGACGTAGCGTCTCGGGTAACTGGATCACGGCCTCACGCTGCCCTGAATGGGCAACGCGTACCACCACCTGCCCTGCGCCAACCACCTGCCCCGGCTCCGCCAAGGTATCCACTACCACCCCGTCAGCATCCGCCAGCAACATCGAATAACCGGTCGCGTTTTTCGCCACATCAGCCTGGGCCTGGGCAGCGTTTAGCTGAGCTTTCGCCGAGTCGGCCGCCGCTTTGATCCCTGCGTAAGCTGAGGCAGATACCGCACCGACGGCCACCAAATCACGGTAGCGAAACTCATCATCGGAGGCCTGCCGGGCTCGGGCCATAGCGGCCAGCACCGCTTCCTGCTGCGCCCTCGCGGTCAGCGTCAGGTCGTTGGCATCGATGCGCATGAGTGGCTGCCCACGTTTGACACTCTGCCCAGTGTCCACCAAGCGCTCCAAGACTTTCCCTGGCACCCGAAAACCGAGATCGCTCTGAACTCGAGCCGCGACGATACCGGTGAATAGCCGTGCTGCAGGCGCGGAGGGTTGAACCACGCCGATGCGCACCAAGGGCACTTGAAGGCGAGGATCGGCAGGCGTGGCCTCGTTGCAGGCCGCTAGGGCAAACGGCAACAAGACAATGAAAATGAGTGACATGCGGTGGCGCTGGATCATAAAGACCTCTCGGTAGCGGATGTATCATGCTTATTCAAGTGACCATTTCTGTCAATAGTCACTACCAAGACGAATGAACATCGCCCACTTGATCCGAGCAAAGCAGAGAGGCTTGATATCTGGTTTTTTCAGGCGCACACGCTGATACGGATGCACAGCGCATCCGTCAGCAGAGGTTTAAGGCATCAGGCTGCGCAGAACAAGATTGGAGATGAGAGAAGGGGCTTCTTCAACAAAATCGAGGTTGTGCTGCAATAGCAGAGGATTGATGAAGGGCCGCAGAGCGAGATGAATCGCCTCTACCGTCTCGTCCAGCGGTGTCTTGCGTTCAAACTCGCCGAGCTCTCGCCCCTCACGCACGATTTGCAACACGAAGCTCTTGAGCTGAGCGTCATAGACTTGTGAGCTGGGCCAGCGCTCCGACGCGGCGAACGCCGCGATGTCGTAGAGTTTACGGTCGTTAAAGAACAGGCTCACACCTGTAGCGATTAAGGTTTTGACCAGGCGCCGAAAACGTTCAGTCGGCGAGATGCCGTCTACATTGATGGCCTGCTCCACTGCCACAACGATTTCAGTCAGGCAATTTGTACAGATTGCTTCACCAATCGCCTGCTTGGATTCAAAGAATTTGTAGATGTAAGCCTTGGAAAAGCCGATGGCCTTGGCTAGGTCAGAAACCGTTGTTTTGCCATAACCGTACTGACTGAAATGCTCGTTGGCCGCCGCAACAATCTGGTCTCGAATGTCGTGATCGGCTGGGCCACGGGCGCTGGGCGAAGAAACTGATGGCTGATTCATGCGAGCAGCTTACTCATCCCAAAGGTGGTTGACAACTTGTGACCAAATTGTAATATCGTCACAAACCGCCCCTTTCGCAGGTACCGCATGCACCCTCCTCCTCGTTTCGCCGTCTTACTGTGTTTGGGTATGGTTGCAGGTTGCGCAGTGGGCCCCGACTACTCAAAACCCAGTGTGGAATTGCCCGAGCATTTCTCGGCGCAAACGTCCAAGGTACGACAAGTGGGCGCCGCAAATGCCGATCTCGCCGCTTGGTGGAATGCATTTGATGACCCGGTACTCAGTCAGCTGATAAATCGGGCACTTGAACAGAACCTCGATTTAGCCCAGGCAAGCGCAAGGATCGAGCAGGCTCGCGCCGGTTTGGGCGCAGCTAACGCAGCCTTCCTGCCGTCGGCTACCGTCAACGGTCAAGCGGCCCGAGCCCGTCAGTCATTGGAGACTCCGTTGGGCCAAGTGCTGAATTCAGACCCTTCCTATAATCGCTACGGCAGTGCCTATGAGGCGAATTTGAATGCCAGCTGGGAGCTGGATGTGTTTGGCGGGCTGCGCCGAGGTAAAGAAGCCGCCTTCGCCGATTATCAGGCCTCGCAAGCCGGAGCGATTGCCACACGCCTGGCAGTGGTCGCGCAGACAGCCGATCTTTACATCAGCATCCGTGGCCTTCAAGCACGCCTGGAAATTGCCCGGCATCAAGTAGACACGCGACAACAACTGCTCACCACCATCGAACACCTCTATGCAAAAGGACTGGCAGCTGAACTGCAGTTGAACCAGACCCAAGGCGCGCTGAATCAAGCGCAGGCTAACGTTCCGGTACTGCAAGCCGGCCTTGACGCGTCAATGAATGCGCTGGATGTCATGTTGGGCAAGGCGCCGGGCACTTATAGCGCGCAGTTGACTAAGCCGGCGCCCATCCCTGATGTGCCAGGCCTCTCGGACATGGGCGCTCCGGCCGACCTGCTGCGTCGGCGTCCAGACTTGATCGTCGCTGAGCGCCGGCTTGCGGCATCCAACGCACGCATCGGCGAAGCCATGTCCGAGTACTACCCCAAACTGTCTGTGGGAGCGCTGCTCGGCAGTGCTACCTCGGTATCCAGCGCAAACCTGTTCAGCAACGGCGCCAGTCAGGCTTCGGCGGCACTGGGATTACGCTGGAGGCTGTTCGATTTTGGCCGCATCAATACCCAGATTGATTTGGCAAAGGGCCAGGAAGCCGAAGCCTTGGCCGCTTACCGCCAGGCCGTTCTGCGGGCCTGCGAAGATGTGGAAAACGCTGTTTCGGCACGGATCAACCGCGAGCAACAATCGACCCAGCTCGCCCAAGGCGAGTCGGCGTATGCGAAAGCCAGAGCGGCGTCGTTTTCCGCCTATGAAAAAGGCGTGGTCAGCTTGATCGAAGTGCTGGATGCTGATGAACATCTCCTAGCGGCATCTGATGGCAGAGCCCAGGCACAAACTGAATCGGCTCGCGCTGCAGTGGCCACGTTCAAAGCATTGGGCGGCGGTTGGCAGCGAGACGACGCAGGGGCGCATGTTGCCTCAAAGGCACTATAAGACCCGCTTTGCATCGTGCACGCGACGCAGTTCGGCCCAGTCGATAAGCGAGGTCATCGTAGGGGTCAGCGCTGACACAACTCTTGTGAGGGCGCATTCCACACGCGGATCAACTAGCCCGACGTCCCAGGGGCTAGAACCCCTTTTAGGCATTTGCACATGCAGATCAGGCACCAGCACGCGCTGTTTGGCGCGGCGGATGAACCCGTGCAACCCAGATCGTCAGATGCGACGTGATCGAGGTCGGCCGACTCCTTCATGACGCCATGGAAGTGCAACTGCACCTGCCCAACGACTGATCACCGACCTGCCCCAACAGCTTAACGGGCCATGAACAGCGAAGGTAAGGCGCCCCCCCTCTACATCTCAACCTGAGCGCCCTCGCTGTCAGCCGACTCGGCGGCCAATTGAAGCGGGAGGTTCTGGGTCCGACCGGACTATCGAGTCCCACGACCAGAAACACGATGTTCAACTTTGCGTACCACTTTCAATGTTGAACAACCGGTTCTTAGGCGTTTTCCGAGGCCAGGCGCCTAGCATTACGCTCCAACTGCCGATGGACACGCGGGGTGAGAGCCATCGTACACGCCACGAGAAAACCGATCTGCCGAGCACCGGATTGATGTACTGGAAAATGTGCTCATTGGGGCTGGATCTGAGTGTTTTCAGGGGGGCGCGCACGGCAAAAGCCAAAGAAAGATTTTTCTTTGGACGAAAAAATGGACCTCTTTTCAGAGATCCATTTTTTAATGCTTGGAGCGGGAAACGAGACTCGAACTCGCGACCCCGACCTTGGCAAGGTCGTGCTCTACCAACTGAGCTATTCCCGCGTCTTGGTGTGGCGCATTTTATAGAATTTAGAAGTCTCGTCAACCCCTTGATTCAAAAAAGTTTTATTTTTTTTCTACATCGGTTTTCAGATGCGGCCAGGCAGCGCGCAGATACTGCACCATCGACCACAACGTCAGGCCTGCGGAGACCATCAGCAAGGTATAACCCACCAGAACCCAAAAGCTGAAGTCCGACGGATTGGCCAGCAGGATCACCAGCGCCAGCATCTGCGCAGCGGTTTTCCATTTGCCCAGGTTCGAGACAGCAACATGCGCACGCGCGCCCAGTTCAGCCATCCACTCTCGGAGCGCGGAAACCACGATTTCACGACCGATGATGACCGCTGCCGGCAATGTCAGCCACACGTTACCGTGCTCCTGCACCAGCAACACCAGCGCCACTGCGACCATCAGCTTGTCGGCGACCGGATCGAGAAATGCCCCGAACGGTGTGCTTTGTTCCAGGCGGCGGGCCAAATAGCCGTCCAGCCAGTCCGTAGCCGCAGCAAACGCGAAGACCGAGGCGGACGCCAGGTAACTCCATTGGTACGGCAGGTAAAACAGCAAAATGAAGATCGGGATAAGCAGAACGCGTAGAACGGTGATCAGATTAGGGATATTCATCGGCACAACTGGCTACGAGGTGAGTTGGGCATTCTACTCGCTGTGCAGGTTTGCATAAATCAGCTCAGCGAGCTTTTTACTGATCCCCGGTGCTTTGGCGATCTCTTCGATGCTTGCACGAGACAGCTCCTGCAATCCACCAAAATGTTTCAACAGGTCACGCCGCCGCGTCGGCCCAACCCCGGCCACACCTTCGAGCGTTGAAGTGCGGCGGGTTTTGCCACGTCGCGCGCGGTGACCGGTAATGGCAAAACGGTGGGCTTCATCGCGGATCTGCTGGATCAAGTGCAGCGCCGGAGAATCCCCACGCAAGGTGAACTCATGGGCGGCGTCATTGAGATACAGCGTTTCAAACCCGGCCTTGCGCGTCGCCCCCTTGGCCACGCCCAGAAGAATCAGGTCAGGCACGGCCAACTCGTTGAGCACATCACGCGCCATGGACAACTGCCCCTTGCCGCCGTCCACCAGCAGGATGTCCGGCAACTTGCCTTCGCCGTCCTTCAGCTTGCTGAAGCGTCGAGTCAGCGCCTGATGCATCGCCGCGTAGTCATCGCCCGGCGTGACACCTTCAATATTGTAGCGGCGGTAGTCGGACTTCAGCGGTCCTTCCGGGCCAAACACCACGCAAGACGCCACCGTCGCTTCGCCGCTCGAGTGACTGATGTCATAGCATTCCAGCCGTTGCGGCGGCTCATCCAGATCAAGCACTTGCGCCAAGGCTTCAAACCGTGCGGCAACATGCTGACGATTGGCCAGACGCGCCCCGAGCGCCTGCTCGGCATTGGTCACGGCCAGTTGCTGCCAGCGTGCTCGCGTACCGCGTACCCGATGGCTGATGGTCAACTCGCGACCGCGTAGCTCTTCAATGGCCGCGATCAGGGTCGGAAAGTCTTCGTGGACCACATTGACGATCAACTCGCTCGGCAAGTCGCGTTCGGGACTGCTGATGAAGTACTGGCCAAGAAACGCCGCCATTACCTCGGCAACATCCTCCTCAATACCCACCTGCGGGAAAAAGTTCTTGCTGCCCAGCACCCGTCCGCCGCGCACACTGATCAAATGAACACAGGCACCACCCGGGTTGATGAATGCCGCGATGACATCGACATCCCCCGTTCCGCCTTCCATGCTCTGTTGATCCTGCACCCGGCGCAGCAGGGAAATCTGATCCCGCAGCTCGGCCGCCCGCTCGAAATCGAGGGTGCTCGCCGCCTGCTCCATGCCTGCAGACAGCTCGTCTGTCAGCGCATTGCTGCGACCTTCGAGGAACATCACCGAATGACGCACATCCTCGGCGTACACTTGCGGTTCGACCAGGCCGACACAAGGTGCCTTGCACCGTTTGATCTGGTACTGCAAGCACGGTCGCGTACGGTTCTTGTAGTAGCTGTCTTCGCACTGACGAACAAAAAAGGTCTTTTGCAGCAGGCTCAGGCTTTCACGAATCGCACCGGCACTCGGGTAAGGACCGAAGTACTTGCCCTTCAGCTTTTTCGCACCGCGATGGATGCTCAGGCGTGGAAAATCGCCATCCGAAAGAAACACGTACGGATAGGACTTGTCGTCTCGCAGGAGGATATTGTAAGGCGGCCGCCATTCCTTGATCAGCGTCTGCTCAAGCAGCAGCGCTTCGGTTTCGTTGGCGGTGATGGTAGTTTCAATTTGGGCAATCCGGCCAACCAATGCAGCCGTTTTGGGTGCCAGGCCGGTCTTGCGGAAATAACTCGCCAGACGTTTCTTCAGGTTCTTGGCTTTGCCCACGTACAGCAGGCGCGCATCGCTGTCGAACATGCGATACACACCGGGGCGCCCACTGACGGTCGAAAGAAAGGCGCTTGGATCAAACGTGTCGGTCATTGTCAGAGGCTGGCATCGACCATGCCGTGACGAACCGCCAACAGCGTCAACTCAACATCGCTGCTGATCGAAAGCTTCTCGAAAATGCGGTAACGGTAGGTGTTCACGGTTTTTGGCGACAGGCATAGTTTGTCGGAAATGATCTGGACCTTCTGGCAGCCGACAATCATCAGCGCGATCTGGATCTCCCGCTCTGACAGTGCGTCGAAAGGCGAATCATTGCTCGGCTGGAACGATTTTATCGCCAACTGCTGGGCAATTTGCGGACTGATATAACGCTGTCCGGCAAATACCTGGCGAATCGCCTGCACCATTTCATTAAGCCCTGCGCCCTTGGTCAGATAGCCCGCGGCACCTGCCTGTAACAGTCGGGTAGGAAACGGATCTTCCTCGCACACGGTTACGGCGACGACTTTGATGTCCGGGTGGCTGCGCAACAACTTGCGCGTGGCTTCAAGACCGCCGATCCCGGGCATCTTGACGTCCATCAGCACCACATCCGGTTTCAACTCACGCGCTTTAAGCAGGGATTCCTCCCCCGACTCAGCCTGGCCGACTACTTGCAGACCATCGATGTCAGCCAACATTCGTGTAATACCGGTACGAACGAGATCATGGTCATCGACTACTAGCACCCTAATCAAGCAGACACCTCGCGATAATGGTCTTATTGGTTGCCGAACACCTTAGCAAAAAGCATCCGGCAGACCTAGCAGCAAGCGCTATATAAAAAGTTTCAATTCGTCTTGAATAGCTTGAGCTACAGGCTTTGCAGACGTTTCAGCGCAGACATTTACGCTCCATCCTCAGGAAACAGTCGTCCTGCCCGACAATCTCCAGGCCCAAGCGCTGATAAAGCGCTTGGGCGGGATTGTCCTTGAACACCGTCAAACGCAACGCCGGACGTCGCTCTGCACAGGCTTTCGAATACACCTGCTCGAGGGTCCAGGTGCCAACGCCCTGACCGCGAGAGGCCTCGACCACATGCAATTCGCGAATGTACAGGGCCTTCGAGTCGCGGCTCAGACTGGTAAAACCCAGCACCGATGCATTTTGGCAAATCAGCCAGTTTTCCCGACCCGCCCAGGACACATCGAACGCCTCGTCGATCCACGGCAGGTCATGCCGAATGTAGTAGCCAAGCATGGTTTGGCAGGTCAACGCTCGCGCAAACGGCAAATGCTCCGTCGAGGCCAGTCGCAGCTCAAAATCCATCTGCCCTCCTCATACACTGGCCACGGGTAAAACCTCGCCGCTCCACTCACCGCTATTTCGGCGGGCAATCACCAGTAAATCCCCGGTTCCCGGGGCAGCGTTGATCAGCGAACCGTCCGTCGCCCAAATTGCGCTGCGCCCTGCCGACTCCCAGCCGCCCGTTGCACCGCCATGATTGGCCATCAACACCACCATCGAGTGCTCGCTGGCATAACCTTGCAGCAATGCGGTGTCCGGGGCATAGCCACCTTCGGTAATCAGCACGCCGGCGGCGTAGAGGTTTGCCCCCTTGTCAGCAGCCGCAGCGGCATGACTGGCATGCGAAAAGTCCGCACACACCGCCAACGCGATCGTATCGTCACCCATCGTCAGCAACGAACCGCCCGAGCCCGGTGCAAACGCCACCTCCTCGCCCGAATGCAGATGCTGCTTGCTGTAGACCCCCAGCGAACCATCGGCAGCCAGTACCAGCGCGCCAATCAGTACCGGTGCATCGGCCGACAGACGAATCGGCATTCCAACGACGGTGGTGACACCCAACTCTCGAGCCAAATCCCGCAGTGGCTGCAAGACCGCTGCATCCGGTGCGATCGCCAGTTCCGCCGCCAATCCGCGCTCATACCCTGTGAGTGATAACTCGGGGAACACCAACAGTTGCACGCCCTGCCCGGCTGCGACCTGGATGAAGTGCTGGTGCCGGGCAATATTGGCGCGAAGATCCCCGGCAATCGAGATCGATTGCGCGGCGGCGATGGTCAGTGTCGTCATCTGCGTTGTCCTTGATGAATGTCCGCGAGCAATCACGAAGTGTGGCACAAAGCTTCGCCGTGCTTAAGCCATAGAAATTCACCTGCGAGCCGATAGCATTTACTGATTGAATCTGCACGCCCGCCTCTAGTAAGCTCGGCGCATTCATCGGAGACAGACCATGCCGCATACCCCTTCACAGCTTCGTATCGCCAGCGCCCCGCGCTCGGTTGCGGCTGCACGGGTGAATGGCGTCTGCGCACCGGTAAACTTTTATTTTGGGTATTGGTTTAGCCACTGGCGCGCCTGATACCCACACGGCGCCCACTACTCAAGGGGTCGCCTACCAGAGAATTCTCAACCCCCGGTCGGCCTCCCGACCGGGGGTTTTGTTTTTTCAGCCCCACACATTTTTAGCGACATCACTGACTTCAAGGAATCACGACATGAACTACGCCACTTATTACCGTTACGACAGTTTTTCCGCCTGGCGATTTACCAGCCTCCGCTCGGGACAGCCTGCCGCCTCCGATCGGTCACCCACAGGTGGCATGCACACACTCGAAGCCAACCCGGCCAATTGTCGAACACCCCAGTAGGGCCGAGCGCGCGGGACAAAACCCGCCGCCAGCCCAGGAAGCCCGAATATGAACTCGTCCATCTCTGCTTTGCCGCTGTCCACCTTGAGCCCGGCCAATGAAGCGCTGACCCAGCGTTTGCCCAGTTCGCTGCAACTCAAGCACCAATTGCCACTCACTCACGCACTGACCCAACAGGTCGCTGCCCACCGCGAAGCGGTCCGCGCGATTCTCAACGGTGAAGACTCCCGTCTGCTGGTCGTCGTCGGCCCTTGCTCGATTCACGATCCGCAATCCGCCCTCGAATACGCAGGCAAGCTCGCCCGGCTTGCGGCCGACGTCAGCGATGAAATGCTCGTGGTGATGCGCGCCTACATCGAAAAGCCTCGCACCACGGTGGGCTGGAAAGGCCTCGCCTACGACCCGCACCTGGATGGCAGCGACGACATGGTCGGTGGCTTGACCCTCTCCCGCGAATTGATGCGCGAAATGCTTCGCCTCGGTTTGCCAATCGCCACTGAACTGCTGCAACCGATGGCCGCCAGCTACTTCGATGACCTGTTGAGCTGGGTCGCCATCGGCGCGCGCACCACCGAATCACAGATTCACCGTGAGATGGCCAGCGGCCTGAGCATGCCGGTCGGTTTCAAGAACGGCACCGATGGCGGTGTCGGCGTCGCCACCGATGCCATGCGCTCGGCAGCTCATCCGCATCGGCACTTCGGTGTCGACAGCCAGGGGCACCCGGCAATCATTCAGACTCAGGGCAACCCGGATACGCATCTGGTACTGCGCGGCGGGCATCGCGGGCCAAACTATGACGTCCAGAGCGTCGCGCACATACAGGCTGACTTGCAGAAGCTGAAGATTGCCTCGCGGATCATGGTCGATTGCAGTCACGCCAACAGCGGTAAAGACCCGCTACGCCAGCCTGCCGTGTTCAACGAAGTGCTTGAGCAACGCCTGGGCGGCAATCACTCGCTGATCGGCATGATGCTTGAAAGCCATTTGTTCGAGGGCTGCCAACCGTTGAGCAAGACTCTGCGCTATGGGGTGTCGGTGACTGACGGCTGCCTGGGCTGGGAGGCGACCGAGCAGTTGTTGCGCAACGCCAGCCTGCAACTGCGCGGGCCTGGCCACGAAACGAAAGTGAACGTCTGATCGCCCCTGCAACACGAGCGATCACCACCCTGCACTGCCGCTCCCTGTGAATATCCGGAGCGGCAGCATGGCCCAGAGTCTGGCTACAGCGGCAGGTCACCTGAACGAACATACATCTCCAGCACATCCGACGCCTGACTCGTGTCATCGAGGCGCTCGACGCTATAACTCACCCGAACCGTAGAGTCTTGATGCTCTCGCCAAAAGCGGTAAGGCACGATGAAAACTGTCGCTGCATCACCCGAGGCTTCTTTGTTATCGCGATGACTGAAGTTAGCACCGTCGCATTTCAGGTAAACCAGTTCCCCCTGCCCGACATCTGGCTCATCGATCACGACCGTGACACCATCCAGCGCATCTCGCAGGTCCAACTCCCCATCATCAGCCTCCAGCACATCGGGTATCGCGAGCGGTAGCCGCTCGCGGACACCAATCATTATCTGTGTGTGCTCCGAATAACGCTTGGCCTGGCCAGGATGCTCGACAAAGTAACTGAGCGTGACGACTGAACCAGGATTCGGCGTGACGTAGTGCGGATCAACCCAGAACGAGATATCGCTCCCGACAGCAAAGTGTTCAATGCTCAACGAATCACTGAAAGCATGATTCGGCGTGTTGCCTGCCCACGACAAAAACACCGTGTCGCCCACTGCCATTCTGGCGTAGGGGCGAATGGTGACTTTCGTCCCTTCAGCGACCCGCCCGGGAGCAAGCCAGCCGCCTATGGCGTCACCCACCAGCGCCGCAAGCAACTCTTGCCTGACATCTCCCACCTCCAATTGCAGTCGCCGGGATTCAACGGGGCCGCTCAATTCGGCACTGCTCAAGGTGTAATACACCTCAAGTGAGCCGCCATCGAGCGCTGCAATATGGGGGGCACGAACAATGAACACAATTTTCTTGCCAACCTGAGCGTTGCTGACAAAACGCTCTGTCTTGTGAAAATAAGCAGCACCATCAGCATCGATGCCACTCCACGACAGCACGATCCTGTCTCCGCAGGCCATGCCCGGGTAGGGTTCGACGTTGAGCACCGCACGGTTTTGGGAGGGGTCGAGGACACGGTGCTGAAGGAGTCGCGTGTCTTCCTTCCTGGGCGCAATCAAAATCGGCTCAGCAAGCTGGCCGACATGAATGCGCTGCCTCTCGGTGCACTCTGGTACAGCCTTTTTAGAAACGCTATCGCCACACACGGTATCTGTACCCATTCACCTTCTCCTTTCCTTGGAAAAACGCTGCCCGATAGTTTGGAAGCGGCGTTGAATGGATCTATTGGAGCCTAAATGTCAGCCTGTTGATGTCAGCTCTCCCTCTAAAACAAAGAGGCCAATGAGCTGACTCGGGTAGGACGAAAGCCGCTGTTGAGCTTCATCCCCCACATGAAGATGTCGAAATGTTCCGAGCAATGCCTCGTCAATATCTGATCTTTCCCGCCATTTTTATTCCGTTTTCAACTGTTTACAGCGGTTTTTTCGCACAGCGCTCGCCTACCGGCCTGCATTAGAGTGAAGACGTGAACCCTCACTCGAACTACGGAATACAGGTACGCACATGCAACGGAATGCAATCACGCAGCACCCTATCCTGCTGGTCCACGGCCTCTTCGGTTTCGAAAGCATCGGCAAACTGGAACTCTTCCATGGCGTGAAACAGGCACTGAGGAACACTGGCGCACAAGTGTTCATACCCCACCTCTCGGCCGCTCACTGCAATGAGGTCCGTGGCGAGCAACTGCTGACGCAAATCGACCGGGTGCTGGCAGGCACCGGCGCGAGCAAAGTCAATCTGATCGGCCATAGCCAAGGTGCACTGACCGCTCGTTATGCCGCAGCGATAGCGCCCCAAAACGTCGCTTCGGTGACCTCGGTCAGCGGACCGAACCATGGCTCCGAGCTCGCCGACTGCTTGCGCAAGGCATTGACCCCCGGGCACCTGCCAGAACATGCCGCGGTGGCAGTCTCGACACTGTTCGTCGAATTCCTGTCGTTTATCAGTGGCAACCCGAAAATCCCGCAGAACGCCGTCGCCGCCCTCAACGCTTTAACGACTGAAGGCGTCGCGGCCTTCAATGCCAAATACCCTCAAGGCCTGCCGAAGACCTGGGGTGGCAACGGCGAAGAACAGGTCAACGGCGTTCGTTATTACTCCTGGAGTGGCACGTTGCAAGGCAATCTGCTGGATGCAGGGCTGCATGCGCTCGATCCACTGCATGCTTTTTGTCGGGGGTTTTCCAGGTTTTTCACCCGCGAGTCCGAGCAAAATGACGGGATGGTCGGCCGCTACAGCTCGCACCTGGGCACCGTCCTGCGCTCCGATTACCCGATGGACCATCTGGATGCGATCAATCAAACGGCAGGTCTGGTTCGCAAAGGCATCGACCCCATCGAGTTGTATCTGCTGCATGCCGAACGCTTGAAAAGCGTTGGCCTTTAAGCAGGTCTTTTTCGAACAACGGCAAGATGAGGTGAAAACCGGCAATCGATTGACCGAACTTTGACGAGAAATAGGTCACTGAATCCGGTAGGCTCAACACCTTACCTGAACATTGAATGGAGATTTTTCTCATGGCCAAAGCCACTGCCCGCCACATCCTGGTTGCCACAGAAGCCAAGTGCAACGAACTGAAAGCCCAAATCGAAGCCGGCGCTGATTTCGCTGCCATTGCCAAAGCCAACTCCACTTGCCCGTCGAGCCGTGACGGTGGCAACCTCGGTTCGTTCGGTCCAGGCCAGATGGTCAAGGAATTCGACACCGTGGTCTTCAGCGCACCGGTCAATACCGTGCAAGGCCCGGTCAAGACCCAGTTCGGTTACCACCTGCTGGAAGTGACCAGCCGCCAGGACTGATCAATCCGCGATTTGCTCAAACAACGGCCCGCCTTCTGGTGGGCCGTTGCGTTTGTATCGAATGATTATGGCTGGCGAGTCACGCGCCGCTAGCGTACAAATTGTGCTTATCGATCATCCGGCTCTTAAGGCTGACAATGCGACTGGCTTTCCCCTCATTGATCTTCACGGCCCTGGCTTTGCTACTGAGCACTGCAGGCGTGAACGCTGCGCCACAACACGCCTTGACCGTGTATGGCGAACCGGCCAAATACCCTGCCGGCTTCAGTCACTTTGCCTATACCAACCTGCAGGCGCCCAAGGGCGGCAGCATGCGCCGCTCGGCGATTGAAATCGGCCACTTTGACCACGTGCTGCCGTACATCGACAAGGGCATTGGCGTAACTCAGGTAGACGGGATGATTTACTCGCCGCTGGCTCAGCGTTCGCTGGATGAACCTTACACCGTGTACGGGCTGGTGGCCGAGAAAATGGAGCGCGCCGACGATGGCCTGTGGCTGCGTTTCTACCTGAACCCCAAGGCATGCTTCGCCGATGGCACCCCCATCACCGCCGAAGACGTGCGCTACACCTACGACCTGCTGATGACCCAGGGCAGCCTGCGCTATCGCACCCAATTCGCCGACGTCAAAGGCGTCGAAGTCGAGTCGCCGCGCACCATTCGTTTTGACTTCAAGAACAACGAGAACCGCACCCTGGCGCTGGACATCGCGACCTTGCCGGTGTTTCCCGAGCACTGGTGGAAGACCCGTGACTTTGCCAACGGCGGCGGTTATGAAGCACCACTGGGCAGCGGCCCGTACCGCGTCGGCAAGGTTGATTCGGGGCGCAGCATTACCTTCGAGCGCAACGCCGACTGGTGGGGCAAGGACTTGCCTGTCAGCCGTGGCCTGTACAACTTCGACCATTTCAGCATCGAGTACTTCGGCGACACCGACGTCGCTCGTCAGGTCTTGCGCGGCGGCGCCTATGACTACAACCGCGAGTTCTCGGCCACCGCATATTCCATCGGTTACGAAGGACCTGCGCTGAACGACGGCCGCCTGCAAAAAGCTCATCTGGCCAAAGAGGCACCACAACCTTCCCAGGGTTTTGTGTTCAATCTGCAAAAGCCGATGTTCCAGGACCGCCGCGTCCGTCAGGCCCTGGCGATGCTCTGGGATTTCGAGTGGAGTAACCGGCAGATGATGCGCGATATGTACATTCGCCAGCAGAGTTACTTTTCCAATAGCCTGTTGGCGGCCAGGCAACTGCCCGATGCCGGCGAACTGGCGATTCTCGAACCCTTGCGCGGGCAGATTCCGGACGAGGTCTTTACCCAGGTTTTCGAAGCACCGAAGACCGACGGCAGCGGCCTGATCCGTGGCAAGCAATTGCAGGCACTGGCGCTGCTCGAACAAGCCGGCTGGAAACCCGATGGCGATCGACTGGTCAACGCCGAGGGCGAGCCACTGGCGTTTACGTTCCTGATCAGCCAGAACGGCATGGACCGTCTGCTACTGCCGTACAAGCGCAACCTGGCGCAGATCGGGATCAATCTGGACATCCGCCGGATCGACTCGTCGCAGTACGTAAACCGCTTGATGAGTCGTGACTACGACATGATCGTCACCGGCTATCCGGTGACCACCTCGCCAGGGAGTGAACTGTACAACTACTTCGGCTCGGCCGCCGCCACCGACCCCGGCTCCAATAATTACATGGTGCTGAAAAATCCGGCCGTCGATACGCTGATTACCGGTCTGGTCAAAGCTACCACCCAGGCCGACATGCTGCGTTATGCCCACGCACTGGACCGGGTGCTGCAATGGAACTACTACTGGATTCCCAACTATTACCCGCCAGGCTCCTCGACCGTGTGGTGGAACCGTTTCGGCATTCCGGCGATACAAGCGAGCAATGACGAAGCCATCGAGAGCTGGTGGGAAATGAGCACAACTCCGCTGACCAACGAACAGATGGCCGCCGAACGCATCAGCCGTGGCAGACCCGGAGGGCCTCATTGATGCTGGCGTATATAGTTCGACGTTTGCTGCTGATCATTCCGACGCTGGTGATCATTCTGCTGGTCAACTTCGTGATCGTGCAGGCCGCACCGGGTGGCCCGGTCGAGCAGGCCATCGCGCATCTGCAAGGCATCGGTGGTCCAGCCATCGGGGCTTCCGGTGATGCCATCAGCCACGGCTCACGGGCCAGTCGAGGCCTTGATCCACAGCTGATCAAGGACATCGAAAAACAGTACGGCTTCGACAAACCGGCACCGGAACGCCTGTGGCTGATGATCACCAGCTATGCGCGACTGGACTTCGGCAAGAGCTTCTTTCGCGGTGCCACGGTCACCGACCTGATCCTCGAAAAAATGCCGGTGACCATCTCCCTCGGGCTTTGGGCGACACTGATCACCTACCTGGTATCGATTCCGCTGGGCATTCGCAAAGCCGTGCATCACGGTAGCCATTTCGATATCTGGAGCAGCACCGCAATCATTATCGGGTACGCGATGCCGGCGTTCCTGTTTGCGATGTTTCTGATCGTGGTGTTTGCCGGTGGTACGTCGTTGAACTGGTTTCCGGTACGTGGATTGGTCTCGGAAAATTTCGATCAGCTGTCGACACTGGGGAAAGTGGCCGACTACTTCTGGCACCTGGTGCTGCCAGTGACGGCGCTGGTGGTCGGCGGTTTCGCCACCTTGACCATCCTGACCAAGAACTCGTTCCTCAACGAGATCACCCGCCAATACGTGGTCACCGCCCGCGCCAAAGGCCTGAGCGAGCGTCGGGTGCTGTACGGCCACGTGTTTCGCAACGCGATGCTGCTGGTGGTTTCGGGCATTCCCCAAGCGTTGATCGGCGTGTTTTTCGCTGGTTCCCTGTTGATCGAAGTGATCTTCTCCCTCGATGGACTGGGGCGGATGAGTTACGAAGCGGCGGTGTCCCGGGACTACCCGGTGGTGTTCGGCTCGCTGTTCATCTTCACCCTGTTCGGCCTGCTGGTAAAACTCATCGGTGACCTTTGCTACACCCTGGTCGACCCGCGCATCGACTTCGCCGCGAGGAACGCCTGATGCTCAATCTCTCGCCCCTGTCGCGCCGACGCCTGGAGCGCTTCAAGAAAAACCGCCGTGGCTGGTGGTCGCTGTGGCTGTTCATCGGCCTCTTCGTCCTGACCCTCGGCGGCGAACTGATCGCCAACGACAAGCCACTGGTACTCAGTTATCAGGACTCGTTGTACTTCCCGGCGTTCAAACGCTACACCGAGCAAGAGTTCGGCGGACAACTGCCGTTCCAGGCCGATTACCGCAGTGAGTACGTGCAGAAGCTGATCCACAAGGACGGCGGCTGGATGCTCTTCCCGCCGATCCCGTTCAGCGACGACACGCCGAACTACGACCTCAATCAGCCGGCGCCGAGCCCACCGTCGAAGGTCAACTGGCTGGGCACCGATGATCAGGCGCGCGATGTGTTGGCGCGGGTGATCTTCGGCGCCCGGGTGTCGATTTTGTTTGCGCTGGCGTTGACCTTCATCAGCGCGCTGATCGGCATCGCCGCTGGCGCCTTGCAGGGCTACTACGGCGGCTGGGTCGACCTGCTCGGCCAGCGTTTGCAGGAAGTCTGGTCAGGATTGCCGGTGCTTTACCTGCTGATCATCCTGTCGGGTTTCGTCGAGCCGAACTTCTGGTGGCTGCTGGGGATCATGGCACTGTTCTCCTGGCTGGCACTGGTGGACGTGGTGCGCGCCGAGTTCCTTCGCGGGCGCAATCTGGAGTATGTCAAAGCGGCGCGCGCGCTGGGCCTGACCGACCGCAAAGTGATCGTGCGGCACATCCTGCCAAACGCGATGAACGCGACCTTGAGCTACCTGCCGTTCATTCTCACCGGGGCGATCTCGACCCTCACCGCCCTCGACTTCCTCGGCTTCGGCATGCCCGCCGGCAGCGCCTCGCTGGGCGAATTGATCGGTCAGGGCAAACAGAATCTGCAAGCACCGTGGCTCGGGCTGACGGCGTTTTTCACCCTGGCGCTGATTCTTTCCTTACTGGTGTTTATCGGTGAAGCATTGCGCGATGCATTTGATCCGCGCTCTTGAGCCGCGATCTTGAAACGGACATTGAATATGAGTGACAACCTGATCGAAATCCGTGACCTCAACGTGGCCTTCAGTGGTCAGGCTGCGGTGCGCAACCTGTGCCTGGACATCCGCCCCGGCGAATGCCTGGCGCTGGTCGGCGAATCCGGCTCGGGTAAATCGGTGACCGCCCATTCGATCCTGCAACTGGTACCCGATGGCGGCACCGAAACCCGGGGCAGTATTCGCTACCGAGGCCAGGAGCTGGTCGGCGCGGACGTCGGGACGTTGCGAGCCTTGCGCGGCAATCGCATCGCGATGATTTTCCAGGAGCCGATGACCTCTCTCAATCCGTTGCACAGCGTCGAAAAACAGATTGGCGAAACCCTGCTGGTGCACAAGGGACTCGGTGGCAAGGCGGCGCAAAAGCGCACCCTTGAACTGCTCGAACTGGTGGGTATCCAGAAACCCGCAGAGCGCCTGAAAGCCTATCCGCACCAGCTCTCCGGCGGCCAACGGCAACGGGTGATGATCGCCATGGCGCTGGCCTGCGAACCCGAGTTGTTGATCGCCGATGAGCCAACCACCGCACTCGATGTGACGGTACAGCGCAAGATCCTGCTGCTGCTCAAATCACTGCAACAACGCTTGGGCATGTCGCTGCTGTTGATCAGCCACGACCTCAATCTGGTACGCAGTATCGCCCAGCGTGTCTGCGTGATGCGCGGTGGCGAGATCGTCGAACAAGCCGCTTGCGAGACGTTGTTCAACCAACCGCAACATCCCTACAGTCGCCTGCTGCTGAACGCCGAACCGGAAGGCGAAGCCTTGCCTCGTGACGAGCGCGAAGCCGTGCTGGAGGTCAACGACCTCAACGTGCGTTTTCCGCTGGGTGGCGGATTGTTCCAGCGCAAAACCTGGTTGCATGCAGTCGACGGCATCAGCCTGAGCATTCAACGCGGCAAGACGCTGGGCATCGTCGGCGAATCCGGTTCCGGCAAGTCCACCCTCGGTCAGGCGATCCTGCGCCTGCTCGACTCCGAAGGCAGCATCCGTTTTCAGGGCGAGGCGCTCGACAGCCTGAACCAGAAACAGCTGCGGCCTTGGCGCAAGCAGATGCAGGTGGTGTTCCAGGACCCGTTTGGCAGTCTCAGCCCACGAATGTCGGTGGCTCAGATCATCAGCGAAGGGCTGGAAGTTCACAGCCAGTCGAGTGCTGCCGAGCGCGAGGCGCAGGTCATCCAGGTGCTGAAAGAAGTCGGGCTTGACCCGCAAAGCCGTCACCGCTACCCGCACGAATTCTCCGGTGGGCAGCGCCAACGGATCGCCATCGCCCGTGCCCTAGTGCTGAAACCGGCATTGATCCTACTCGACGAACCGACCTCGGCGCTTGATCGCACGGTGCAAAAACAGGTGGTCGCCCTGCTCCGCCAGCTTCAGGAAAAATACGGCTTGACCTACCTGTTCATCAGCCATGACCTGGCGGTGATTCGCGCCCTGGCCCATGACATGATCGTGATCAAGGACGGCAAAGTCGTGGAGCGTGGCGCCAGCCATGAAGTGTTCGCCGCGCCGCAGCACCCCTATACCAAAGAGTTGTTGGCCGCAGCGCATCCTGGCTGGACATAATCACGTACATGTCGTTGGACCGCGTCGCATCCATCGCGAGCAAGCTCGCTCCCACAGGGGCCGGTTAACACCATAGATCCAATGTGGGAGCGAGCTTGCTCGCGATGGGGCCAGCACAGGCATTACACATTCTGGAAGTGAAACCATGAACACCACCGAAAGCCTCAAGGACTACCAACGTGTGCGCATGCTGGCGATCCGCTCGTTGTTCGAGATCATCGAGCAGTCCAGCGAAGGCACGGTGATCGTCGACCGCGATGCGAACATCGTCTGGATGAACGAACGTTATGCCAAGCGCTTTGGCCTGGCGTCCGCCGAAGTGGCGATCGGCAAGGCGTGCGAAAGCGTGATTCCCGGCAGCTTGTTGCGCGAGGTGGTGCGTACCGGTCGGCCCATTCTGCTGGACATGCAGGACACGCCCAAAGAGCCGTTGGTGGTGATGCGCCTGCCGATTCACGATGACGCCGGCGCGGTGATTGGTGCCATCGGGTTTGCGCTGTTCGATGAATTGCGCAGCCTGTCGCCGATGCTCAAGCGCTACCTGAGCATGCAGGAAGAGCTTGCGTCCACACGTTCGCTGCTGCGGGCCCGACAAGCCAAATACACCTTTGCCCACTTCATTGGTACCAGCGCGGCCAGCCTGGAGGTCAAACGCCGCGCCCGACGTAGCGCCAGCACCGAGTCACCGGTCTTGTTGCTGGGTGAAACCGGCACCGGCAAAGAGCTGCTGGCCCAGGCGATTCACGGTGCTTCGCCACGGGCGCACAAAGCCTTCGTCAGCATCAACAGCGCGGCGATCCCCGAAGCGCTGCTCGAAGCCGAATTTTTCGGCACCGCGCCGGGGGCCTTCACCGGCGCTGACCGCAAGGGTCGCTCCGGCAAGCTGCAGATCGCTCAGGGCGGGACCTTGTTTCTCGACGAGATCGGCGACATGCCGCTGCCGTTGCAAAGCAAATTACTGCGGGTGTTGCAGGAAAAAGAATTCGAACCGGTCGGCTCCAACGAAGTGATCCAGAGCGATGTGCGGGTGATCGCCGCGACCTCCACCGACCTCGAAGCGGCGATCAAACGCGGCGAGTTTCGTGCCGACCTGTATTACCGCCTCAACGTGTTGCCGATCCAGGTGCCGCCGCTGCGCGAGCGCCTCGATGACCTGCCGGCCCTGAGCGAAGCAATCCTGGAAGAACTGCGCAGTCAGCATGAGCTCGACAGCCAGGCGCTGGAATTGCTCAGCCAACACGCCTGGCCGGGAAACATCCGCGAACTGCGCAACGTGCTGGAGCGGGCCGCGCTGCTCAGCGATGACCTGATCCTCAATGCTGCAGAAATTCGCGCAGCGATTGGCAGTTTCGTGCCGGTACAGCGCTCCACGCCACCAGCCATTGAAACGCATGCCAATGAGACTTTCAGTGCTGCACGCGAACGCTTCGACCGGCAGTTGATTGAAAGCACGCTCGCGCACTGTGGCGGCAAGGTGATCGAAGCGGCGGCACGGCTGGGGCTTGGGCGTTCCACGCTGTACAAGAAGATGGTCGCATTGGGGATTGCCGAGTCTCAATAAAGAGATATTCATCTCTATTTATAGACATGACTTGAAACCGCATCGCGGCCCTCGCGAGCAAGCTCGCTCCCACACTGAATCGCATTAGACTCATATTTGCGGGTCAACCCCGAACAAATGTGGGAGCGAGCTTGCTCGCGATAGGGCCCTACAGGCCACCACAAGTCTCTAATCTGAGACAAATTATTCCCCCATCAGCGACAAACCAAAAAATATTCATATATTTCAACAAGTTGCTTGAATGGCACGAAACTCGCTAATGCCCTCTCCCACAAAAGATCCACCCCAAAAAAAATAACAATTCAGGAGACACACCATGAGTGTGATCATTGCCTTGGCAGCCCTCGCGCTGCTGATGCTGGCTGCATACCGTGGCTACAGCGTCATTCTCTTCGCTCCGATTGCCGCCCTTGGTGCGGTCCTGCTCACTGACCCCTCTGCCGTTGCGCCCGCCTTCACCGGCGTGTTCATGGAGAAAATGGTCGGGTTCGTCAAACTGTACTTCCCGGTGTTCCTGCTCGGCGCAGTGTTCGGCAAACTGATCGAGTTGTCGGGCTTCTCACGTTCGATCGTCGCCGCAGCGATTCGCCTGCTCGGCACGCGTCAGGCGATGCTGGTGATCGTGCTGGTCTGCGCCCTGCTCACCTACGGCGGCGTGTCGCTGTTCGTCGTGGTATTCGCGGTGTATCCGTTTGCCGCGGAAATGTTCCGTCAGAGCAATATCCCGAAACGGCTGATCCCGGCGACCATCGCTCTCGGCGCCTTTTCCTTCACCATGGACGCCCTGCCCGGCACCCCGCAAATCCAGAACATCATCCCCAGCACTTTCTTCGACACCACCGCCTGGGCGGCGCCGTGGCTGGGTTTGATTGGCACGATTTTCGTCTTTTGCGCCGGCATGCTGTTCCTCCAGCGTCAGCGCAACAAAGCCCAGCGCAACGGTGAAGGCTACGGCACAGTGCTGCGCAACGAGCCGGAAACTGCCGAAGACGTGAAGCTGCCCAATCCGTGGATCGCGCTCTCGCCGTTGCTGCTGGTGGGCATCATGAACCTGCTGTTCACCCACTGGATTCCGCTGTGGTACGGCAAGACCCACAGCCTGAGCCTGCCGGGCATGGCCGCGCCGGTGACCACCGAAATCGCCAAGCTCACCGCCATCTGGGCGGTCCAGGCCGCGTTGCTGGTCGGCATCGTCATGGTGCTGATGTTCGGCTTCCAGGCGATCCGTGGCAAGCTCGCCGAGGGCAGCAGAAGCGCGGTCAGCGGCGCCTTGCTGGCGGCGATGAACACCGCGTCGGAATACGGTTTTGGCGCGGTCATCGCCTCCTTGCCCGGTTTCCTGGTACTGGCCGACTGGCTCAAAAGCATCCCTAACCCACTGGTCAATGAAGCGATCACCGTGACCCTGCTGGCGGGTATCACCGGTTCGGCCTCGGGCGGCATGAGCATCGCCCTCGCGGCGATGGCCAATGACTTCATTGCGGCAGCCCATGCAGCGAACATTCCGCTGGAAGTGCTGCACCGGGTCGCCGCCATGGCCAGTGGCGGCATGGACACCCTGCCGCACAACGGCGCCGTCATTACCTTGCTCGCGGTAACGGGCCTGACCCACCGCGAAGCCTATAAAGACATTTTCTGTATTACGCTGATCAAGACCCTGGCGGTCTTCGTAGTCATCGGTACTTTCTACGCCACCGGCATTGTGTGAGGCATTCATGACAACTCTTTCCGGCAAAACCGCATTGGTCACCGGCTCCACCAGCGGCATCGGTCTGGGCATCGCGCTGAGCCTGGCCAAGGCCGGCGCCAACCTGATCCTCAATGGTTTCGGCGATGCCTCCACCGTCATCGCGCAGGTCCAACAGTTCGGCGGCAAGGTCGGCCATCACCCGGCCGATGTCAGTGACCCCGCGCAAATTGCCGAGATGATCGCCTATGCCGAACGCGAGTTCGGTGGTGTCGATATCCTGGTGAACAACGCGGGCATCCAGCACGTGTCTGCGGTGGAAGACTTCCCCGTGGAGCGTTGGGATTCGATCATTGCGATCAACCTGTCCTCGGTCTTTCACAGCACCCGTTTGAGCCTGCCAGGCATGCGCACCAAGGGTTGGGGACGGATCGTCAACATCGCCTCGGTACACGGCCAGGTCGGCTCGGTGGGCAAGGCTGCCTACGTCGCCGCCAAGCACGGGGTCATCGGTCTGACCAAAGTGGTCGGCCTGGAAACCGCCACCAGCAACGTCACCTGCAACGCCATTTGCCCAGGCTGGGTGCTGACCCCTCTGGTGCAGAAGCAGATCGACGACCGCGCCGCAGCAGGGATTGACCCTCAGCAGGCGCAACATGATTTGCTGGCCGAGAAGCAACCGTCGCTGGAATTCGTGACCCCTTCACAACTGGGTGAACTGGTGCTGTTCCTGTGCAGTGAAGCCGGCAGTCAGGTGCGCGGCGCGGCGTGGAATATTGATGGTGGGTGGCTGGCGCAGTAGCCTTTACTGGTGATGATCGTTCCCTCGCTCTGCGTGGGAATGCCTCAATGGACGCTCCGCGTCCGCTTTTGGGACGCGGAGCGTCCCGGGCTGCATTCCCACGCAGAGCGTGGGAACGATCCGGTTAACAAAAAGAGGCCAATCATGTCAGAAGTTCTTTGGCAACCCAGCGCCGAACGCATCGGCAAGACCCGCATGGATGCCTTCAGGCGCTTCAGCAATCAGCGGTACAACCTGGCACTCGCGGACTACCCCGCTCTGCATCAATGGAGCATCGATCAGCGCGAAGATTTCTGGCAGGCCATCGTCGATTTTTTCGAGATCAACTTTCACCAGCCACCGAGCACGGTGCTGCGTGAGGGCCCGCAGATGCCCAGCGCCGAGTGGTTTCCCGGCGCCACGCTGAACTTCGCCGAACACTTGCTGCGTCGTCGCGATGACGCAACTGCCGTGATTGCCATCGCCGAGAATGGCCACCGTGAAAGCTTGAGTTACCGTGAGCTGGCCGAACACGTCGCCGGTCTGCAAAAGAGCCTGCGCGCCGCCGGTGTTGGTCAGGGTGACCGGGTGGCGGCGTGCATGCCGAACACCTGGCAGACCCTGGTGGGCATGCTCGCGTCCACCAGCCTGGGCGCGATCTGGTCCTGTTCATCACCCGATTTCGGCACGCACGGAGTGGTCGACCGCTTCGGCCAGATCGAACCGAAAGTGCTGATCACCTGCGCCGGTTATCGCTACGCCGGCAAAGAGATCGACCAGACGATCAAGGTCAACGAAATCCTCGAACACCTGCCATCGTTGCAGCAGCTGATCATCGTGCCTTACGCCCGGCCACAGGCCCGCATTGACGATTACAAAACCCAAGCCAACGTTGCGTTGTGGGACAGCTTTTATCGTCCGGGCGGCGAGCCCGGGTTCGTCCTGGTACCCTTCGCGCATCCGCTGTACATTCTCTACTCCAGCGGCACCACCGGCGTGCCGAAATGCATCATCCACAGCGTCGGCGGCGTATTGCTGCAACACGTCAAGGAACACGGTTTGCACGTCGACCTCGGGCCTGACGACCGACTGTTCTACTACACCACCTGTGGCTGGATGATGTGGAACTGGCTGGTCTCGGCATTGGCGGTCGGCAGCAGCGTGGTGCTGTACGACGGCTCACCTTTCCATCCCGGCCCACAACGCTTGATCGACCTGATCGACAGCGAAGCCATCAGCGTCTTCGGCACCAGCCCCAAATACCTGGCGACCCTGGAAAGCAATGACCTCCAGCCACGCCTCAGCCATGACCTGGGCAGCCTGAAAGCCCTGCTCTCGACCGGTTCGGCGCTATCGCCGCAAAGCTACGATTATGTTTATCGCGAGATAAAAAGCGATCTGTGTCTGTCATCGATGTCCGGCGGTACCGACATCATTTCCTGCTTTCTTGCCGGCAACCCGGTCCTGCCGGTCCGCCGTGGCGAGATGCAGTGCAAGGGCCTGGGCATGGCGGTTGAAGTCTGGAATGAGGCCGGTCAACCGGTGATCGGTGAAAAAGGCGAACTGGTCTGCACCCGGCACTTCCCGGCGATGCCGATCGGCCTGTGGAACGACCCGCAGCAGGAAAAACTCCGTGCGTCGTATTTCAGCCAGTTTCCGGGCGTCTGGGCTCAGGGCGACTACGCCGAACAACGGCCCAATGGCAGCTGGCTGATCCACGGGCGCTCTGACGCAGTACTCAACCCCGGCGGCGTACGCATCGGCACCGCGGAAATCTACCGTCAGGTAGAGAAAGTTCATCAGGTACTGGACTCGGTCGCCATCGGCCAGCAATGGCAGGATGACGTGCGCGTGGTGTTGTTCGTGCGCCTGCGTGACGGCGTGACGCTGGACGACAACCTTGAGCAGGAGATTCGCCAGGTCATCCGCGCCAATACCACGCCTCGGCATGTGCCGGCGAAGATCGTGGCGGTGACGGATATACCGCGAACCATCAGCGGCAAGGTTGTCGAGTTGGCGGTCAGAAATGTCGTGCATGGTCGGCCGGTGAAAAACACCGATGCACTGGCCAATCCCGAAGCGTTGGAGCAGTTTCGGGATCGACCGGAGCTGAGGAGCTGATCCGCTCAAGACAGCCCTTCAAGAGGCGATAACGCCGCAAGTGCGCGTTATCGCCTCAGTTCATTTGGTATTCAGATTCAGCCACACTTCAGTATCAATCGTGCTGGCTGTAACGGCGCTACTCATGATGCCGACGTTTGCCGAGAAATTTGAATAATCAGTCACCACTTGACTGAGCAATGCTGTTGCCAGCGTACAAGAGTCAGCATTTTCAATTGCTTTACCACTATCGTGATAGCGCACATTTTCTTCGCGAGTCGACTCTGGAAGACGTCCTGCTACAAGGTTCAACAACGGCGCAACGTTCAAGCCTTTATTAGCCTCTGTCGCTGCAGTGGCGATCACCATATCCTTTCTGGCAGACGCGGCGCGAAACATTTCATGAATCAGATCATCGGCAATATCTCCGTAATTGGAGCCTTCAGCACTTAAACGGTCATTGAGGTTTTTAGGATTAACGGACAAAAATTGATGATCGGCCTTCTGACTCATCGCTGCGCTCTTCCATTTGGTGAAGTCCAGAGGCTTGATCTGAAGGGTCGTCGCAATGCCTTTCAAGGGATCCAGCAGGACATTGCTGGGTGACCAGCCAGCGAAGTCTGTTTTGATGATTTTCAAGAACGCGAGCAAGTCGTCCCGTACCTGCGGTGTCGTTCCCAGAAACAGACCAATCGCAGGGTCAGTTCTGAGCTTGAGCGACGGTGTCGTCAGCACCACGATGGCGTTATCGATCTTGCGGGTGGCAATCCCCATGCTTTGTTCAATGACATGGTGGATGTAGTTCACCGGGAGTTCATGGCGAACGTCCGGCACAGTGAACGGATGCTTCCAGTCGAAATCAAGCCGCTTGCCCCACGGCCTGCCGAAACGATTGACGCCGTACCAGTGACTGTTTTTAGCGATTGCACACACGTCCATGACATCGGCGGAACCACTGCGAGGGCGCCACTTACCCGTTCCGAGCTGAGGCACATTGTCTAACTTGAGCAGGTCTACCGAAGACGCCTTGCCCGTGAGCCTGCGTAACTGGAAGCTCGCCAACTCTACTAACTGGACGCCTTCTTTGCTCAGACGCAATCCACCTCTATAGAGTGTTTTCGACAACCGATACCCTGCTGTCGGCAATCCATCAATCGGGTTAAATGTCGAAACCATCAATTTCAATCCAAATTTCCCGACACTGACAAATTTCGACACCAACGATGCCGTCCTGGACGCAATGCTCAAGAGTTTGGAGGTGGCACCCAGTACAGTGAAAAGAATCCCGATAGCATCCATTGTGCAGCCGTAAAGACCATCTACCAGCCGATTTTTATCTCCTGAGACAATGTCTTCGATACACTTTTTGAAAGGCACGACCAAGTCGACAACATAAGTAATAACCTTTTCGGTGGTCGCGCGCACTTGCTCTCGCTCAGTGAGCTCGGTTATCGCCTCTGTGTACTCCCTGACCGTCGCCAGAGGGCGATAAGTGGTGATGAATTGTGCAATCTCATTGAATCGTGGACAAACGAAATGCTGATAAATACCGCATTTTCTTTCGAGCTCCAACGTTGGTGCCGCGAGAGTACCCA
Organism: Pseudomonas sp. 05N431; assembly: GCF_056397005.1. Classification (NCBI taxonomy): domain Bacteria; kingdom Pseudomonadati; phylum Pseudomonadota; class Gammaproteobacteria; order Pseudomonadales; family Pseudomonadaceae; genus Pseudomonas; species Pseudomonas sp. 05N431. The sequence continues at coordinate 105,688 of NZ_JBFTMN010000002.1, forward strand.
ATTTTTCTATAATGGCGATACTTGTCCTGTTTTCCCTGGGTGCGCTACCGTGGGTATAACTTTCGAGATCAACCGGCGCATAATTGAGCGTTGTGGCGGCCGGCAGCAGATCGTCGAGACGTCCAGTGAAATCCAGCCTCGCAGAAAAATTGTCCTTCCCGACCTTTTGAATAAGAGCGCCTAATTCATCGTTTCTCCTGAGCTCACCTCTCAAGTTAAACATCTCATAACAGAGATATTGATCATTACCGCTGGAGACATACATTATCACTCCAAACCGACCCGTCGCCTCATCTCTTTGCGCCTGGGTTTCCATGAGCTCAGGAGGACGATTATTGACGCCTGTATAACCAGTGCTGTGAGTGGAAGGATAGACAAGTGTGCCAACCGGTGGACGGATGGTAAAAAAAGAGATACTACTTTTTTCGTAAATATCACGATCATGGCTAGGCATGCACGCCATTGCAAACTTGATATTGGTCGACAGTGCCTCATGAAGTTTACGATGGTGCTCCCGCGCGGCGTCTTCGAATATGGCTTGATTGGGCATCAACTGGATGAGCCCCGGATAGATTTTAAAGAGACTCTTGTCCTTTCCCCAGTCCCACTCCTGACCTTGAAGTTCACCTTCTATATGCAGATCAAGCATTGACACCTTAGGTTTACTATTAAATTGATCCGCGAAATGTCTTAGCAACGGCTTCTCTAGAAAATCACATCCGGGCGCGGCCTTCTTCAAGGCCTCCAGTGCAATTTTTTGCCGGCTTGGTGGTAGCTCAGCCCATATATTGGAGCTCTGCGCCAGGCGGTTTACATAACGCTCATAGGCGGATATCGCACTCGCGGAAGCGCCGTTGACTGATGCCTCCAGCTCATCGTGGGTAATGACCTCGTTAACCAGTGCCCAGTCGATAATGGCTTCAACGGCCGCCAGACTCTGCAATTGACCCATTGACGAACTGGGTGCATCCATATCTGCAATCTCCATGACTTGGTTATACGTCATGAAACGTGATGCGCCTCTGGACTTCATTTCGATAAAAGCCACCGTTTGAGAAAAGGTCACCCAACCTAGAGAACCCACAGTGAGATCGAAGGGTATGCCCTTTACCAGGAAGCCCGGAGCAAGATCGGCTAACAGCAAATGCGATACCAAAGGCACCAGTTTTCCGGAGATCCTTCGATTAAGCAGCAAATATTGCTCAAGCCCGTGACGAACAATGCTCAGCGGCTTGTCCACAGTATCCCAAGGCTGGTAAATATCGAAGGAATCGATATGGTTTCGCGTCTCTCCCTTGCCGTTAAACAATTCGAGATCAAGAAGAATCGCTGTAATGAGAAACTGCGACAAATCATCCTCTTCAAGATGTTCCCCTTTCCTGGAGCCATACCACTCCAATGCCTCGATATATTTCTTTGCCAACGCTTGCGACGAAGGGTGGCGCACTATTTTCGCTATGATTTCATTCGCATTCTGCCCACTAATATCCTCGAAAATTGTCGCCTGAACATTCTTATATAAAATACCGAGCAAACTCTGAGGACCAGGGGACAACTTTTTCTTCAGCGCGCGAATTTCCTGGCACTGGGGCTCGGTCAGCACCACCGAATCACCGTCATGACCGCGAATATGCTCCCAATAAAAACCAAGCTTATCCGACTCTGGCCAGTTCCATTTCAGAAAGGACAAGAGTTTGTGAACCTGCCCTACATCCGTTGGCAACTTCAGACCGTGAAAGCGCATCCATTGAGCTACGTTCACTGTGTTTGTGAGTCTTATTTCCCCACCTGTTGCATTTGCAGCAGCGACCAGCGCTTGCAGACGAGGGGCGTCAAGCGGATCAGCGTTTAGCTCCTGTGCGATATCCGAATAACCATTTTTCAGCAGAATATTCATACGACCACTGCTAGTGACAAAAACCTGCCTACGATCGATAGCACCCTTCGAGGTAAGTATTTCCTGGAATGCCTCCGACTCAACCAGATCCTTCAACATGACGCTGACAGTTTTCCACACAACGTGAAGGGACGACCCTTCACTCATGAAAAAGAAAGAACCCTCCAGATTAACGACCTCACTATTGAGGCGAATTGCAACTAACGACTCAAGAAGATCAATGACACTACTACGTTCAATCTCATCAGACCTCCCACCCAACAGATACCTGCGAGCATCACACACTGCAACTTCACTTGCATCACTCCTGACTTTCATAAAAACCCACTCCAAAATAAAAAAATAAACTTAACGGAGCAGGCACTCTACTAATAGAACGAAAAGCATCAAACGACAAAATATTAAACAATATTGCGAGCCACTACACACCCACCAAACCCAGAACAATTTCATACCTACCAAACTGTCACTCGACCAACCCCCAATCGCCTGTTGACGGCGACTTAATGCCGTTTGATTCGGCATAGAGCTTGATACGCAGTCTCAAGTCGTTAGCCGAGTCAGCATGTTTCAATGCTTCATCTTCATTGATCACACCTTCAACAACCAACGTGTAAAGCGCTGTATCAAAAGTCTGCATCCCAAGTTCTGATGACTTTCCCATGATGGACTTCAGCTCACCAAGCTCATTGCGCCGTATCAGATCGCCAATGGTTGGCGTGCCCAGCATCACCTCCACCGCGGCCCGGCGCTGACCGTCGCGCGTACGCACCAGGCGTTGGGAAACGAAGGCCTTGAGGTTGTTGCCCAGATCATTGAGCAACTGCCCACGGCGTTCTTCCGGGAAAAAATTGATGATCCGGTCCAGCGCCTGATTGGCGTTGTGGGCGTGCAAGGTGGAGATCACCAGGTGCCCGGTGTCGGCGAATGCCAATGCATGCTCCATGGTTTCGCGGTCGCGGATTTCGCCGATCAGCACCACATCCGGGGCCTGGCGCAGGGTGTTCTTCAAGGCGGCGTGAAAGCTGCGCGTATCAACGCCTACCTCGCGCTGGTTGATGATCGATTTTTGATGGCGATGGATATATTCCACCGGGTCTTCGATGGTGATGATGTGCCCGCTGCTGTGGCGATTGCGGTAATCGATCAACGCTGCCAGCGAGGTCGACTTGCCCGAATCCGTGGCGCCGACAAACAACATCAGCCCCTGTTTGAGCATCACCGTTTCAAGCAACACGGCAGGCAGTTTCAGGTCTTCAAAGCGTGGGATATCGAGTTTGATGTTGCGCGCCACGATCGATACGTCATTGCGCTGCTTGAAGATGTTGACGCGAAAGCGCCCGACTCCGACCAGAGAAACCGCCAGGTTCATTTCCAGCTCGCGATCGAACTCCGCGCGCTGCTCGGCGTCCATAATGGCCTCGGCAATCGCGGCGATCTCGCCAGACTTGAAGGTCTCACTGACCAGCGCTCTGAGCGCACCATTAAATCGCCCGGTGGGCGGCGCTCCGGTAGACAGGTAAAGATCGGAGCCCTCCTGGCTGGCCAGCATTCTTAGCAGCGAATGAATTTCCATGGCAAAAAATATCCGTATAGCCTTCCATTGAACGAAAATCGCCAAGGCACGCCACTTTTCACGCGTCCGAGCGTCTACTCCTTCGAAGAATAGTTGATGCCGCAGTACCGACATGATGCAGGAACCCCAATGAACGGATCCCCTACCGGCGGCGACGCCCAGGCCTTGATTGCCCGACTCGATTGGGCACAAAGCCCGCTGGGCGCTGCCAGCAACTGGCCGCAGAGCCTGCGTACCGCCGTGGACATCGTGATTCACTCGCCCATGCCCATGCTGTTGTTATGGGGGCCTGAGCTGTCGCAGATCTACAACGACGGCTTTGCATTGTTGGCCGGCAACAAGCATCCGCAGGCTTTCGGACAACCCACGCACCAGACATGGCCAGAACTTAAAGACTTCACCGACCCCATTTATAGCGCAGTCCTACAGGGCCAAGTACGCTCCTACAGCGAGCAGCGTTTCAGCCTGCAACGCGATGGCGGTGAGTCGGATGTCTGGCTGGACCTGACCTACAGTCCGATTCGCGACGAACGTGGCCAGGTCTCCGGGATCCTGGTCACCGCCATCGAAACCAATGAGCGCCGACGCATTGCCCTGGAGCTCAAACAACGCTCGGAGGCCAGCCTCAAGGCCCAGCACGAAACCGAAGAGCGCCTGCAACTGGCCCTCGCCGCCACCGACGCGGTGGGCACCTGGGACTGGGATATCGGCGAAGATCGCTTTATTGCCGACGCCCACTTCGCCCAGTTGCACAGTGTTGATCCGGCGCTGGCCAGCCAACTGCCCATCACCGAATACCTCAACGGCGTGCACCCGGAAGACCGGGGCATGGTCGCCCGCAGCATCAAGCACTGCATCAGCCATGGCAGCGAATACGCCGAGGAATACCGGCTGCTGCAAGCCAGTGGCGAAGTACGCTGGGTCTTTGCCCGGGGCCGCTGCTACAAGGATCACCACGGTCGGCCTCTGCGTTTTCTCGGGGCTGCTCTGGACCTGACCGAGCGCAAGCACACCGAACAGGCGTTACGGCAGAGCCAGACCGAGCTGCAACTGATCATCAACGCCATGCCGGTGCTGATCGGCTATGTCGATCATGAACAGCGCTTTCGCCTGAACAACAGCGCGTACCTGGACTGGTATGGCATGACCCCGCAGGAGCTGTACGGCAAAACCATTCGCGAAATTCTCGGCGACGAACTCTATGCCACCCGCGTCGAGCACATCAGCGCGGCACTGGCCGGCAAGGCCTGCAGCTTCGAGGCTTATTCGCCGCACCGCGACGGCCGACCGCGTTATGCGCTGATGAAGTACCTGCCGCGCTTTGGCCCCGACGGCGCGGTCAATGGCTTCTACATTTTCGTGATCGACGAAACCGAGCGTAAACAGACCGAGGAAGCCTTGCGCAACCTCAACGAGACGCTGGAAGAACGGGTCGACACACGCACCAAGGCACTGGCTGAAGCCAACCATCGCCTGCAAAACGAAATGTTCGAGCGTGAACGCGCCGAGGATGCGTTGCGCCATGCACAAAAAATGGAAGCCGTCGGCCAACTCACTGGCGGTATCGCCCACGACTTCAACAACATGCTGACCGGAATTATTGGCAGCCTGGACCTGATGCAGCGCTTCATTGCCGATGGGCGCAGCGATGAGATCGGCCGCTTCGCCGATGCAGCCGTGTCGTCTGCCAATCGGGCAGCGGCCCTGACCCACCGGCTGCTGGCATTTTCCCGTCGGCAATCGCTGGACCGTCGACCGCTTGAGCCCAACACGCTGGTGCGTTCGCTCGAAGAGCTGCTGCGCCGCACCAAGGGCGAGCATATCGAGCTGAAGTTTCAGTTGGCACCTGAAGTCTGGCCGGTCAACACCGATGCCAATCAACTGGAAAACGCCCTGCTCAACCTGGTGATCAACGCCCGCGATGCGATGCCTGAGGGCGGCGAGCTGGTGATTGAAACCGCCAATAGCTACCTTGACGGCAGTGATATCAGCACGCTTGAGCCTGTCAAGGCCGGTGACTATGTGATGCTCGGCGTACGCGACAATGGTACCGGCATGACCCCGCGCGTTTTGGCCAAGGCCTTCGATCCGTTCTTCACCACCAAACCCATCGGCCAGGGCACCGGGCTGGGGTTGTCGATGATTTACGGCTTCGCCCAGCAATCCGGCGGCCATGTGACCCTCAGCAGTGAGCCGGGACAAGGCACGACGGTGCGCCTGTATTTGCCGCGCCTGCACAACGCGCCTCAGCACAGCTCGCCGGCGGCAGTCAGCCTGGGCAGCCCCTATGCGACGGCGGGCGAGTCGGTGGTACTGGTCGAAGACGACCCTGCGGTGCGTATGCTGGTGCTCAATGTGCTGAACGAACTGGGCTACATCGCCCATGAGGCGCAAGATGCCAAAAACGCCCTACCGCTGCTGGAGTCTGACCTGCGCATCGATCTGCTGGTAACCGATGTCGGCCTGCCCGGCATGAATGGCCGGCAACTGGCGGAAATCGCCCGTCAGCATCGACCTGGGCTCAACGTATTGTTCATGACTGGTTACGCGGAAAAAGCCGCCGAACGCCAGGGGTTTCTCGACGAGGGCATGGACCTGCTGGCCAAGCCCTTCACCCTTGAACAACTGGCCGGCAAGATTCGCCACATGATCCGCCGAACCGGATGATTTGAGGCATAATCGCGCCCCGCCGCCAACACCGCTCCAAGGTAACTGCCCCAATGAAAGCTCAAGCCCGCCATATCCTGGTGAAAACAGCCGAAGAAGCCGAACAGCTCAAACAACGCATCGCCAAGGGCGAAGCCTTTGATGTGCTGGCCAAGAAGTATTCCACTTGCCCGTCCGGCAAACGCGGGGGTGACCTGGGCGAAGTCCGGCCCGGGCAGATGGTCGGCGCTATCGATGCGGTAATTTTCAAGAAACCGCTGCGTGTCGTGCACGGACCGATCAAGAGCAAGTTTGGTTATCACCTGGTGCAGGTGTTTTACCGCGATTGATGGATTGGCTTGAGGGCCTCATCGCGAGCAAGCTCGCTCCCACAGGTTTTGTAGTGTGACTGAAATCAGTGTGGGAGCGAGCTTGCTCGCGATCCGATTGCGCAGCAAGCGGCCATTGAACCTCAATCTTTGGGGATCAGTGCCCCCGGCACTTGGATCACCCGGCTCGCCAACCGATGCCCGGCCTCTGCGGCTTCTGCGGGGCTTGCGCCACGGAGCCGACTGGCCAGATACGCCGCGCTGAACGAATCCCCCGCCGCCGTGGTGTCCACCACCCGTTCGACGCGTTGCGCCGGGACCTCGAACGACTCACCGCCACAGCGAATCAGACACGGCTCGGCGCCGCGCTTGAGCACCACCTCCGGTATGCCAATCTGCTCATAGGCCGCGAACACCGCCGTATCATCGGAAAAGCCGAACAACGCCAGTTCATCGTCCACTGTCAGCAGTGCCAGATCGACGTAGGGCAAGACTTCGCGGTACGCCACCCGGGCCTGTTCGACGCTGCTCCACAAACGTGGCCGATAGTTGTTGTCAAAGACGATCCGCGCATCCCGCTGACGGGCTTCGATCAGTGTCTCGATGAGCTTTTTACGCCCTGCTTCGCCCAGCACCGCCAGGGTGATGCCACTGAAATACAACACGTCGTAATCCGGCAGCGCCGCAAGAATCGGTGCCGCCGCCGGTGTGGTGAAGCAATCGCGCACGGCGGCTTCGTTGCGCCAATAGAGGAAACGACGTTCACCCGACGCATCGGTCTGGATGCAGTACAAACCGGGCAAACGTCCCGGTAGCCGCTGGACCATGCCCAGGCCGATACCTTCTTCGGACCAGCTCTGGCACATGGCATCGCTGAAACTGTCATCGCCCAGCGCGGTGACATAATCCACCGTGGCCCCATCGCCCATTTCACGAGACAGGTAGACCGCGGTGTTCAGGGTGTCGCCACCAAAACTCTGTTGCAGACTGCCGTCGGCGCGCTGCTGCAACTCGATCATGCACTCGCCGATCAGCGCAATGCGCGGGGTGTCGGGGCCGAGATGGCTGAGGGTGTTCATGGTTGGGGGTTCTCTGGGGTTTCGGTGTTGTCTGGCAGGCCGTCATCGCGAGCAAGCTCGCTCCCACACTGATCTTTTGAACACTGGAGATCCAATGTGGGAGCGGGCTTGCCCGCGATGGCCGCACCTCGGTCTCAAACCTTAAAAACAGGTTTCCATGCTTTCGATGACGTTCAACTGCTCATCCACCAGGCAACCGGTGCGCCACTTATCAAAGGTCAGGCACGGGTGAGACGTACCGAACGAGATGATGTCACCCACGCGCAATTGAACCCCGGGCGCGACCGTCATGAACGCATGCTGATCCATTACCGCCGTCACTGTGCAGGCACTGACATCATCACCGATCGCTGGCACCACACCCGCCCGATAACGCAATAACGGCACCGGCAGCCCTGCGTCATAGGCTACATCGCGCTTGCCCAGGGCGATCACCGCAAACCCCGGCTCCGGCAACGACTGCACATGCGCCCAGACTTCCAGTGCCGGACGCAGGCCTTCATGCAAGTCGCTACGACGATCGAGCACGTAGCATTGCGCTTCCTTGTAGATGCCATGGTCGTGAGCCACGTAACTGCCAGGGCGCAGCACACTGAGAAAACGTCCAGCGGCGTTCTGGGCTTCGAAGGACTCGGCGATCAGGTCATACCAGGCCGAGCCCGACGCGGTGATAATCGGCTTGGCGATGGCGAAAGCGCCGCTGTCTTGCAACTGCACCGCGAGGCGCACCAGGGACGCAGCAAATTCGCGGATTCCGCTGACCGCCTGGTCGCCATGAATCACCCCTTCGTAGCCTTCAATACCGGTCAACGCCAACCCCGGCTGCGCCTTGATCGCTTCGGCCAGCGCCAGCACTTCGGCTTCGCTGCGGCAACCACAACGACCGCCGACCACGCCGTACTCGATCATCACGTTCAGGCGCAAACCGCGCGCGGCAAAAAAGGCCCCGAGGTCGGCGACGTTGTCCGGGTGATCGACCATGCAGTGAAAATCGAATGCCGGATCTGCCAGCAACTCGGCGATCAGCGTCATGTTCGGCGCACCCACCAACTGATTGGCCATCAATACCCGGCGCACGCCATGAGCGTAGGCGGCGCGAGTCTGCACCGCGGTGGCCAGGGTGATGCCCCAGGCGCCCGCCTCCAGTTGGCGGCGAAACAACGACGGGGTCATGCTGGTTTTGCCGTGTGGCGCCAGTTCGGCACCACTGTTGCTGACGAACGCCTGCATCCAGCGAATGTTGTGCTCCAGCGCTTCGCGGTGCAGCACCAGCGCCGGCAGACTGACGTCACGCACCAGGTTGGCACCGGGCTGGCCGTTGCCCTTCTCCACGGCGGCGATGTTCAAGGCAGAAGACATGTTCTAACTCCTCACACGCGGCCGCGAACGGCCACTGTTATTCGTTGATGCGACGGGCCAGGTTGTTCGCACTTTCGATCAACACCCGGCGATAGTCGTTGTAATTGTTCTTGGCATCGGCCCTTGGGGCGACGATGCACAGGGTCGCAATGGCGACACCGCTCGGGTCTTTCACCGGGGCGGCAAAGCAATGGGTAAAGGTGTCGGCGACGCTGTCGAAGGAGAAGAACCCGTCGATAGCGGCCTGACGGATTTCCGCCAGAAAACGCTCCAGCGGCAGACGTTCACCGCCCGGCAGGATGAAGTCCTCCTCATCGATCAGGTCGACGATTTGCTGGTCACTCAAGTGCGCCAGCAACAAGCGCCCGGAAGCAGTCCACGGAATCGGCGCGTTCTCGCCGATGTCCGAGGAAATGCGGAAATGCCGCTCGCCCTCCTTCATCAACGCCACCGTGTACTTGCGCCCGTTGAGCAGGCACATCTGCGCAGTTTCGCGGGTCTGGCTGACGATCTCCTGCAAGGCGTGATCGGCCTCGCGGCTCAGGTCGAAATGGCGCAGATGCGCTTGCCCCAGAAAGTACAGTTGCCGGCCCAGGTAGACGTGACCTTCCTTGCCCACCGGCTCGAGAATCCGTCGCTCAAGCAGGGACGCGACCAACTCGTAGACCGTGGATTTCGGGCTGCCGATACCGCTGGCGATATCGTTCGGGCGCAGCGGCTGGCCGATTTCCTTGAGGAAGTCGAGGATATCGAATGCCCGGTCCAGACCGCGGGCCCGGCGCTTGATGGTGTCTTCGGTCATGTCAGTGGGTTCCCATTCAAATTCGCCGGGGAGTTTAACCAGAGTGAGGTGGTGACGGTTAGGCCGCCATCGCGAGCAAGCTCGCTCCCACATTTGGAATGCGTTCACCTGTGGGAGCGAGCTTGCTCGCGATGGGGCCACCTCGGTTCAGGCCTTTTTCTTGTACGCCACACAATCAATCTCGACTTTGCAGTCGACCATCATGTTCGCCTGCACACAGGCCCGGGCCGGTGCGTGTTCCGGGCTGAAGTATTCGGAGAAGACTTTGTTGAAGCTCCAGAAATCCCGCGGATCTTCCAGCCATACGCCCGTGCGCACCACGTCTTCCAGGCCATAGCCGGCTTCTTCGAGGATCGCGATCAGGTTGCGCATGGTCTGGTGAGTCTGCTCGACGATCCCGCCGGCAATGATTTCGCCGTCCACCGCCGGCACCTGGCCAGACACATGCAGCCAGCCATCAGCTTCGACCGCGCGGGCGAAAGGACGGGGCTGGCCGCCACCGGCGGTGCTACCAGTGCCGTAACGAGTAATGCTCATGGGTGTTTCTCCTGATTCGATATTGAATGTTAAAAACGCGTGTTCTTGAGAAATTCCGCCAAACGCGGAGATTGCGGGCGTTCGAACAGTTCCTTGGGTGGCCCCTGCTCTTCGATTCGCCCCTGATTCATGAAAACGATCTTGTCCGAGACTTCAAAGGCAAAACGCATCTCATGGGTCACCAGCAGCATGGTCATGCCATCCTCGGCCAGGCCCTTGATCACGTTCAATACTTCACCGACCAGCTCAGGGTCGAGTGCCGACGTCACTTCGTCGAACAGCATCAGGCTCGGGTTCATCGCAATCGCCCGGGCAATCGCCACGCGCTGTTGCTGACCACCCGACAACTGACCCGGATAGTGATCGCGACGTTCCAGCAGGCCGACACGCTCCAGCCATTTTTCCGCCAGCACCACCGCTTCGTCCTTGTGCAGCTTTTTGACTTTCAGCAGGCCAAGGGTGACGTTCTGCAACGCCGTGAGATGGGGAAACAGGTTGAACTGCTGGAACGCCATGCCGGTCATGGCCCTATGCTGGGCAATGACTTTTTCCGAGTGGCGCACGCGCTTGCCGTTGACCTCGTGGTAACCGATGGACTCGCCATCGAGCAGGATCCGCCCGCCCTGGAATTCTTCGAGCATGTTCACGCAGCGCAGCAGCGTGGTCTTGCCCGAGCCGCTGGAGCCGATCAGCGTGACCACGTTGCCACGCTGCATGGTCAGGTCGACGCCCTTGAGCACTTCGAGCGGGCCGTATTGCTTGTGCAGATCGCGAATCTCCAGCAGGGCCTGGCTAGCGTTCTGTGTCGAAACTTGAGCTTGAGTCATGGCAAGGCCACCCGCTTTTCAATATGCCGGCCGAGTAATTCGATGGCGTAGTTGATGATGAAAAAGAGAAAACCGGCAAACAGGTAAAACTCCAGGGTCATGAAGGTCCGGGCGATGATCTGCTGGGTACTCAGCAGCAACTCGGCCACACCGATCACCGAGAGCAAGGTCGAAGCCTTGACGATTTCGGTCGACGAGTTGACCCAGGTCGGCAAAATCTGCCGTAGCGCCTGAGGCAGCAACACGTAAGCGAGGGCCTGATAAAACGTCAGGCCGATGGCCTTGCTCGCTTCCATCTGCCCACGTGGCAGCGCTTGCAACGCACCGCGAACGATCTCGGCAACGTGCGAACCGCAGAACAGCGTCAGCCCCAGCACTCCGGCCTGGAACGCATCGATCTGCCAGCCCAGCGCAGGCGCCATATAGAAGCAGGCCAGCACCAGCACAAACACCGGCGTGCCACGGATCAGGTCGACGTAAAAACGAAACGGTGCACGCATCCATATCGTTCCGTAGGTCAGCACCAGCCCGGCAACGATGCCGATCAGGGTGCCCAGCATGATCGCCAGGACAGAGCACTGCACACTGGTCAAAAAGCCCGACCACAGGGTGTCGCGGGCAACCCATAACTCATGCAACCAACTTGGAGACTCGTACATGGGTGCGCTCCTAACGGCGAATCGCCAGACGCTGCTCGAGGTAACGCAGCAGCATCGCGATGAGATAACAGGCCGCAACATAGAGCGCCGTCGTCACCAGCCAGGTTTCGATCACCCGGTAGCTCTCGACGTTGATCTTGCGCGCGTAATAGGTCAGCTCCGGCACGGCAATCGCCGCCGCCAGCGAGGTGTCCTTGAACAGCGAAATGAAGTTGTTCGAGAGCGCCGGCAACACGTTGCGCAACATCACTGGCACGGTGACGTACGCCTTCACCTGCCACTCCCCCAGACCAATCGCCAGCCCGGCTTCACGCAGGCCTTTGGGGATGCTCAACAACCCGCCGCGGAACACTTCGGTCAGGTACGCCCCGGCATACAACGACAGGGTGATGATGAACGACGGCAGCTTGTCCAGCCGAATGCCCAGGCTCGGTAGCGCAAAGTAGATCAACAGAATCAACACCAGAATCGGCGTGTTACGGATCACCGTCACGTACACCGACGCCAGCACCCGCAATGTGCGGTGCTTTGAGAGCAAAGCAAACGCCATCAGCAGGCCGATCACGCAACCGATGGCGATCGACACCAACGCCAGTTCAAGACCCAGACCGAGCCCCGCCAGCAAGGTGTCGAAATCGCGCCAGACGGCGGCGAAGTTCAACTGATAGTTCATGGTCAGCAGTACCTTGAGCGGGGCGCGAACGCCCCACTCTCACGGGATCATTTGAATTCGACAGGGAAGCCAATAGCCGGGGAAGGCAGATCTACGCCAAACCACTGTTTGAACGACGCCGCGTAAGTCGGGAACTCGACGCCGGTCATGGCTTCATGCAAGACGGTATTGACGAAGTTCAGCCAGTCCTGATCGCCGCGCTTGACCGCACAGGCATAGGTTTGCGGGCTCCAGGCGTAGGTCGGGCTGCGATAGCGGCCAGGGTTCTGCACCATCAGGTATTTGACCGAAGACTGATCGGTGGCAGCTGTGTCGGCACGGCCGGAGTTCACCGCCTGGTACATCAGGTCGACGCTGTCATATTGGTCAACCTTGGCCTTGGGCAGCGCCTGGTGCACCAGTTCTTCGGCATAGACGTTTTGCAGCACCGCCACGGTGACGCTGTCGCCGGCCGCCTTCAGGTCTTCGATTTCCTTGTACTTGCTGTTGGCCGGCAACAGCAGGCCAACGCCTTCGCGGTAGTACGGCAGGGTGAACGCCACTTGCTGCGCACGGCTGGCGGTGACGGTAATGAACTGGCAGCTCATGTCGACCTTGTCGGTCAGCAAATTGGGAATCCGTGCATCCGACGACTGCACCACGAACTCGACCTTGCTCGGGTCATTGAACAAGCCCTTGGCGACCATCCGACCGATGTCGATATCAAAACCCTGCAATTTGCCGTCCGCGCCCTGGAAGTGCCACGGCGCGTTGGTGCTGCCCGTGCCCACGATCAAATGCCCGCGCTTCAACACATTGTCGAGCTTGCTGTCCGCCGCCTGGGCAACGCCCACGGCAGAGGCTGTGGCCGCAAAGAGAAAAACACACGCTGTAAACAAGGAAAGTCGACGCTGCATGACGGGCACTCCAGGATGATGTTTATTCCGCTATACCGGAACTTGGTATGTAACAACGGAATAGACAGCAGAAAGTGTGCCATAGCCCGGCAGACAAATCCCTCAGAAAATGAAATATGAATTGAATCAAAGAGATGCGAAAAAACACAAAACAGGCGTTACCAAACGACGCAGCGCACAGCCGCTACCGTTGGCTACAGGTGCGGGTAGTTGGGCCACATTTGAGGTCAGGTGCGCTTCAAAACGAGACACGTCAGCGCCCTGTACCTGTCAACTCTGACAGTAGACGCCCACCTGCAGACGGCATTAGCGTTATCGCGCGCTTTCACTTCGTCTTGCTACTGAACAAGGAAGACTTCAATGAGCTCGACAACCCACTCTCTTGCACCGCAATACCTCCGGGCATTGAGAACCTACCGCCCGGTCGTCCTGTACTTCGGCAGTCGGTACTGCTGTGCCTGTGAGTTTGCCGGGCCGTCTTTTTGTGCGACGGCCGAGGCTTATAAAGATCGCGCCGATTGTTACATGTTGGATACCGCCGAGTGCCCCCGTCACCCCGAGGTCAGGGGTACCCCCACCGTGTTGTTCTATCGCAACGGGAAACTGCTGAAGAAGCTTAAAGGCTTTGAAGATGCACAAGCCTTGAACGCTGTCTTTGCCAGCCTCATCGGCAAGGCCCGACGCCAACCTGCCGTGCGCAAACCTCGCCATGATCTGTTGTGGCTGCGCAATACCTTAGGCACCTTGCGTACCGTCCCACGGGCACATCGATTGGTTGATCGTCGAGCCACCATCATCAGCAAAGGTCGCTGAGAAGCTCAAAGGCGTATTGGACAACCCCCCGATCCACTGCTTTCCTTTAATGGACCGATTGAGAAGCGTTTGCTCAAACCGCGAGGTTCGAGCAACGTATCGGTTCGGGAGGGGCAATGTCGTTCAAAGTCATGATGGTTTTCGGTACTCGGCCGGAGGCCATCAAGATGGCGCCATTGGCCCGGGTTCTGCGTCAGTGGCCTGGTGTCGAGCTGAACATCTGTTCCACTGGCCAGCACCTGGAGATGCTCAAACAAGTGCTCGACTCGTTCGAGTTGACGGTCGATGAAAACTTGCAAGTGATGACCCAGGGCCAGTCTCTCAACGGCTTGTCTCAGCAACTGCTGATGAACCTGGATAAAAGCTATGAACGCCTGCATCCGGACATCGTGCTGGTACACGGCGATACCACCACCAGCTTCATCGCCGCCCTCGCCGCCTTTTATCGTCACTTGCCGATCGGCCACATCGAGGCCGGCCTGCGCACCGGCAACCTGCGCGCACCATGGCCGGAAGAAGCCAACCGACGTCTGACCGGGGTGATTGCCGACCTGCACTTTTCACCCACCCGTAACGCCCAGGACAACCTGCTGCGCGAAGGTGTGCCGCTGGAAAGCATCGAGATCACCGGTAATACAGTGATCGATGCACTGTTGTGGATGCGTACCCATCAGCAGGAAATCCAATGGCACCCCGCCGCTGGTTCCCCGCTGGCGATGCTCGATGACAACCGGCGCATCGTGCTGATCACTGGCCACCGTCGGGAAAACTTCGGCGAAGGCTTCCGCAATATCTGCCAGGCCCTGGCTGAGCTGGCCCTGCGCTATCCCGATGCCCAGTTCGTCTACCCGGTGCATCTGAATCCGCGGGTGCAAAACGCCGTGTATGACATGCTTTCGGACAAGCCGAACATCTATCTGATCGCGCCTCAGAACTATCAGCATTTCGTCTGGCTGATGGGCCGTGCACACATCATCCTGACCGACTCCGGTGGCATCCAGGAGGAAGCCCCCTCCATTGGTAAACCATTGCTGGTGTTGCGCGAAGTGACCGAGCGACCCTCGGTGCTCGAAGGTGGCACCGTGTTGCTGGTAGGCACCGACACCGCGAAGATCGTCAAGGAAGCCAGCCAGCTACTCGATGACGAGGCCACCTACAAACGCATGAGCCGCATCCACAGCCCTTATGGTGATGGGCACGCCAGTGAACGTATCGCCAAACGTCTATGCACCTGGTTGAGCGCGCACTCGGCGAGTAGCACGTTATGAGCCTGGCGTTTGTCGATTTCCTTGCATACGTGCTGTTTGGCCTGAAATACCTTGCGATCACCCTGGCCTTGTTGATGTTCGTGCTGGGTCTGGATGACCTGTTCATCGACCTGATCTACTGGAGCCGCAAGTTGATCCGGCGCTGGCGGATCTACGAAAAGTTCAAGCGTGCCGATGAACAGCGGCTCTACGAGATCCCCGAGAAGCCCTTGGCGATCATGGTTCCGGCGTGGAACGAAGTTGGCGTGGTCGGTGAAATGGCCCGGCTCGCGGCCTCGACCCTCGACTATGAGAACTACCAGATCTTCGTCGGCACCTACCCCAACGACGCCGAGACCCAGGCCGACGTCGATGCGGTGTGCCGGCACTATCCCAACGTACACAAAGTGGTCTGCGCCCGACCCGGCCCGACCAGCAAGGCCGACTGTCTGAACAACATCATCGACGCGATTTTACGCTTTGAAAGCGAAGCGAAAATCGAATTCGCCGGGTTCATCCTGCACGACGCCGAAGACGTGATTTCACCAATGGAGTTGCGTCTCTTCAACTACCTGCTGCCGAGCAAGGACCTGATCCAGATTCCGGTCTACCCTTACGCGCCGGAGTGGCATGGCTTCACCGCCGGGCACTATGTCGATGAGTTCGCCGAGAACCACGGCAAGGACGTGATCGTGCGCGAGGCGCTGACCGGCCAGGTGCCGAGCGCGGGTGTGGGAACCTGTTTCAGCCGCAAGGCGATCAGCGCCCTGCTGGAGGACGGCGATGGCATCGCCTTCGACGTGCAGAGTCTGACCGAAGACTATGACATCGGTTTTCGCCTCAAGCAAAAAGGCATGAAGTGCATCTTCGCCCGCTACTCGGTCATCGACCCGAAACTGGCGCTGGAACAGAAGTGGGTCTTGGGTATGAACCGAGCGTTCTCCCAGGTCATTTGCGTACGCGAACATTTTCCGCGTGATTTGCAGCACGCGATCCGGCAGAAATCGCGCTGGATTGTCGGCATCGTGTTCCAGGGCACCAAAAACCTCGGCTGGAGCCCTCAAGGTTTGCTGAACTATTTCCTCTGGCGCGACCGGCGAGGGCTCATCGCCTATCTGCTGAGTTTTATGGTCAACCTGCTGTTTCTGGTGCTGCTGGCAATGTGGCTGGTCACCCTGATTTCACCGGACGCCTGGCGCTTCCCCTCGATTCTCTCGGACAGCATCCTGCTTTCAATACTGCTCTGGCTGAACGGTTTGATGCTGCTCAACCGTCTGTTCCAGCGTGCCTGGTTCGTCACCCGCTTCTACGGTCTGGGTCAGGGCCTGCTGTCGGCGCCACGGATGATGTGGAGCAACTTCGTGAATTTCTTCGCCAACCTGCGCGCCCTGCGCCAGGTCATGGAAATGGGCGACTCGCGCCGCGTGGCCTGGGACAAGACTACCCACGAGTTTCCGGCGCTGGCCAAGGCCCAACGCACTCCGCTGGGCCATCGACTGGTAGAGAAAGGCCTGCTGACCGAGGAACAGCTGGAAGCTGCGATCACCAACCCGGTGCGTCGTCGCCTCGGCCATGAGTTGCTGCTGCGCGAGCACATCAACAGTACCCAACTGGTCGAAACCCTGGCCGAACAACTGGACCTGGAGTGGGCACCACTCAATCCGTTCAAGCTCGACAAACAGCTGATCGACCGCGTACCGCGCAAAGTCGCCACCCACTACGGCGTGTTGCCGGTTGCCTTGGAAGGCACAACCCTGGTGCTGGCCTCCGAAGGTCCGGTCAGTCAGGTTTCACTGGGGGCCATCAGCCGTCAATTGAAACGCCCGGTTCGCTGCCGCCTGGCACCGCAGGGCCGGGTCACGCTGGGGATCCGTTACTGGTACCCAAGCCCGCTGCAAAACGAGGAAGTCCATCACATGCTGCAGGTGCTTGAGCGTCATCAGGACGATGAAGCCCTGCTGGAACGCGTCGGCCACCACCAGGTATTGCTCGGCAACCTGCTGCAAGTACGTGGGATGGTCCCGACAACACTGTTCAATCAGGCACTGATCGACTTCGATGCCGAGCGCATGTCGCTGGGCGATCACCTGATCGAGCGCGGCATGATCACTCCAGAGATTCTGCAACAGGCACTGGCCGAGCAATCCTCTGAACAACAAGCGGCTTTCCGTATTGCCCGGGAGGTCGCATGAAGACAGGTATTGGTCATCAAGTGCTGCTCGCCAGCCTGTTGCTTAGCCTGAGTGCCACCAGTTGGGTAGCCGCCGCGCCCCTGAGCGATTTCGAGCAGTTCCGCAGTTTCCCCTACATGGACCGCAGCTACCGCGAAGCGAAAAAAGGCAACTGGGCTGAAGTCGAACGACTGATGCGCCATGTGCTGACCATAGTCCCGAAAAACGAAGAGGCCCGGACGCTGTTGGTCGAGGCTCTGGCCAAACAACGGCGCTACAACGAAGCCGTGCAAGCGTTGCCGGACAATCCGGACAACAACGAGGCCTTGCTCAACCTGCGACTGACCTGGATCGAACAGGACCCACCCACCTCCGAACAGGTTGAAAAATGGCTGGCCACCAGCCCCCTCAACCAGCGCGTACGCCTGTGGCAGGCTTACAGCTTGAGCCTGGCCAAGTTTGGTGGCGCACTCAAAGCCCACGACTGGCTGGCACAATTGTCGCCAAAGGGTGACGACAACATCCTGCGTCTGGCCCGCGCCAACTGGTCCGAACAACTGCATGACTGGAACGGCACCATCGAGCAACTCGCGCCATTGGCGGCGCGTAAACAACTCGATGCCGAAGGTTGGCAACGACTGGCCAACGCCTATGTGCAACGCCTCGAAGAAACACCTTTGCAGGATCTGCTGCAACAGGCGCCGACCCCGCAAGCGGCACGCAAGGTGCGGCTGGCGATGGTCGACCGGGCGATTGCCATGGGCCACATCCAACAGGCTCAACGCTGGATGCTATCACTGCCGGCCGACGACCTTGCCGATCCGGCCCAGCGCCAACGACTCTGGGAACTGGCACGGCAAACCGGCGACACACAGGCCGTGCAACGCCTGAGCAGCGAGCTGCAACGCCCGTGCCTGGAAACCGCAGAATGGCTGTCGCGTCGCGACCCGCAAGCCGCACTTACCCAATTGCGTGGTTGCTCGCCAAGCGAGGATCCGCAGACCTGGCTGGTTCTCGCGCAACGCCTGCAGGCCACCGAACTACTGCAAAACCAGCGTCTGCCCGAACCCTGGGACAGCAAACGCCGCGAGCGTTTGCTTGATGTCTGGCAGGCACAGGGCCAGAGCGACAAAGCCATGGCCTGGCTCGCCAGCCAAGCGCAAACCGCCGACGTGGTGAAACGCCGTGCCGAACTGCTCCAGGCACTGGGCCGTAGCGGTGAAGCGGCCCCGCTGTGGGAACGGCATTACCAACAGACTGGCAACCTCGATTCACTCAATCAAGCCACCTACCTGGTGCTCAACAATGGCCAGCGTGAGCATGCGCAGCAACTGCTGGAAGACGCCTTCGACCACCATGGCGGGCGCTTGCCGACGGTCATGTTGCAGCGCCTGGCCGGGGTCTATGGCTCGTCGTCGACGACAACCCCTGTTCAGCAAAAACGCATGGCCTTGCTGTTGAATCGGGTCGACGCTGCAACGCGCGGCCAATTGCTCGGACAACTGGCCGAGAACGGCCAGTGCGACGCGGTACGTCAGGCGATCGGCGCGCAGCCTGCCGATCCCGGCGAACTCCGCGCGCTGGGTCGCTGCGCCATGCCAGAGCGGCCAGGCGAAGCCGTAGTCTATTACCAGACCGCGGAAAAATTCGGGGATCGCGGCGGTCGCTTACCGCTGGCCTATGCCCTCGAAGCCTCCGGCGACTCGGCAGGTGCTCTGCGCATCTGGCGTAGCGTGCCGGACAGCCAGCTCACCGAGAACGCCCGCCTCACCGCCAGCCGCAGTGCATTGAACGTCGGTGACACCGACGCCGCCGAACGCTATTGGCAGCAAAGCCGCACCCGCGGCAGTAACGAATGGGCCCTCGGCGCAGCAATCGCCCAAGCCCGGGGCAATGACGCGCTGGCCCTTGAGCGTCAGCGCCAGGCATTACAGCAATCCCCTGACGCCGGGCACTTCTATGCCGCCTCGGTGACCGCGCAAAAGGCGGGTGATCTGCCGCAAAGCACTGAATGGCTGGCCGAAGCGGTACGCCGCGACCCGAAAAACCCACGCTACAGCGCCGACTACGGCATGCGCCTGGCCGGGGCCGAGACCCGCCAAGAACGGGCTAGCGCAATTCCCTACCTGCAAACCGCCACCCACAATTTCCCCGAGGACTATAGCCTCGGCGAGACCCTGGCCTGGCGCTACGATGAAGTCGAAGACAGCGCCTCGGCGCGCAAGGAACTGCGCCGGGTCATCGATCTGGAGCAAAACCCGGTAGCCGCTGACGACGACAGCGGCAGTCTCGAAGCTCGCCGTTATCGCCAACGTCGCGCTCACGAAACCCTGTCCAGACGTGACAGCCTGACCCTCGCCAGCACCTGGTCGCCGGCCGGGGTCTCGACCAACGACATCTTGCGCCCCGACAACACCCAAGGCACTGCTCGTCACGCCGCCTCGCAAAATGTGCAGGTAGCGATGTGGGACCATGCCCTGGGTGATGAACCCAGCCGCGCCGGCAGCACGCTTTCAGTGTATGGCCGGGCGTTGCTGGGCAGCGCTGGCCGCTCCAGTTACGCAGAGTCCGTCGGCACAGGCCTGGGCTTGCGCTACAAACCCTGGGGCACGGCGAACATCAACTTCTACGCCGAGATCTACAAACAAAACACCTTCGACGACCAGGACAAGCAAGGCCTGAGTCTGGGTGAGTTTCTCAATCCGGGTCAGCTCCGGGACCAGCTCAACGACCACCGTAAAGACGGCCACACCGACACTGACTATTTGCTGCGCGCCACCGCTTCGTTCCTCGATCAAGGCCGGTTTCGCAACGACTGGCGGGTCGATGAAAGCGACTGGGAAGAGCGTTTTCTCTACCTCGACGCGGCCTGGTGGACCAAGGCCGGCGACCATCAGTGGCTGTCGCGTTTCCAGCAAGGGCACGCCTGGAAGCTGCCATTCAACGGCGCGCAAACCCTTATGCCGTATGGCTTTCTCGAGTTCGCCAGTCAGGACCCGAGCAACGACTGGCGCCAGGACCTGCGCACCGGGCTCGGCCTGCGTTGGCAATGGTGGTTTGACGACGACATTTACAACGCCTACCGCGCACACCTGACCGTGCGCACCGAGTATCAGCAATCGTTGGGTGGCAATTTGTATGAAGGTGGCAATGGGGTATTGCTGGGTGTGGAGTTGAATTTCTGATGAACCGACTGATGCTGCTTTTCTGCCTGCTGTTGCTTGGCACTCAGCAGGTCTGCGCTGATGAGCGGATTTTCTATCAACCATTGGATGTCGATGCCAGCCTGAGTCAGGCGCAATGGCGCGAGATCTGGCAAGCCAGCGCCAAACAGGGTGCGACCACGATCATCGTGCAGTGGACCGCTTACGGTGATTCGACCTTTGGCGACGCCAACGGCTGGCTCGCCAACAGTCTGCGCGAGGCCCAGGCGCAGGGGCTGAAACTGGTGCTCGGGCTGGCCATGGACCCGGCGTATTACCAGCGTATCGACCCGCTCGACAGCGCCGGGCTGGCGTCCTACTGGCAAGCGCAGCTGGGGCAATCACTGGCTCAGCAGCAAAAGCTGCGCAAAGACTGGAAGCTGCCGGTCAACGGCTGGTACTTGCCGCTGGAGCTGGATGACGCGCACTTCACCGCTGTCGACAGGCGCGAGCGCCTGCAACGGCAACTCCAGGACTTCGCCCGCCAACTCGACGCGCCGCTGCACATCAGCGCGTTCAGTACCGGCAAGCTGGCGCCGCAGGTCAATGCAGACTGGCTGGGGAAATTGGCCGGCAGCGGGATTCAGGTCTGGTGGCAGGACGGCGCCGGCACGGGACGCCTGCCGCCGGTGGTACGCAACAGTTACGCCAGCGCACTGCCCTGCCCGGTCGGTATCGTGCGTGAAGCGTTCCGCCAGGTCAGCACCGGAGGCCAGCCGTTTCGCGCCGAGCCGGCCACCCCGGACGCCACGCCCGGTGGCTGCCATCCGACAGCCGTGTTCGCCTTGCGCTACCGTCCGTGGGGAAGGGTGATTCTGGACAATCAACATAAAAACCAGCCGGGCGATGTACAAAACCATTGAGGCTCAAACGTGCTTGAACGTCGCCAGCACGCGCTCGGCATTATCCGAACACGCCATCCCTTCAGGCCGGTCCTTGATGGTCTCGATCATGCCCAGCAACTTCGCCTTGCTCTGCGCCAGATGCTGTTGCATCTCTTCGATTTGCCCGACCTTGCGCTCAAGGCTCGACACCAGTTCGTCATGCCGGAGTTCACCCTGCTTCGGGCTGGTGAGCAACTGCTTGAGCTCCTCCAGACTGAACCCGGCCTGCTGCGCACACTGAATGATTTGCAGGGTTTGCAGCACCTCTGCCGGGTAGCGCCGATAACCGTTGGCCAAGCGCTGGACCTGGCCGATCAACCCCTGGCTTTCGTAAAACCGGATGCGCGAAGCCGTCAGCCCACTCAACTGCGCCAATTCACCAATCTTCATCAGAACCTCATTTCCACGCTTGACATTAAAGTTAACTTTAAGCTTAGCCTCAGCTCTCCACTACTGAGGAGTCAAGCATGTCGCCCTTTAACGCGTTGAATCTGCCCAACGGCCAGACGATCGGCAATCGCATCGCTAAAGCGGCGATGGAAGAAAACCTTGCCGATACCGAACAAGCCCCCTCCCAGGCCTTGATGCAGCTCTATCGGGCCTGGGCAGACGGCGAAGCCGGCCTGCTGTTGACCGGTAATGTAATGATCGACCGTCGGGCCATGACCGGTCCTGGCGGCGTGGTGCTGGAGGATGAACGGCACCTTGAACGCTTCCGCCAGTGGGCTGCCATTGGTCGGGCCAAGGGCGCGCAGTTCTGGATGCAGCTCAATCACCCCGGGCGCCAGACCATGGCCAATCTCGGGCAACCCGCCTGGGCACCGTCTGCCGTGGCGCTGGAGATGGGACAGTTCTCGAAGATGTTCGCCCAGCCCACGCCGATGAGCGAAGACGACATCCAGGAGGTCATCCAGCGCTTCGCCACCAGCGCCGCCCTGGCCCAAAAAGCCGGTTTTACCGGTGTGGAAATTCACGCGGCCCATGGCTACCTGATCAGCCAATTCCTCTCACCCTTGAGCAATCGTCGCACCGACCGTTGGGGCGGTTCGCTGGAAAATCGCGCGCGCTTGTTGATTGAAGTGGTGAACGCAGTTCGTGCAGCGGTCACGGCAGACTTCTGCGTCGCGGTGAAACTCAATTCCGCCGACTTCCAACGCGGCGGCTTCGATGCCGACGATGCGCGGCAGGTCATCGACCTGCTCAACCCGCTTGCCATCGATCTGCTGGAGTTGTCGGGTGGCAGCTATGAAGCCCCGGCGATGCAAGGCGAAGCCCGCGACGGACGTACCCTGGCGCGTGAAGCCTACTTCCTCGAAATGGCCGGTGAACTGGCGAGCCGGGCGAAAATGCCGGTGATGGTGACTGGCGGTATCCGACGCCTGCCGGTTGTCGAACAGGTGCTGGCCAGCGGCATTGCCATGGCCGGTATCGGCACCGCGCTGGCGGTCGAGCCGTTGCTGGTCAAGCTGTGGCGCGAGGGACACGACAGTCACCCACAATTGCCGCCGATCACCTGGAAGCGCAAGCCCTTGGCGGCACTGGCCAACATGGCCGTCGTGCGTTTTCAGATCCAGCGCCTGAGCCGTGGTCGCCAGCCAAAACCTGCAGTGTCGGCACTCTGGGCGTTGATCCTCGACCAGGTGTACATCGCCAAGCGCACGCGCCAGTACCGGGCAGCGATGAGCAAATAACCAGATGGCTTATGCAATCCTCGTCGGAGCTGTCTGCGGCCGCTCCGCAGGTGAGGATCACCGAAACAGGCGGGGCCAGTGCCAACGAACAGGTCGAGGACGTTTAAACCGTTCCCAGAGCATCCAGCCCATGCTCAACAGCATCAACGGCACATGCCCCTGCTCTGCCAGCATCGGCAACAACATCAGCGCCCAGCACGACCCGACGCACCAGCCTGCGCTGACCACACCATAGGCCAGACAATCCTTGATAAAGCCCCAGCCGAACGCCGAAATCCTCGGCTGGTGATGACAGCGGTTCAAGTACCGTTGTTTAAGCGGCGAGGCCTGCCACACCAGGCACACGGCCAAAGTAACGGCAAATGCCATCGCCTGCGAAACCCCAAACATCACCCGCGCCGCTACTACCAAGGTCATGAGCAGCAGACCGGCTAGCGTCCAGACGCTGGTGAAACCCAGCACAAACAACACCACTGCCTGCCAGCGCTTCCTCAGCAAACTGCGTTGCCATACATACGTCAGCGGATGGACCAGCAGCAAAGGGGTCATCGCCAGCAACATCAATAGCCATGAAATCACCAACTGCCGGGGAGGATTGAACAGCAACGCCTGTTCAATCCCCTGCCAGCTCGCGGCATAAGCAAGAGGCACGAACGCTCCGCAGAATTCCGGGATAGACAGCATCTGCACCGAACCGAGGAGCAGCCCCCAACCTGCCAGGCTGATCAGGATCAGCCATGGCAGGAAGCCTCGGGTCACGGCCTGGATGAGGAATGGCCCCATCTTCAGTCGCCTTGCCGATAGACACTCACGCGACCGACCGTGATGTTGTCCTCGGCCTGAACATCGGTCACCGGCACAAAGCGTACTTTCAATTTCGCCAGAAGCGGGTGGCCGCTGGCACTGAGCTGGTCGAAGACATCAGTGATATCCAGCACATGGCTCACGCCCTTGCCGCCATGTAGGCTGTCGGGACTGCTGGCCTTGCGCACGCCGAACAGCGAGATCGAGCCGACGTACTGGTCAGGCAGCGCCGACAACTGTCCCTCAACCGGCAGGCTGATGTACACGTCGAAGGTCGCCGCGTCATTGTTTCCGCGGATGTTTTCCAGGTTGAGGTACACCCGGTCCAGGGAATGCTCCGCAACCGTGGGGGCAAAGGCCCGGGATTTCAGGTTGCCCATCAGCTTGCCCGAGGTGCTCTGGTCGAGTTGCAACGGTGTCTCGACTGGAGCGCCGGTCAGGGCGATGGCTTTATCGTTGGCGCCGAGCAGCTCGGCGGGGGATTGGGCGCTCATGGACTTTTCCTTCACGACTGCAGCACCAAGAGGCTCGGGGCTTGCGCGCAGGGTTTCCAAGCGTTGTTGAAACGCCCGGGTACCGTGCAATGGGTCGGACGTATCCTCATAACTATAGTCGAGCTTCGGTGCCCGGGTATCGAGCATGTCAGACACCTTGAACGGCCACGGCTGGCCGCTGACCGTCGGTACCACGAAGCCACGACCCGGGGTCGGCGGACCATTGAGCCACGCACTGGTGACCGGGTTGTGGTTCTGCCGGTCGCGCTGCAGCCACACGTCCCAGAGCCGGTCGATGTTGGCGTGATGCAGCCAGAATATCGGGTCCAGAGCGGCGGTATCCGGATCGATCATCAACCCCGGCACCCGACTGCCCTGTTGCTGGCCGCCCACGGCGACGTGCACGTAGTTGTGCGGTTGCGACTCGAGCCGACCGCTGACCTGGCCATAATGTTCGAACACCGTGACCGGGCCACCGAAGCCTGGAGAGCCACCGCCGGAACCGCCGGCGAAATCATGATCGGTGAGGGCCGGGCGCAGATTGATCCGCTGTTCGTTGAGCACCACCACGCCGTTGCCGGTCGGGCCAAACCGGCGGGCTACAAACAAGGGATTCTGCTCACCGTTGGGTAACGTGGTCGCCGCGAAACAGGCCGGCAGCTTCAGCGTCTGCTGGTTCTCGTTGTAGTTCCAGTAAGGCAGGGCCCAATCACTTGGCCCTCCGAGGCTGATGATAGCCTTGCGGACGATCTGTTCGAATGAAGCAAGATAGCCGCGGTGCCACGGTAAAAAGTACCAGGTCTGGTGCTGGCACTGGTTCCAGTAGGTGTCCTGATCTGCCTGGGATGGTAGCTGCTCACCCCGTCGTAGATAACCGGCGCTTTGCCAAAGGGGAATATCGATACCGTGAATGGCCGCCAGAAACCGCCAGCTGGTGCGGTCAGTGATCGGTCGTTGTTGAAGGACTCCGACGCCACGCGCATACCACAACAAGGTATCGCTCCAGCCAGAACCCAGCTTCCATACATCACGCCGTACATGTGCCATGGTAGATCTCCCTGAAAAACCGCGTGGATGAGGAGCGCACTCCTCAACTGGCAACGGTAGATCAAGTGCCGCACAGCCCCTGTGAAAGCAGACCGGCGGCATGACGTTCAAGGCCACACGAAATCGGTCAGTATTTACCGCCCGGAAAAACGTAACCGCGAGAGCATTCGCAGGTCGCCGTCCAGGTAATAGGCGTTGGTCCAGCTGTCATCCACCGCCAGGGGTGGTACCTGCTTGAGGTCCTCTTGTTTGGCGGCATAGCGGAACCGGTAATGCTCGTAGAAGCGCAGCAGCTCCAGGCCGTAACGGTCGGCCAGGTCGGTGTCACCGCGAATGATCAGGAAGTTTTCGTCGTTGCCTTCACTGGCATTGATGCTGAGGTTGTGGCTGCCGCTGATGATCACCGGCGCGTCGGTGGTGAAGTCGACGACGATGGCTTTGAGGTGCACCAGCAAATCGCCCTTCTGGCCTTTCATGCTTTCCTTGAGCCAGCCTTCGATACCGGTGTTGAGCAACGCGGTGGCGGCGAAATCGGCCGTGCGGTCGGCGTGATAACCGGTGATGCGGCTGGCGGTGTTTTGCAGGCCATAGCGCAGTACATCGTCGTGGGGCTGGCCGAGCAAGGCGTTGAGGATTTCGTCCGGCAGCGCGAACGCGGTGACAAACAGAACGTCCTTCTTCGCCGCATTGATGATCTCGACAAATTGCTGCAAATCAGCCTGGCCGGTACGCGGTGAGAAGCCGACAAACAACGGCTGCGACGGGTCCATCGGGTTGTTCTTGGTCAACCAGGTACGCGTAGCACCCACGTCGGTCGGTGCAGCCCAGATCTGCTCGAACACCTGCAAATAACGGACACCCACGGCGGTATTGTCCAGCACATGCACCACGTTGGCCTGGCGGTAGACGCCGTTGTCAGTGAAATTGGTACTGCCGCACAACACCGATTGAGGCCGATACTCACCACCATCGACCTTGCTCAGCACGATGAATTTGTCGTGGAAGATTGCATGGGTCACCCGCCCCCGCTTGCTCTCGGCGGGAAGCTTCGCCAGGCTCTCTTCATTCATCGTAGTGTCGGCATCACCGGGCTTGGCGTGATACAGCACCCGAACCTTGGCACCCCGCCCAAACGCCGCGTTGACCGCATCGATAATGGTTGGCAGTTGATACTCGTAAATCGCTATGTCCAGTGCCCACTGGCCATCCACGGCGCGCTCGATGAAACCGGTGATCTGCTCCAGCAAGCCGTTCTCCAGCCATTGCCGTGGTGCGGCGGGCCAGTCGTCGAGGGACAGGTTCTTGTTGGCACTCAGCTGCGCATCGAGCTCGGGAAATTTGCGGGAAAAAGCCTGACTGGCCGCCACCGCGCGATTGAAAATGACATGCTGGCCCGCCGGCAAGCCATTGTCGGTGGTGACCGTCACCGCCAGGGCCTCGCCCAGTTGCGGCGCATCCGGCGTGCCATAGGCCAGATGCACCCGGTAGTTGATCGTCACGCCAGGATTGACCGCGTAATCCGCCCAGCGAAATTTCTGCAACGGTGCGCTGTCGCTGGGCGTGGCGTTGTACTGGGGAAAGGTGTGTGCCTTGCCAGGGAAGGTCAGGCTGTTGAACAGAAACTCCCAGGGCCCGCTGCCCTGCTGTTTTTCGATGGCAAAACCAAGCAGGCCTTTGCGTCGCGGCTCGGCCAGGTCCATGGCCAGTAACACGCCGTTGGTTCCGGCATAGGCTTTGACCCGAAAATCGTCCTGACTGTTAGCGGCTAGAACACGCATGATCCACTCCTGTGATGAGCTGAACCCACAGCATAGGTGCTGCTGGCGATTTGACAGATTAAAGCGTGTCTATATGTCGATAATCTGCGTTCAATTCGTGCGCCAGGGCCTTCGCCCGCCCCAATCGAATCGGCCCGCGCTCGATGTCCACCAGCAACGCCGGACAATTGAGCGCCACCTGCATTGGCGTGGCTTTCAGGCGACCATCAGTCAACAGCAACACGCGTTGTTGCTCTGCCGGAAAACGCTTTTGCCGCAACGCCAGCCAATGCGCCGCTTCATCCAGCGCGGCAAACAACGGCGTGCCACCGCCCGCGCCTAGTGCGTCGAGCCAGTCGCGCAGGCTGGCGGAGGCTTTCAGGCCTTGAACCTGCCACTTCGGTGCAGCGCCACTGGCGGTCAATAGCGCCAGCCGCGCACGCTGGCGATAGGCGTCGTCGAACAGTTGCGCCAGCAGGCCTTTGGCGTCGCTCAGCGCCTGATGACGCCGGGTCGAGGCCGAGGCATCGACAATCACCAGCCACAGCTCATGGGGTGAACGACTGCGCAAATGAAACAGCAGATCTTCGCGTTGACGCGGGCGGCCGTTGAGCAGCGTGCCGGGCCAATTGACCGAGCCGTTTTGGCTGGCTCGACGCTGGCCCTGCCTGCCGTTTTTCAGCCGTCCTGCGCGGGGTTTGGCATTCGCCCCCGCGTCAGATCGAGGGCGAATGCCTAGGGCTTTTTTGGCCAGCTCGGCACTTCACGGCGGGCGCCGGTGGGTAATGCCTGAGCCGGCATTTCACCCCACTGGCCCTGGCCTTCGCCGGGGTTCGGTTGTTGGGTTGCGGACGAGTCTGGCGTGGTGTTCTGGCGCGGCGCAGACGGCGGCGTGTCGCGACGCCGATGGCGCAAGGCAAACTCGGCGACGGCATCGATGTCTTCCTCGCTGATCGCCCCGGCCCCACGCCACGCCGCATGGGCGCGAGCGGCACGCAGCCAGACCAGGTCGGCGCGCAAGCCGTCGACCCCGGCGGCAAAACAACGCTCGGTGATCTGCGCCAGTGCCTGATCGTCCAGAGGAATGCTCGCCAGTGCCGCACGCGCACCTTGGCAGCGTTCACGCAATGCTTGCTGTTGAGTTTCCCATTCGGCGCAAAAAGCGTGGGGGTCGCTGTCGAAATCCAGCCGGCGACGGATGATCTGACCGCGTTCAAGCGGCGCGGTGTGACCGCTGAGGGCGACGTTCAGGCCGAAACGGTCGAGCAGTTGCGGACGCAGCTCGCCCTCTTCCGGGTTCATCGTGCCAATCAGTACAAAGCGCGCCGAATGCCGGTGGGAAATGCCGTCGCGTTCGATCAGGTTGGTGCCGCTGGCAGCGACGTCGAGCAACAGATCCACCAGATGATCGGGCAGCAAATTCACTTCATCGACGTACAGCACGCCGCCGTCAGCCTTGGCCAACACACCGGGGGAAAACTGCGCACGGCCTTCGCCCAGCGCGGCGTCCAGGTCCAGAGTGCCGACCAACCGCTCTTCAGTCGCGCCCAAGGGCAAGGTGACGAATTGCCCGCTGGCGAGCAGGTCCGCCAGGCCACGGGCCAACGTCGACTTGGCCATGCCCCGCGGGCCCTCGATCAGCACACCGCCGATTTTCGGGTCAATGGCCGTCAGGCACAGCGCCAGTTTCAGGGCATCGGCGCCGACCACGGCGGAGAGCGGGAAATGCGGGGTGTCGGTCATTGTCTGGTCTCGATCATGGTCGGTCATTACTAGGGGGGTTAGCACCAATGCCTGTCAGTTAAAAAGCACAACCTGTGGGAGCGAGCTTGCTCGCGATAGCGGCGTTACATTCAATATCAATGTTGACTGACCCATCGCTATCGCGAGCAAGCTCGCTCCCACATTGGGCTTGCTTCGCTGCTGATCTAGCCGTCTTCTTCTATATCCAGCAGTAAATTCTCCAGCGCCTCGCGGTACTCGCCCGGCTCCTGCCACATCCCGCGTTGCTGGGCTTCGAGCAGGCGCTCGGTCATGTCGCGCAAGGCGTGCGGATTATGCTGCTGTACGAACTCGCGGGTCGACGGATCAAGCAAATAGGCGTCGGCCAGCAAGGCGTACTGGTGATCGTCGATCAGTTGGGTGGTGGCGTCGAAGGCGAACAGGTTATCAACCGTGGCCGCCAGTTCAAATGCGCCTTTGTAGCCGTGCCGCTTGACCCCGTCGATCCACTTCGGGTTGGCCGCTCGGGAGCGGATCACCCGGTTCAGCTCTTCTTTGAGTGTGCGGATCTTCGGCAGGTCCGGCTGACTGTGATCGCCATGGTAGCTCGCCGCCGCTTCACCGCTGAGGCTTTCCACAGCGGCGAGCATGCCGCCCTGGAACTGGTAATAATCGTTGGAATCGAGCAAGTCGTGCTCGCGATTGTCCTGGTTTTGCAACACCGCCTGAACCTGGCTCAAGCGCTGGGCGAACTGTTCGCGGGCTGCCGTCCCTTCATCGGAGCCGCCGTAAGCATAGCCGCCCCAATTCAGGTAGACCTCGGCCAGATCTTCACGGCTCTGCCATAAACGACCATCGATAGCGCCCTGCACGCCCGCACCATAAGCCCCGGGTTTGGCACCGAAAATCCGCCAGCCGGCCTGGCGTGCAGCAGCCTCTTCGTCCAGACCGGACTGGATCAACCCTTCACGTTCGCTGCGAACCTTGGCCGCCAACGGGTTCATATCGTCCGGCTCGTCCAGCGCGGCAACCGCTTGCACGGCCGCATCGAACAACCGAATCAGGTTGGCGAAGGCATCGCGAAAGAACCCGGAGACGCGCAAGGTCACGTCCACGCGCGGCCGGTCGAGCAGGCTCAGCGGCAGAATCTCGAAGTCGTCGACCCGCTGACTGCCCGTCGCCCAGACCGGACGCACGCCCATCAGCGCCATGGCCTGGGCGATATCGTCACCACCGGTGCGCATGGTCGCCGTGCCCCAGACCGACAAACCCAACTGGCGCAAATGATCGCCGTGGTCCTGCAGGTGCCGCTCAAGTATCAGGTTCGCCGACTGGAAACCAATGCGCCAGGCGGTGGTGGTCGGCAGGTTGCGCACATCCACCGAGTAGAAATTGCGCCCGGTGGGCAGCACATCGAGGCGTCCGCGACTCGGTGCGCCGCTCGGCCCTGCCGGAACAAAGCGACCGCTGAGCGCATCCAGCAGACCGCGCATTTCTGCCGGGCCGCAGGCGTCCAGTCTTGGAGCAACCACTTCACGCAGGTTGTCGATGATCGCTTTCACGTCAGACCAGCCTGCCTCCTGTGGGAGCGAGCTTGCTCGCGAAAGCGCCGGGTCAATCGACATCAATGGTGAATGATCAAGCGCTTCGCGAGCAGGCTCGCTCCCACAGGGACCGGGTTTGGCTTGAGGCGGGTTGAGTAGCTCGACCTCGGTATTCACAGTCTGCGAGATCAGTTGAGCGGCGAACAATTCCAGGCGTTCGCGAGTATCACCAGCGGTACGCCAGGCCTCAACGCTGAGTGTCTGCAATTCAGTCGGTTTCGGACCGGACCAAGGATCGGATAACACACAATCCAGCGGATCAAAGCCAAGCGCGAACGCCTTGGCCAACGCCCGCAACAGACTCGATTGCGCGCCACGACCGTCACCGCGCGGAATGCGCAGCAACGCCAGCAAGGTGTCGATACGCAGACGCCCGCTTGGCGATTCGCCGAACACGTGCAGCCCGTCGCGAATCTGCGACTCCTTCAGGTCGCACAAATAGGTGTCCAGACGCGGCAACCAGATCGCGGCATCGGCGTCGCTGTCGAGCTTCTCGTCCAGCTGCAATTCACGGTCGATATGGGTTTCACGCACCAGATTGAGGATGTCGCGCTGCAACTCACGCGCTCGGCGTGGGTCGAGCAACTGGGCCTCGTAATACTCGTCGGCCAACAGTTCCAGATTGCGCAACGGGCCGTAGGTTTCGGCGCGGGTCAGCGGCGGCATCAGGTGGTCGATAATCACCGCCTGCGTCCGACGCTTGGCCTGCGCGCCCTCACCCGGGTCGTTGACGATAAACGGATAAATGTTCGGTAGCGGCCCGAGCAACGCGTCCGGCCAGCAGCTTTCGGACAGGCCAACGCCCTTGCCCGGCAACCATTCGAGGTTGCCGTGCTTGCCGACGTGAATCACCGCATGGGCGCCATAGACCTTACGCAACCAGAAATAGAACGCCAGGTAACCGTGGGGCGGCACCAGGTCCGGATCGTGATAGACCGCACTCGGATCGACCTGATAACCGCGCGCCGGCTGAATGCCGACAAAGGTCAGGCCAAACCGCAGCCCGGCGACCATCATTCGTCCGCTGCGGAACATCGGGTCGTTTTCAGGCGATCCCCAGCGCTCCAGCACCGCCGCGCGATTGGCTTCGGGCAAGGCGTTGAACATCGAGTAATAGTCGTCCAGCGCCAGGCTTTGCTGACACGGGCGCAGGTCGATGCTCTCCAGGTCATTGCTGACCCCACCGAGCAATTGCTGAATCAGCGCGGTGCCGCTTTCCGGCAAATCGGCGGGCAATGGATAGCCCTCAGCGTGCAGCGCCCGCAGGATATTCAGCGCCGCAGCCGGCGTGTCGAGGCCAACGCCGTTGCCAATCCGCCCGTCGCGGGTCGGGTAGTTGGCGAGGATCAGCGCAATGCGTTTTTCAGCATGGGGCACCCGCGCCAACTCGACCCAGCGCCGCGCCAGTTCGGCAACAAAATCCATGCGCTCGGGCTGCGGTCGATAGCAGACCACGTCGGACTGACTGCGCTCACTGCGCCAAGCCAGGTCCTTGAAGCTGATCGGTCGGCTGATGATCCGCCCATCGAGCTCCGGCAAAGCGATGTGCATCGCCAGATCCCGCGGGCCAAGCCCTTGCTCGCTGGCACGCCAACCGGGTTCGTTGTCCTGGGCGCAGATCGCCTGGATCACCGGAATATTGCGCCGGAATGGCCGCAAGTGCGGTGCCTCAGGGCTGGATTGGGCGAAACCGGTGGTGTTGAGAATCACCGAGGCCTGCACCTCATCCAGCCAGTCCTCGACCACCGTCAGGCAGCCGGGCTCTTTCAAACTGGCCAGCGCAATCGGCAGCGGATTCAGCCCCGCCGCCTGCAAGCGCTGGCAGAAAACATCGATGAAGGCGGTATTCGCCGCCTGCAAATGCGAACGGTAAAACAGCACCGCCGCCACCGGCTGATTAACCTGCCAGTCGGCTTGCCAATCGCCTAGCGTCGCGTTGCTTTTGTGTGGGTGGTAAATAGCGGTACGCGGCAAGGTCTGCGGTTCGGACCAGTGGTAATCGCGGCCCAGCCAACGACTGGCCAGACAGCGATACAAATCCAGCGCATTGCCCATGCCGCCCTGACGCAAAAAGTGCCAAAGCCGCTCGCGGTCTTCGACAGGCACGGTGCTGAGGTCGCTGAGTTCCGGGTCGGGACGGTCATCGCCCGGCACCAGAATCAGTTGCACACCGCGTTGCGACAGCTCCACCAGACGTTCGATGCCGTAGCGCCAATAGGCGATCCCGCCGTGCAGCGAGATCAGAATCACCTTGGCGTGGCGCAGCACTTCGTCGACATACAAGTCGACCGAGGCGTGGTTCTGCACCTGCATCGGGTTTGCCAGGCGCAGGCTCGGATAATCCTCGGGCAACTGCTGCGCCGCTTCCGCGAGCAGCGCCAGGCTGGAGTCGCCGCTGCACAGAATCACCAGCTCGGCGGGGGTTTGGCCAAGGTCAGCAATGTTGTCATCCGAGACAAAACCGCCGGGCTGGGTCCTGAGCAAGTGCATGGATTAAACGCTGAGCGCGGCGCGCAATTGCGCTTCGAGCAAGGAGGCGTCCAGTTGCTGACCGATCAACACCAGACGGGTGCTGCGCGCTTCATCCGCGCCCCATTGACGGTCGAAATGCTTGTCGAAACGCGTGCCCACGCCCTGGATCAACAAGCGCATCGGTTTGTTCGGGATGGCGGCGAAACCCTTGACTCGCAAAATGCCGTGCTGGACCACCAATTGGGTCAGGGCGTCGAGCAACAGGCTTTCGTCGGCTTGTGGCAATTCGATGGAAATTGAATCGAAGGCGTCGTGATCGTGGTCGTCGTGGTCATCGCCATCGTGGTGATGGTCGTGGTGGCTGTGACGGCTGTCGATGTGTTCTTCGGAGCCGGCACCCAGGCCGATCAGCACGTCCAACGGCAGACGACCGCTGCTGGCTTCGATGATTTTCACTGCTGGTGGCAGCTCTTCAGCGACTTCCAGGCGCACTTTGGCCAGATCCGCCGGGCTGATCAGGTCAGCCTTGTTGAGGATCACCAGGTCGGCGCTGGCCAGTTGGTCGGCGAACAGCTCGTGCAGCGGCGATTCATGATCCAGGTTCGGGTCGAGTTTGCGCTGGGCGTCGACCTGATCCGGGAAAGCGGCGAAGGTGCCAGCGGCCACGGCCGGGCTGTCGACCACGGTGATCACCGCATCCACAGTGCAGGCGCTGCGGATTTCCGGCCACTGGAAGGCCTGGACCAACGGTTTTGGCAGGGCCAGGCCAGAGGTTTCGATGAGGATGTGGTCGAGATCACCGCGACGGGCAACCAGTTCGCGCATCACCGGGAAGAACTCTTCCTGAACGGTGCAGCACAGGCAGCCGTTGGCCAGCTCATACACGCGGCCGTTGGCTTCTTCCTCGGTGCAGCCGATGGAACATTGCTTGAGGATTTCGCCGTCGATGCCCAGCTCGCCGAACTCGTTGACGATCACCGCGATGCGCCGGCCCTGGGCGTTATCGAGCATGTGTCGCAGCAAGGTGGTTTTGCCCGAACCGAGGAAACCGGTGACGATGGTGACGGGAAGTTTGGCCAGTGTTTTCATCGGATGCCCTTTGGCAAGGTGGCGGGCATACGGGACGACAACCGGCTGCGCTTGAGCGCGCGGAAGAATTCGCCACCGGATCACCCCGCCCGGTTGTAGTGAGAATCTGTATCGAGGCAGGTCTCCTGGCTGACGGTGGGCCGGTCTTTCGACTGGCGGCTTCTGCACCTTCCCGCGCCTGAAAACAAAAGAGCGCAGTGGCATGGCAGAAACGAAACCGTTCACAGTTGCGGGGGCAGCCGCGGCATCGACCGCGTTCCCTTCTTAGCTTCGGCGCACGCGCCGAAGAACCTCGAAAGCGCAAGGCTACGCATCGCTTCGGGGCGGGTCAATGTTCACCTGAGTTGTGCGTCGGCTGTGATGACGCCATCGCGAGCAAGCTCGCACACAGTTGACCGCGTTCCAATGTGGGAGCGAGCCTGCTCGCGATGGCGGCGCCTCGGTCTCGCGTTGAGAACGCTTGCCAATTGACGCCCCGCCCTCGCCCATGCTCTCCTACACGCCTTGTTACGGGTGCCCTTCACAGGGTGAAACGGGAAACCGGTGAATCATGTGCTTTACTCAAAAGCCATGTCAGTCCGGTGCTGCCCCCGCAACGGTAAGCGAGCGAAGAATCAGATCCACTGTGCCAGCTCGGCGTGGGAAGGCGATTCTTGCAGGTTCGGCGAATGCCAGCCCCTCGTGAGCCCGGAGACCGGCCCGCAACACATAGTGCCTTGCCACACAGGGCAACGAATAACAAACCCGCGGTGGGCGGGCGCTGTTTTAGCCTCTGCGTGCCTGGCTCGCGGGGGTTTTCATGCGCTCGATTCACCCACTGACTGACCAGAGGGAAGCGCCATGTCGATCATCAGCAGCACTCGCCACACCACCGCCAGCACCACCTCCACCCTGAGCCAACGCCTCGTTGCCGCTATCGGCGCATCGATCCTGGGCGCATGCCTTGTGTATTTTGCCGGCTTCTCGCACATCGACGCAGTGCACAACGCTGCCCACGATACCCGTCACAGCTCTGCTTTCCCGTGCCACTGAGACCTGCCGAGATGATCAAGCGTATTGCGCAAACCGCAGGTTTCACCGGTTTACTGGCCGCCCTGCTGCTGACCCTGCTGCAAAGCTTCTGGGTCGCACCGCTGATTCTTCAGGCGGAGACCTACGAAAAAGCCCCGGCGGCTGAAGTCCATGAACATGCCGAAGGCGCCATGGCTGGCCACACCCACGATGCCGAGGCCTGGGAGCCGGAAGACGGCTGGCAACGCGTGCTGTCGACCACCGGCGGTAATCTGGTGGTTGCTGTCGGTTTTGCGCTGATGCTCGCCGGTCTCTACACCCTGCGCGCCCCGACTCGCACCTCTCAAGGCCTGCTCTGGGGGCTGGCCGGTTACGCGACCTTCGTCCTCGCGCCCACCCTGGGCCTGCCGCCGGAGTTGCCGGGGACTGCCGCCGCAGACCTGACACAACGGCAGATCTGGTGGATCAGCACGGCAGCGTCCACCGCCGTCGGTATCGCGCTGATCGTGTTCGCCCGGCATTGGCTGCTGAAAGTGCTCGGTGTCGCCATTCTGGCCGTGCCGCACATCATCGGCGCTCCGCAGCCTGAAGTGCATTCGATGCTGGCCCCCGAAGCCCTCGAAGCGCAATTCAAGATCGCCTCGCAGCTGACCAACGCCGCGTTCTGGCTGGCCATGGGCCTGATCAGCGCCTGGTTGTTCCGCCGAAAAAGTGAAGGTCAATACCACGCATGACCGACATCAGCGCAGCGCCGACCCTGGTGGTCGGCCTGGGCTGCCAGCGCGGCTGCCCGGCCAGTATGCTGCGCGCGCTGCTCGACCAGGCGTTGCAGGCTCATCACATCGAATTACAAGCGATCAAGGCCCTGGCCAGCATCGATCTGAAACGTGATGAACCTGGCCTGATCGAGTTGGCCACACAACTGGCGCTGCCATTGCTGTACTTCAGCAGCGAACAATTGGCCGGCTATCAACCGCAACTCAGCCATCGCTCGCAAATCGCTTTCGAGCGCACCGGTTGCTATGGCATAGCGGAAAGCGCTGCACTGGCCCTCGCCGAACAACTGGTGCAGGCGCCGGCAAAATTGCTGATCCCGCGACAAAAATATGCCCAGGCGACGTTTGCGTTGGCCGGCGCCGCGTAAAATCCTCGATAATCCCCGCCTTCGATCATGAGCAATCTTCATCTGAAGCCTTGCTTTGACAATTTTTCACAGGAGCCGGCCATGACCGTCTACTTCATTGGCGCAGGTCCCGGCGACCCGGAACTGATCACCGTCAAGGGCCAACGGCTGATTCGCAGCTGCCCGGTGATCATCTACGCCGGCTCGCTGGTGCCTGAAGCCGTACTGCAAGGCCATCAGGCCGAACAGGTGGTCAACAGCGCCGAATTGCACCTGGAACAGATCATCGAACTGATCGGAATCGCCCATGGCAAAGGCCAGAATGTGGCGCGCGTGCATTCCGGCGATCCGAGCCTGTATGGGGCGATCGGCGAACAGATTCGTCACCTGCGCGAGCTGAATATCCCGTTTGAAATCATCCCCGGCGTCACCGCCACCGCTGCTTGCGCAGCGTTGTTGGGCGCCGAGCTGACGCTGCCGGACATCTCGCAAAGCGTCATCCTGACCCGCTATGCCGACAAGACCGCGATGCCGCCAGGCGAAGAATTCAGCAGCCTGGCCCGGCATGGCGCGACCATGGCGATTCATCTGGGAGTCAATCACCTGGAGAAAATCGTTGCTGAGCTGCTGCCGCATTACGGCGCAGACTGCCCGATTGCGGTGGTGCATCGGGCCAGTTGGCCGGATCAGGATTGGGTGGTGGGAACGCTGACAGACATCGCCGAAAAGGTTCAGGCCAAGGGATTTCGACGTACGGCGCTGATTCTGGTGGGTCGGGTGTTGGGCAGTGACACCTTTGGCGAGTCGTCTCTGTACCGCGCCGGGCATGCGCATTTGTATCGCCCGTAGTCCCTCATCGCGAGCAAGCTCGCTCCCACAGGGGATACGCGGTCAAATGTGGGAGCGAGCTTGCTCGCGATGGCGTCAGTGAATTTCACCCATAAAAAAACGGCGCTCACGGGCGCCGTTTTTTCATGTCGCAGCGAACACCTTAGTAGTAGGCGTTTTCTTTCTGCGTGTGGTCGGTCACGTCACGTACACCTTTGAGCTCGGGAATACGCTCAAGCAGCGTGCGCTCGATGCCTTCCTTCAAGGTCACGTCAGCCTGGCCGCAGCCCTGGCAGCCGCCACCGAACTTCAGCACGGCGATGCCGTCTTCAACCACATCGATCAGGCTGACCTGACCGCCGTGGCTGGCCAGCCCCGGGTTGATTTCGGTTTGCAGGTAGTAGTTGATGCGCTCGTTGACCGGGCTGTCGGCGTTGACCATCGGTACTTTGGCGTTTGGTGCCTTGATGGTCAGTTGGCCGCCCATGCGGTCAGTGGCGTAGTCGACCACCGCATCGTCCAGGAACGCTTCGCTGAACGAGTCGATGTAAGCGGTGAAGCTTTTGAGCCCCAGCGCCGTGTCTTCAGGTTTTTCTTCGCCCGGCTTGCAATAGGCAATGCAGGTTTCGGCGTATTGAGTGCCAGGCTGGGTGATAAAGACCCGAATGCCGATCCCCGGGGTGTTCTGCTTGGAGAGCAGATCAGCCAGATAATCGTGGGCGGCGTCGGTAATAGTAATGGCGGTCATGGAAGTTCCTCGCAGGCTTGCGCGCAGTTTACGCCAATCAACGCGCCGGACAAAGTCCCAGTATTTTTGTCGGGAAAGATCCGCTCGCCACCAGGGCGACCGGCTGCTAGATCACAGGTTTTCATAGCGATTCATGTCCAGTACGCCCTCTTCCACCGGATCCGTCTCGTGGATATACCGGCTCAAATCGTGGAAATACTGCCAGAACTGCGGGTGGCTGCGACGAATGCCCCAGTGCTCGACGATTTTCTCGAAGCCCTGGGCATCCTTGGCATTCTCCATTTCAGTGACAAACGCCGGCACTTGTTCAGCGGGAATGTTGAACATGAAGTTCGGGTAGCTGCTGAGCACACCGGGATAAATGGTCAAGGTGTCCAGCCCCGGCTGATAGCGCAATGCCTCGCCGAGCAGGAACGCCACGTTGCTGTGGGCACGGTTGCGCAGCAGGCTGTACACCTCGCGCTTGCCGCTGCGAGTTTCAATGCGCAGCATCGTCGCTTCCGGCAACTGATCGATCACCTTGAGCCCGGCCGCCGGACGAGCGGTCAGGCGGCTCAACGCCTGCTCGGCGTTCTGCAAGGCCGGATCGATATTGGGCCGTGAGCAATAAGCCCCGTCGCAGCGGTTGATCGGATCAGGCCTGTCGTTCAGGTCACCGTAACGCATCAGCAATTGCTGGGCGAAGTCGCGTTTCGGGTCTTTCTCGTCGAGTTTCAGCGCAGTCGGCTTATCGTTGTCGATGCTTTCGTAATCCAGCCACATCTTGAATTTGCCGCTGCTCTGGTACCAGTCGTCCAGATACCCGTCGCGTGAATCGGCCGGCATCAAGCGCAGGAAGTTCTGCTCGGCGCCGTTGCGGATCAGGTCGAAATACAACCGGGTCTGCGCCTGATGGGAAACGTTGCCGAAGACGTCGAAGTTGACCGCCAACTGATAATAAGTGCGCTCCAGCAACGGGTAGTCGAATAGCCACATGGTCTGTGGCACCTCACCGATCAACCCCTTGCTCACCGAGGCACTGTCAAAATGCCGGAAGATGCTCAGCAAGGCGTTGTCGTTACCGGCCCACAAGGTCGACCAACTCGGCGCGTGTACTTGGGCGTAGGTGTCACGCCGCAAGGCTTCGTACTCGTTACGCTTGTCGCGGTAGGCATGCCACAGGCTCAACACGCTGCCGACATCGTCATTCTGGCCGGGCATGGCCAGCAACGGTGTGGCCTTGCCGCGATAACTCGGATCGGTGATGTACAGGTCGTGTTCCGGCGCCTGGAAGAACGCCCAGAAGTTGTCGCGGATCACGTCGGTGGCGATCTGCCCGCGACAGACCGGGCCACGGATAAAGGTGCGCACGAAGTACTCGGCGTTATCGAGCATGAACTGATAACGGGCCTGGGCCGGAATTGCCTGGAAGGTCTCGAACGGGTTGGCCCGACGCTCCGGGCCATAACCGGGCAAGGCGTGGACCTGCCAGTTGCCGTTGTAGAACAGGGTCTTGATCCTGGCCATTTTCGCCGGGCTCAGCGGATAAGTGATGTGCGTCTTGTGCACGATCACCCCTTGCACCGGCCACAAGCGGTAATACACCTGGGTGCCCGGATCATCGTTCGGGCGACGGCTGTTGATCAGGTCGATCGGTTGGCCCGTCGGTGTACGCGAACGCACCCACTGAAAGAAGTGCCCCGGCTCACCGTCCTTGAAGTAGATATGCGCCAGAAACCAGTGCTCGAACAACCAGCGTGCCACCAGACTTTCACGGGCGCCCGGGGCGTTGAGCAGGTTTTCCCACTGCACCACCTGCAAGGCTTCCCTGGCGCTGGGGACCAGGCCTTGCTGGTCGATTGGCGCACCGGAGGCCAGCCAGCGTTGCAGCGTCTGGTATTGCTGATCGGTCAGCCCGGTCACCGCCAGCGGCATCCCTTCTTTCGGATGGGCACCGGCATAGGCCTCGAACTCCCCCGGCATCGGGCACATGTTCTCGCGCTCAAGCCCCAGCACAATCTCTTCCGGCAACTTGGCGTTAGGTTGCAGCGGCGTCCGGTGGCCGAGTTCAAGCATGCGTGCCATCAGCGCCGCCTGACTGCCCTGCGCATCGAGTACCGAGTAGAAGTCCTTGCGTTGCCAGGCGGCTTTGCCGAAGGCGTCATAAAACAGCCGTGTCGGCTCCGACGCCTTGCTGCGTTCACCGGCGTAGACCGGGGTCTTGTTCGCACCACGCGCTGCCCCCTCGCCACTGCCCAGATTGAGCTGACAGGCGGCGTCGTAGCAGGCATGGCAGGCCACGCATTTTTCAGTGAAGATCGGTTGAATGTCGCGGGTATAGGAAATCGTCGGCGCCGTGCCTTGTGCTGTGGCGGCACTGCTTATAAGCAGCACAAAGAGGCTGATGAAAACGCGATACGACATATCCCTGGTCCCGATCATGAAAAAACGTCGCGATTCTACCGTCCTGGCCCGCTCATCAACATGAGCGATATTCATGCAAAAGCAGCTCATGCTCCAATAGCGCACAGGTTTGCTATCATCCCAGCCCTTCGTAATGGCCTTACCAGGTAGTCCCAATGTCCGATCGCAGTGCTCGCCTACACGTCCTCAAGCAAGCCCTCAAAGAGCGCATCCTGATTCTCGATGGCGGCATGGGCACAATGATCCAGAGCTTCAAGCTCGAGGAGCAGGACTACCGTGGCAAACGCTTTGCCGACTGGCCAAGCGACGTCAAGGGTAACAACGACTTGCTGGTACTGAGCCGCCCGGACGTGATCGGGGCGATCGAGAAGCAATACCTGGATGCCGGCGCCGACATTCTGGAAACCAACACCTTCAACGCCACCCAGGTATCCCAGGCCGACTACGGCATGCAGGGCCTGGCGTACGAGTTAAACGTAGAAGGCGCGCGCCTCGCACGCAAGGTGGCAGACGCCAAGACCCTCGAAACCCCGGACAAGCCACGTTTTGTCGCCGGTGTCCTGGGCCCGACCAGCCGCACCTGCTCGCTGTCGCCGGACGTGAACAACCCTGGCTACCGCAACGTGACCTTCGATGAACTGGTGGAGAACTACACCGAGGCCACCAAAGGCCTGATCGAAGGCGGCGCCGACCTGATCCTGATCGAAACCATTTTCGACACTTTGAACGCCAAAGCCGCGATCTTCGCCGTGCAAGGGGTGTTCGAGGAAGTCGGTTTCGAATTGCCGATCATGATCTCCGGGACCATCACCGATGCCTCCGGCCGCACCCTGTCCGGCCAGACCACCGAAGCCTTCTGGAACTCCATTGCCCACGCCAAGCCGATTTCCGTCGGCCTGAACTGCGCCCTTGGCGCCCGTGAACTGCGTCCGTACCTGGAAGAGCTGTCGAACAAGGCCAGCACCTATGTGTCGGCGCACCCGAACGCCGGCCTGCCGAATGAATTCGGTGAATACGATGAACTGCCGGCGCAAACCGCCAAGGTCATCGAAGAATTCGCCCAAAGCGGCTTCCTGAACATCGTCGGCGGCTGCTGCGGCACCACGCCGGGACACATCGAGGCCATCGCCAAAGCCGTCGCCGGTTACGCGCCACGGCAGATTCCGGACATCCCCAAGGCTTGCCGCCTGTCGGGCCTGGAGCC
This sequence comes from Pseudomonas sp. 05N431, assembly GCF_056397005.1. NCBI lineage: Bacteria > Pseudomonadati > Pseudomonadota > Gammaproteobacteria > Pseudomonadales > Pseudomonadaceae > Pseudomonas > Pseudomonas sp. 05N431. The sequence goes on from NZ_JBFTMN010000002.1 coordinate 147,283, forward strand.
GTTCACCATCGATCGCAGCTCGTTGTTCGTCAACGTCGGCGAGCGGACCAACATCACCGGTTCCGCCAAATTCGCCCGCCTGATCCGTGAAGACAACTACACCGAAGCGCTGGAAGTCGCCCTGCAACAGGTCGAAGCCGGTGCACAGGTGATCGACATCAACATGGACGAGGGCATGCTCGATTCGAAGAAGGCCATGGTGACCTTCCTCAATCTGATCGCTGGCGAGCCGGACATCTCCCGCGTGCCGATCATGATCGACTCGTCGAAATGGGAAGTGATCGAAGCCGGCCTCAAGTGCATCCAGGGCAAGGGCATCGTCAATTCCATCAGCATGAAGGAAGGCGTCGAGCAGTTCATTCATCACGCCAAACTGTGCAAGCGCTACGGCGCGGCCGTGGTGGTGATGGCCTTCGACGAAGCCGGCCAGGCCGACACCGAAGCGCGCAAGAAGGAGATCTGCAAACGCTCCTATGACATTCTGGTCAACGAAGTCGACTTCCCGCCGGAAGACATCATCTTCGACCCGAACATCTTCGCCGTCGCCACCGGTATCGAAGAGCACAACAACTACGCGGTCGACTTCATCAACGCCTGCGCCTATATCCGTGACGAACTGCCCTACGCACTGACCTCGGGCGGCGTGTCCAACGTGTCGTTCTCGTTCCGTGGCAACAACCCGGTGCGTGAAGCGATCCACTCGGTGTTCCTGCTGTATGCGATCCGCAACGGCCTGACCATGGGTATCGTCAACGCCGGCCAACTGGAGATCTACGACCAGATCCCGGCCGAGCTGCGCGATGCCGTCGAAGACGTAATCCTCAACCGCACCCCGGACGGCACCGACGCCCTGTTGGCGATTGCCGACAAGTACAAGGGTGATGGCAGCGTCAAGGAGGCCGAGACCGAAGAATGGCGCAGCTGGGACGTCAACAAGCGTCTGGAGCACGCGCTGGTCAAAGGCATCACCACGCACATTGTGGAAGACACCGAAGAATCCCGGCAGTCCTTTGCCCGGCCGATCGAGGTCATCGAAGGCCCGCTGATGTCCGGCATGAACATCGTTGGCGACCTGTTTGGCGCCGGCAAGATGTTCCTGCCGCAGGTGGTGAAGTCCGCCCGCGTGATGAAGCAGGCGGTGGCGCACCTGATCCCGTTCATCGAACTGGAAAAAGGCGACAAGCCGGAAGCCAAGGGCAAGATCCTGATGGCTACCGTCAAGGGCGACGTCCACGACATCGGCAAGAACATCGTCGGCGTGGTGCTCGGCTGTAACGGCTACGACATCGTCGACCTCGGCGTGATGGTCCCGGCGGAGAAAATCCTGCAAGTGGCCAAAGAGCAGAAGTGCGACATCATCGGCCTGTCCGGCTTGATCACGCCTTCGCTGGACGAGATGGTCCACGTGGCTCGCGAGATGCAGCGCCAGGATTTCCATCTGCCGCTGATGATCGGTGGCGCAACCACCTCCAAGGCGCACACGGCGGTGAAGATCGAGCCCAAGTACAGCAACGACGCGGTGGTCTACGTCACCGACGCTTCACGCGCCGTCGGCGTGGCGACGCAGTTGCTGTCCAAGGAACTGAAGGCCGGTTTCGTCGAGAAAACCCGCGAGGAATACATTGAAGTCCGCGAGCGCACCGCCAACCGCAGCGCCCGCACCGAGCGCCTGAGCTACCCGGCGGCGATCGCCAAGAAGCCGCAGTTCGACTGGAGTTCTTACGAACCGGTCAAGCCGACGTTCACCGGCGCCAAGGTGCTGGACAACATCGACTTGAAGGTGCTGGCCGAGTACATCGACTGGACACCGTTCTTCATCTCCTGGGACCTGGCCGGTAAATTCCCGCGCATCCTCCAGGACGAAGTGGTCGGCGAAGCCGCCACCGCGCTGTACGCCGACGCTCAGGAAATGCTCGCCAAACTGATCGACGAGAAGCTCATCAGCGCCCGTGCGGTGTTTGGCTTCTGGCCGGCCAATCAGGTGCACGACGATGACCTGGAAGTCTATGGCGACGACGGCAAGCCGTTGGCCCGCTTGCATCACCTGCGCCAGCAGATCATCAAGACCGACGGCAAGCCGAACTTCTCCCTGGCCGACTTCGTCGCGCCGAAAGACAGCGGCATTACCGACTATGTCGGTGGTTTCATCACCACCGCCGGGATCGGCGCCGAAGAAGTCGCCAAGGCCTACCAGGACGCTGGCGACGACTACAACTCGATCATGGTCAAGGCGCTGGCCGACCGACTGGCCGAGGCCTGTGCCGAATGGCTGCACCAGCAGGTTCGTAAAAACTACTGGGGTTATGCCAAGGACGAGGCCCTCGACAACGAGGCGCTGATCAAGGAGCAATACACCGGCATCCGCCCTGCCCCGGGCTATCCGGCCTGCCCGGACCACACCGAGAAAGGCACTCTGTTCTCGTTGCTGGATCCTGAAGCCAGCGAAATGCACGCCGGTCGCAGCGGGGTGTTCCTCACCGAACACTACGCGATGTTCCCGGCCGCCGCCGTCAGCGGCTGGTACTTCGCCCATCCACAGGCGCAGTACTTTGCCGTCGGCAAAATCGACAAGGATCAAGTGCAAAGCTACACCGCTCGCAAAGGCCAGGAGCTGAGCGTGAGTGAACGCTGGTTGGCGCCGAACCTGGGGTACGACAACTAAGGATCAAAAGATCGTCCGAGCGCGGCCCGAACCTGCGGCAGCTACGACTATCACCAGTGGCGCTCCCCACCACTCAACAGGCCGAGCGTTAGCTCGCCTGCCGCTGTTGATCTTGATCCACCCGCCCCTTCGGGAGGCCGAGTGGAGGCGTTCATCAGGGGGTGGGCGCGCAGCGCCGTACGGCGCAGCCGGACACATCGAGAGGAGGTCGTCGCGAAGCAGACCGTAGGCGATGCCCCCTGATGAATGCCGGAATGAGGGTACACCGAGCCTAGGCGAGGTGCCGGACGCTTGGGGCGAGACCTTTTGGGTACTTTTGGGGCGTTTGCCAAAAGTGCCTCGCCGTAAGGGCGAAACCCTAGGTGGCCGTTACCGCAGAAATGGATATGTACACCTGCGGGAGATTGGCCGGCTATCAGGCCGCCATCGCAGGCAAGCCAGCTCCCACAGGTTTGATTGGGGTACATCCGCAAGAGGCTGGTCGGCTGTCAGGCCGCCATCGCAGGCAAGCCAGCTCCCACAGGTTTGATTGGGGTACATCCGCAAGAGATAGGTCGGCTGTCAGGCCGCCTTCGCAGGCAAGCCAGCTCCCACAATTTTGATTGGGGTACATCTGTAAGAGGCTGGTCGGCTGTCAGGCCGCCAGGATCAACCGCCAAACGCATCCTTCAGGAAACCCGGCGCGATATAGCGCTGGTAATGCGCTTCCGACAGCAGGAAAAACTCCCGATCAATGGCATCACGCAACTCCGGCAGATTCCAGTCGCGAAACTCCGGCAACAACACCATCCCGTAGGCCTCCAGATTATTGATGACCCGCGCCCCCCGGGCGATCAACTGGTATGCCCAGCAATACTCCGACTGATGCGGCACAAAACGGATCTTGCGCTGCTCCAGCTGCTCACGCAGGCGCCAAGGATCGAAAATCTCGATTTTCCCGGCCATCACCTGCACCAACAACTGCTCAAGACGCAGCCAGACAGCGCGCTTTTCTTCCTCGTTGTAACCGTTCCAGTGAATCACTTCATGGTGGAAACGCTTGCAGCCGCGGCACACCAGATCACCGTAAACAGTGGAACAGAGGCCGACGCAGGGAGTCTTGATGGTTTGATTGGGCATAGGTAAGCAGAACGCGAGAAAGCAAAACAGGTCGGCATGTTAGCCCTTTGTCTAACATTCATCACCCCTCAAAGTTCAGGGGCTAACTTACCTTTAATTTTTTTTTGCCGTAGAATCAGCCAGCCTTTTAAGGCGCCAATGTCCGTTAGAAGCTGTTTTCAAAGCGTCACGAGCACAGTCGTTCCTTCAGAGCGGTGTTGGCGAAGGGTTTTTCCAGCGGGGAAAAACTCAGCGCCAACCCTCATCAGCTCCCCGTTCTGCAGGCGTAAAACTTTGAAAGCAGCTTCTGTAAGGAATTGTCGGTAATTCTGGCTAAGCGGCCCACAACGCCACGCAGCGCATGAGTACGGCAATTTCGGGATGAGCGTCCCGGACACCCATTTGGGACCACTGATGAGGGTAATAACTGTGCTTGAAGCCTACCGCAAACATATCGAAGAGCGTGCAGCACTGGGTATCGTTCCCCAGCCGCTTAACGCCGAACAAACTGCAGGCCTGGTTGAGCTGCTGAAGAATCCTCCTGCTGGCGAAGAAGCTTTCCTCGTTGACCTGATCACCAATCGCGTTCCGCCTGGAGTGGACGAAGCAGCCTATGTAAAGGCCGGCTTCCTGTCTGCGTTGGCCAAAGGCGAAGCCACTTCTCCCCTGATCGACAAAAAGCGCGCGGTTGAACTGCTTGGCACCATGCAAGGCGGCTACAACATCGTGACCCTGGTTGACCTGCTCGACTCCGCCGAACTGGCCGCCGTCGCTGCTGCGCAACTCAAGCACACCCTGCTGATGTTCGATGCTTTCCACGACGTCGCGGAAAAAGCCAAGAACGGCAACGTTCACGCTCAAGGCGTACTGCAATCCTGGGCTGACGGCGAGTGGTTCAAGAACCGCCCGGTTCTGGCCGACAAGATCAGCCTGCGCGTGTTCAAGGTCACCGGCGAAACCAACACCGACGACCTGTCCCCTGCTCCTGATGCCTGGTCGCGTCCAGACATCCCGCTGCACGCCCTGGCCATGCTGAAAATGGCCCGTGACGGCATCGTGCCGGACGAGCAAGGCGTTACCGGTCCGATGAAACAGATCGAAACCATGCGCGGCGAAGGTTTCCCGATCGCCTACGTCGGCGACGTAGTGGGTACCGGTTCTTCGCGTAAATCGGCAACCAACTCGGTGCTGTGGTTCTTCGGCGACGACGTTCCTTACGTGCCGAACAAGCGTGCTGGCGGTTTCTGCTTCGGCAGCAAAATCGCTCCGATCTTCTACAACACCATGGAAGATGCCGGCGCACTGCCAATCGAATTCGACGTGACCAACATGAACATGGGCGACGTGATCGACCTGTACCCTCATGCTGGCAAAGTCTGCAAACACGGCACTGATGAAGTCCTGACCACCTTCGAAATGAAGACCCCGGTCCTGCTCGACGAAGTCCGTGCTGGCGGTCGTATCCCGCTGATCATCGGCCGTGGCCTGACCGAGAAGGCGCGTGCCGAGCTGGGTCTGCCACCGTCCGACCTGTTCAAGAAGCCGGAAGCTCCAGCTGAAAGCACCAAGGGCTTCACCCTGGCGCAGAAAATGGTCGGCAAGGCGTGCGGCGTAGCTGGCGTTCGTCCAGGTACCTACTGCGAACCGAAAATGACCACCGTCGGCTCCCAGGACACCACTGGCCCGATGACCCGTGACGAACTGAAAGACCTGGCGTGCCTGGGCTTCTCGACCGATCTGGTAATGCAGTCCTTCTGCCACACCGCGGCCTATCCAAAGCCGATCGACGTCACCACTCACCACACCCTGCCAGACTTCATCATGACCCGCGGCGGCGTTTCCCTGCGTCCGGGCGACGGCATCATCCACAGCTGGCTGAACCGCATGCTGCTGCCGGACACCGTCGGCACCGGTGGTGACTCGCACACCCGTTTCCCGATGGGCATCTCGTTCCCGGCCGGTTCCGGCCTGGTCGCGTTCGCCGCAGCCACTGGCGTGATGCCACTGGACATGCCGGAATCGATCCTGGTGCGCTTCAAAGGCAAAATGCAACCGGGCGTCACTCTGCGTGACCTGGTTCACGCCATTCCTTACTACGCGATCCAGGCTGGCCTGCTGACCGTAGAGAAGAAAGGCAAGAAGAACGCCTTCTCCGGCCGCATCCTGGAAATCGAAGGCCTGGACAACCTGAGCATCGAACAAGCCTTCGAGCTGTCCGACGCTTCGGCTGAACGTTCGGCTGCCGGTTGCACCATCAAGCTGTCGAAAGAGTCGATCACCGAGTACCTGAGCTCCAACATCACCCTGCTGCGCTGGATGATCGGCGAAGGCTACGGCGATGCGCGTACCCTGGAGCGTCGTGCTCAAGCGATGGAAGCCTGGATCGCCAACCCTGAGCTGATGGTTGCCGATGCTGACGCCGAATACGCTGAAATCATCGAAATCGACCTGAACGACATCAAGGAGCCTGTGCTCTGCGCACCGAACGATCCGGACGACGCCCGTCTGCTGTCCAGCGTTGCTGGCGAGAAGATCGACGAAGTGTTCATCGGTTCGTGCATGACCAACATCGGTCACTTCCGCGCTGCCGGTAAACTGCTGGATCAGGTCAAGGGTCAGCTGCCAACCCGTCTGTGGCTGTCGCCGCCGACCAAGATGGACGCTCACCAACTGACCGAAGAAGGCTACTACGGCATCTACGGCAAGGCTGGCGCGCGCATGGAAATGCCGGGCTGCTCGCTGTGCATGGGTAACCAGGCTCGCGTTGAACCGAACTCCACCGTAGTGTCGACCTCGACCCGTAACTTCCCGAACCGTCTGGGCGATGGCGCCAACGTCTACCTGGCTTCGGCCGAGCTGGCGTCGGTGGCTTCGATCCTGGGTCGCCTGCCGACCGTCGAGGAGTACATGGCCTACGCGAAAGAAATCGACACCATGGCCAGCGATGTCTATCGCTACCTGAGTTTCGACCAGATCGCCGAGTTCCGTGAAGCTGCAGCGAACGCCAACATCCCGGTCGTTCAAGCCTAACGTTACAACGCCATGAAAAACGCCGCGCATCGTAAGGTGCGCGGCGTTTTTTTATGCCCCAAGGTTTTTGCCCTTACGCGCTGAGCGCCTCCTGCACTGCGCCGTCGACGCTCAAATCGCAGAGCGTAACCTGCGCACGCTCAGCCTCCGGTAGCGCCGAGAGAGCCGCTTGCGCCTCAAGCTTGAGACGCGCCAACACCAGACGCTTGCCTTCGTTGCGTACCCGCAAGAAAAACTCCTGCAACGCCTCGATGCTGGTGCCGTCCAGGTCCGGCGACTCTTCCAGGCTGAGAATCACCGTGTGAATCGGCGTTTCAGAGTGCCGAATCAAGTGCAATGCACCGCCGAGAATTCGCTCCGCGTTAGCAAAGAACAGCGCTTCGCCCGGTCGGACAATCAGCATCCCCGGCACAGCCTTGGCCAATGGATGACGTTGCATGTCGACAAAGTCGTGCCCGGCGCCGATATGCCCGAGAATCTGGATATCCGCCGCTGACATTTGCTTGAGCATCAGCAGCACACTGATCGCCACCGCCACCAGCAAACCGTCCAGCACCCCCAACACCAACACGGCCGCCACGGCGCAGATCACCAGCAGGCGATCACGTCGCCAGACGAAATAGCGCCCCAACGGTTGCAGGCTCAAGCCACGGCCTAGCGCATGCATGACGATCGCGGCCAATATCGGCTCAGGGGTCAAGGCAATATAAGGCAACACCGTCAGGACAATGATCAGCACCACCAGCGCTGCCACGCCACCGGCCAAACGCGACGTCGCACCGGCAGCCTCATTCGCGGACGTCGCGGAATACCCCGCCCCTGCCGGCATCCCGTGAAACAGCCCGGACAGCAGGTTCGACGCCCCCAACGCCAGCAAATCCCGGTTCGAGGACACCCGATCACCGTGCTTGAGTGCGAAGGAGCTGATCGAGCCGTAGGACTCCGCATACAGGATCATCACCATGGCAAAGCCCAGTTCCCCCAGGCGCAACCAATCGGCAAAGGGCAGCGCCGGCAGTTTCGGAACCTCCAGGCCAAGATCGATAACCCCGATCAGCCTGACTCCGTAGGCCGGCAGATTCAGCCATTGCCCTGCCGCGATGCCGATGACTACCACCAGCAAGCCACCCGGCAAGCGCCGGAACCGCCCAAACAACCACAACAAGGCCAGCGCGACTGCGGCCACACCGACGGCAGCCCAGTTCCACTGAGGCAGTTGCTCCAGCAACTGCGGCAAAAAGCGAATCAGATTGCCGTCACTCAAGTGCACGCCGACCACGCTGGCGAGCTGTTTAAGGATGATCGTCAGCGCCAGGCCAAAGGCAAAGCCGCGCAATACCGGCTTGGCGATGAACGACGTCACACTGCCCAGCTTGAACAACCCGGCCAGCAAAAAGAACGCGCCGGTCACCAGTACCAGTCCGATGGCCAGGCTTGCACGAAGTTGCGGGTCACCATTGGCCAGTGTCGCCGTGGCGGCCGCCAGCACGGCGGCTGACGAAGAGGTTGCGGAAACAATGGCGAACCGGCTGGTGCCAAACAGTCCGTAGCAGAGCAAACCGGCGAACAGCGCTATAACCCCGGCCTGAGGCGCCAGGGCGGCAATACTTGAGTACGCGACAGCCTCTGGCAGCAACAGACCGGCAATCGACAGACCGGCCAACAGGTCCTGCCAGCGATTCGGGCTCTCAGGTGTGGTGCTGGACGAAGTCATCGGTGGCTCAGTCGGCAATCAGGTGTCTCCAGACAAACGATTCCAAGCCGGTCAAATCATCGACAACGGCACAAAACAGTAATACCTGTCAGTTAAGGCACAAACCTGTGGGAGCGAGCTTGCTCGCGATGACGGCATAACATTCAACATCAATGTTGACTGACCCACCGCTATCGCGAGCAAGCTCGCTCCCACATGGATTGCGCTTAACTGACTGGCATTGGCCCATCACGTTGTTTTTCAAGCACAAGCGTAGTCGTTAATCAGCCGTTGGTCACTGCCTTGAACACCTCGACCTGGGGTTGCGCAGCTGCATTTCCAGCAGCGCCCGGCAACGCGCCCTACCAGATCAGGTAGTTGTCCGGAAGCTGAGTGCTTGTTAAAAATCGTCCAACCGTTCCACCCCGAACAGGTTTGTGCGGCCTGACGATTGCGCGCTTTGCGAAGTCAATGCTGGAGAAGTTGTGATGTCGAGTGACCATTGGGTAATCAATAACGTATTCAAGCACTACCGGATCTACGTTGAACGAGTCGGCAACGACCCACGTCGCAAAACCGTGATGCTGGTCAATGGTGCGCTGGCGACTACCGCGGCGTTCGCCCGAACCAGCAGATGCCTGGCGGAGCATTTCAATGTCGTGCTGTTCGATCTGCCGTTTGCCGGTCAGTCACGTCCGCACAATCCGGATCAAGAGTTGGTCAGCAAGGAAGATGAAGTCGGGATTCTGCTGGCGCTGATCGAACGCTTTGAGGTCAATCACCTGGTGTCGACCTCCTGGGGTGGCATTTCGACCTTGCTGGCCCTCGCGCATAACCCGCCGAGCATCATCAGCTCGGTGGTCACCTCGTTCGCTCCTGTCCTCAACCGCGCCATGCTCGACTACGTGAAGCGGGCCCAGGCGCTGATTGAACGTAATGACGCATCAGCCATTGGTCATCTGATCAACGATACCGTCGGCAAACACTTGCCGCCGCGCTTGAAAGTCTCCAATCACCAGTACCTGGCTTCGCTGGCCAGTGCCGAATTCCGGCAAGCGCGCTTCCATATCAATCAGGTGTTGAACCTCAATGGAAGCGGCTATCTGCAGCGATTCAGCGACATTGCCAGTCCCGTTCATTTCCTCAATGGCAGCCTGGACGAATACACCACCGCCGAAGATGCACTGCAATTTCAACACTACGTTGCCGCTTGCAGCTTTTCGGTGATCGCAGACACCGGGCACTTCCTGGACCTGGAATCGATAGACTCGGCGGCACGGGTGCATAGCGCACTGTTAGGGCATTTGCTCGATCGCCCGGCTGAACCGGTGCAAACGCAGCGGTCCAATGTCATCCGGTTCCACTACGCCTGAAAACGCCAGAAAGCCGGGCCAGAGCGCTTGCGATGGTCATAAAGGTGTCATTAAACATTGACAGCGAGTCGTCGTGGACTAGATTCCCTCCTGTGCACGGAATCAAGGCGACTGCCATGGAAAGGGATAGAGATTTCATGCAATGGTGGAATGACCTGCGCATGAAAATACTCGAGCAACAAGAAGCGCCCGGGATTTTTGCGCTTCTGGAACAGGAAGTTCAGCAACTGGGTTTTGATTACTACGCTTATGGAGTACGCCATTCGATCCCCTTCACCCGACCCAAAACCGAGATCTACGGTTCTTACCCCCAGCAATGGATGGAGCATTACCACCAGCAAAACTATGCCGCGATCGATCCTTCGATCCTCAATGGATTGCGCTCCAACCAACTGATCGTGTGGAACGATGCACTCTTCGACCGCAGCTCCAACCTATGGCATGAAGCCCAGGACTGGGGTCTGCGCGTCGGGCTGACCGTGCCCGCCCACGCGCCGAACAACTCACTGTGCGTACTCTCGGTTGCGCGCGAACAAACGGCGGTTGCCGAGGCGCAGTACGAGGAAATCCGCTTGCGCCTGCGCTGCGTCATCGAGTTGGTGAGCTCACGACTCGGCGACATCGCTCACTCTCAGACACTCGGCGAAACCATCGAGCTCAGCCAACGCGAGCGGGAAATCCTGCAATGGACCGCAGACGGCAAAAGCTCCGGTGAAATTGCGCTGATCCTTGGCATCTCGGTGAATACCGTTAATTTTCATCTGAAGATCGTTCAGAAGAAGTTCGGTGCTTCCAACAAAACCCTGGCGGCTGCCTATGCGGCGGTGCTCGGGTTGATCTGAACCCTCACACCACGATAAGGATATCGACCCATGATCACCGTGATTACACGGCACCATCACGAACTCTCCCCCGGCCTGCATGACGACCTGGGCCGCTACCGGCACAAGGTCTTCATCAAGCACCTTGGCTGGCAGCTTGAGACCTCCAGCGCATTGCCAGGACGCGAATTCGACCAGTTTGACCACAACGAAACGCGTTACATCATCGCCCTTGACCCACAGCAACATGTCCACGGCTGCGCCCGGCTGTTGCCGACCACCGAGCCATATCTGCTGTCTGAGGAATTTGCCTTTCTTTGCGACCAACCCGCACCACGGCGCAACGACGCCTGGGAAATATCGCGTTTTGCCGCCAGTGCGCTCGAACAGGGGAAACTGCCAATGCGGGTGTTCTGGCACACTTTGAACATGGCCTGGGAGCTGGGCGCGAACGAAGTGGTCGCGGTCACCACGCCGGCACTGGAGCGTTACTTCTTGCGTAATGGCGTGCTGCTGAGACGTCTCGGCCAACCGCAACGGGTGAACCAGGACCACGTCGTCGCCCTGAGCTTTGCGGCGTACCAAAAAAACGGCCGCGCTGCGCTTCTCGCGCAGTCAGCGGCCGTTACTTCGTTGAATCAGGCGTTTATGCGTAATGGCCCGGTCCGGGCTTTCCGGACCGAGCCGTTACGGGGTCAGGCTGTCAGCGAGTAGATCAGCGCCGAAATCGCCACCAGGCCCACCAGCGTCACGAAGACGTTGGAGGCCTGGCCGCGATAACGCGCCATTGCCGGTACCTTGCGGATCGCGTACATCGGCATCAGGAACAGAATCGCTGCGATGACCGGGCCACCGAGGGTTTCGATCATCCCCAGGATGCTCGGGTTCAGTGTGGCGACGATCCAGCAGACCACCAGCATGAACGCTGCGGTCATACGGTCCAGGGTCTTCGGTGCCGGACGACGACCGCTCTTGACGATCAGCCCCTTGAGACCTTCGCTGGCGCCGATGTAGTGGCCCAGGAACGACTTGGAAATCGCCACGAACGCAATCAACGGCGCGGCGAACGCGATTGTCGGGTTGCTGAAGTGGTTAGCCAGGTACGACAGGATCGACAGGTTCTGCGCCTTGGCCTCGGCCAGTTGTGCGGGCGACAACGTCAGCACGCAACTGAAGACGAAGAACAGCACCATCACCACCATCAGGGTGTGAGCGCGGGAGAGGATTTGCGAGCTGCGCTCTTCGGCGTGCGCGCCATAACGACGCTTCTGGTCCACCGCAAAGGCCGAGATGATCGGCGAGTGGTTGAACGAGAACACCATCACCGGAATCGCCAGCCACAGCGTGTGCAGCAATGCCGAAGGCTCGGGCAAGGTGCTCGCGGTTTCGAGAATGCCGCCGTTCCAGTGCGGAATCAGGAACACCGCCAGAAACAGCAGCGCCACGATGAACGGGTACACCATCAGGCTCATGGCCTTGACAATCATCTGCTCGCCGCAGCGCACCACGGCCAGCAGACCGAGGATCAACACGAACGACAGAATCGCCCGCGGAGGCGGCATGATGTGCAACTGGTGCTCGAGGAAACTGCCCACGGTGTTGGTCAGGGCAACGCTGTAGATCAGCAGGATCGGAAAGATCGCGAAGAAGTACAGCAAGGTGATCAGGGCGCCGGCCTTGATCCCGAAATGCTCTTCTACGACTTCGGTGATGTCTGCCCCCGCGCGACCGGATAGCACGAAGCGGGTCAGGCCACGGTGCGCGTAAAAGGTCATGGGGAACGCCAACAACGCCAGGATCAACAGCGGCCAGAAACCGCCGAGGCCTGCGTTGATCGGCAAAAACAGGGTACCCGCACCAATCGCCGTGCCAAACAGGCCCAGCATCCAGGTGGTGTCATGGCGATTCCAGCTGCTGAGGCTTGCTGGTGCCGCCGCTTCATAGCGTTCATCAACGCTATTGGCCTGATCATTCATCCGGTCGGATCTCCGCATTCCGGTCACTTGCCACTCGGTCAGGACGAGTCAGAAAAAGCTGACAGGCAGCGCCCTGGCCGAAACAGGGGCGCGATTGTCCGGGATTAATGAGCAGAAGCAAAGACTTAGCTGAGGAGTGGTTGTACGGATCAGATGCTCGGAAATGGCTTTGCGCGCCACAACCCACAAAATCCGCCGGCTGAACGCGAGAAATCCGAAGAAGCTGCTTGAATCAATGTGTTAACGACGCCAGGCAACACGCCCGGCTACAACCTGACGGAGTAATCCCATGCCTCTCGTTCGTGTCGACATCAAAAAACACCAGGATCCCACTTACGCCAAACGTGTCGGCCAACTGATCTACGCGGCCATGCGCAGCGCCATCGGCGTGCCCGAACACGATAATTTCCAGATCCTTGCCGAACATGACGAGCTGCACTTCATCTTTGATCCGGTCTACCTGGGCATCAACCGCAGCGACAATCTGGTGATCATTCAGATCAGCCTGAACGAGGGGCGCACCCTGGAGCAGAAAAAGCTGCTGTACAAGACCATCGCCGAAAGCCTCAACTCGGAGTTGGCGGTTCGGATGGAAGATGTCTTCATCAATCTGGTGGAGGTCAGGAAAGAGAACTGGTCATTCGGCAATGGGATCGCTCAATACGCGAACTGAGCCTACTCAAGAATCGTCTTATGACTTCATTGACATGCTTCCTGAATCCACAGCATCCGCCAGGATAGTGAACACAGCGGACGCCTGGTTCTGATGCGGTCCTTTGATCTTGCTTCTATTATTGGTAATTGCCAAACCACTCGGTAGTCAGCAATCTGAACCGATATTCGAGCCCCGACATTCCAATGCCTACAGGAGCCCAGCATGACTGCAACCGTACTGGTACTGGTTGAAACCATTAACGACTACCTGCCGATTCTCGAACATCAAGGCTTCCACCTGATTCTCGCCCCCACCCCCGCCGAGCGTGCCCAGGCCATCGCCAGTCACCGCGGGCAGATCGACGCCGTGCTGACGCGTGGCCCGCTGGGGCTGTATGCCGATGAAATGGCCGCGCTGCCGAACCTGAAAATCATCTGCGTGATCGGTGCCGGTTACGAGCAGGTCGATCTGCAAGCCGCCAGCGACCGGGGCATTGCCGTCACCAATGGCGCTGGCGTAAACGCCTCGTCGGTAGCCGACCATGCGATGGCCTTGTTGCTGTCGCTGGTGCGTGACATCCCACGGTGCGACGCAGCGGTACGACGCGGGGAATGGCCGAAGATCATGCGCCCGTCACTGGCCGGCAAGCGCCTGGGTGTTCTGGGGCTGGGCGCCGTCGGCATGGCCATTGCCAAACGTGCCGCCAATGGCTTTGACATGACGGTGAGTTACCACAGCCGCCAGTTGCTCAGCGACGTCCCCTACGACTTTTGCTCGACGCCCACCGAACTGGCTCGGGCCTCTGACTTTCTGATCGTGTGCACGCCCGGCGGCATCGGCACGCAGCACCTGGTCAACAAGCAGGTGCTGGATGCCTTGGGCCCCCAGGGTTTTATCGTCAACATTGCCCGCGCCAGCGTGGTTGCTACCGGTGACCTGATTAGCGCACTCGAACAACGGCGGATTGCCGGTGCCGCGCTCGATGTATTCGATGAAGAGCCTCAGGTACCGGATGTGCTCAAGGCATTGAGCAACGTGATCCTCACGCCACATGTGGCCGGCCTGTCACCGGAAGCAACCAAGGGAACCGTTGAACTGGTCGGGCAGAACCTGATGGCGTTTTTCTCCGATCGTCCGGTGTTGACGCCCATCAAGTTGCCCGAGCCGCTCTGAGAGGACCTTGCGACGTTTAGAGCACCCCCAATAACGTCCACAGTCGGCGCGACTCCGCGTCAGCCGATATCAACTCGCCCAGCAGTTCACTCAGCGGTTTATTGCCCCACTCCACCCCGCGCCTGATCAAGTAAGGCACCGGGCTATGGGGCTCGGTTCGCGCCAGGTACTCGGCAATCAGCAGCAACTGTCGATAAGCCTCTTCGCGACTCACCGGCTCGCGCAGTGCCTGTTGGGCTGGCGCAGGCTCTGGCTCCAGAGTGTGTTGTGGCGCCTGGACCTGCGGTGGCTCGACCGGGGCCTGGGTGGGTTGACGTGGATGCATGGCGATGAACTCCTGAACGAGCGTCAACAGCGCCTCGATGATGTCCTGCAATGACTTGTAGCCTGGCGCCTGATTGCCCAGGTAGGCATCACTCCAGTCCTCCAGCCGTTGCAGATGCTGCAAGCTCAGCAACAGGCTGCCTTGGCTGCGCAACCAGAAGGACAGCGGTGTCGCACGAATCTGTTCGGTGAGTTTTTTCTGCTCGTTGCGCGCGGTTTCAGCTGAGGTTTTTGCGGCCTTGGTGTCATTGACCATCACCTGCTGCACTTGCAAGCGCCGCCAGTCATCCAGGCAAAAATCCGCAAATTCGCTGGTGCGCGTGTCGAACAGCGGCACCCGGGTGAGCAGGATTTCGCTGTAGCGTCGCGCCAGCCATTCGAGAGGAATCACCCGCCACGACTGATCGCCCTCCTCGGCCTGAGGGTGAAGTTGCTCGGGGTAGCGCTCGCATAAACCCGCCACCAGCGCCAGGCTGCCCGGCAATCCTTCCAGGCCGTCCAGATGTAACCATGCCTCGCCGAGCCAGGCACTGAGCATCAAGTCCTTGCTGCGCTCCAGCAGCAAGCGGGTGGCGAGTCTTGCCTGTTCCGGCCATTGGGCACGCTTGATCGACGACTGCCAGACCCCTGTCGGCAAACTGGTATCGTCCTCGCGGCGCAGCTCGCGCAACTGATCGAACTCAGGCTCATAGCGCAGGTCCTGGCCACAGGGCGCTTCATCGCTGATCGGTTCGAGTAGCTGTGCGATCAACTCCGGCAGCGAAGGGGGAAATGGCGATAGCGACGGCAGACTCACAAGCCCTCCTCGTTCGTCACGATGGCCGCCGTCGAACCCGTCGAGACAAAGGGTGAACGCGGCGCACGGGTCGGCAACGGTTGAATGGACAACGGCAGTTTTGATCCCTGAGTCATCCATGACAGGCGCATGAACATCTGTGTCGGCTCCTCAATGCTGGTGCTCGCGGCGACCGGCAAGCGCAAGGTCAGTGGAAACTCCGTGTAGTCCATGCTCGGCTGGCGCTGATTCGACTGGTGCGAACGCATCAGCCGCAACAACGACCAAGGGCCACCGTACTCCCAGCCAGCCTCCAGATCCCTGATCACCAGGTTCGGTTGCAACGGGTCGCTGACCGGCCGCTGCGGACCATTCCGGGCCCAGCGCAACGTCAACCTGACGGGCTGGCCGACCATCCAGCGCAGGTTCTGCTGCGCCTCGCCGGGGTAGCTGATCTGTTGATTGCCGGCATTAAAGCCCCAGGCAATGACCTGATCGGCGCCGTGCTCTTCCTCGCGATCAGTGCGCCAGCGCACATCCATCTCCACCCCGAGAATGCCGCTTTTATCTCGCACAAACAGCGGCCCGAGCCAGGTGCTGGCCTGCTTCAAGCGATTGAGAAAGTCCTCGGCGGCCAACCGTTCCGGTGTCCGGCTGAGCTGCAAACCGGCTTGCGCCACCGGCAGGCGCTTGTCGATCAACTCCAGCAAATGCTGGACCCTCGCCGGGTCGGCATCAGTCACCTGCGTGCCATTGGAGAACGGAAAACGCTCGGCCAGGTACTGATTGAAATAGTTGGCCAGGTCGTTCCACGCCGCCGAAGCCTGTTGCTGCTGCAGCGACTGGCAGCGTTGCATCGCGGTTTGCTGCAGCTCCTGGGCCCTCAGGGCAAGCGTCCCACGACCGCCGGAAAGGTTGGCGGTTTGCAGGATTTGTGCGCAGGACCCGGCATCCATGTCGATGAAGTCCCGGCTCACCAACTGTTCGATCTGCGCCGCAGAACTGGCAGGATTCTGCTCCTTGTACTTGAGCAGTTCATCATTCAAGGCACTGAACTGCACAACCCGTTCGTAATCCAGTCCCGACAGATTCTGCTGCTGGACCTTCAGCCACTCCAGTGCCGACGTACGTTGTTCGGTAATACCCAACATGGTGTTGAACTGCTGCTTGAGGCTCAGCTTCAGGTCCTGCACGTCACTGGCTCCGTACAACTGCAAGCCGAGGTTTTTCGAACCATCCCAGCGCGCAATACTGGTCCTTTCGCTGAACAGCGGCTGGGCGATTATTTCGTTCAGGCCACTGGCGACCTCGGCCAACGCCCGGCGGTTGAGCGCGTTCTGCAAACGGGTGGCCAGGTCACTGCGGCGTAACTCGACAAAGGCTTTCTGCAACGCCACCGCCTGCGAGGCCTGCACATTGAACCCTGTGCCTTGCTGCACCTGGCCCCCCTGTTCCTCCAGGCTGAGCCACATCGCCTTGGCCGCCGCCCCTTCCGCCGCCTGAAGCAGCGCGCCCCGGTAGGCTGGCGGGATACGTGGCAACTCTTCGCTGGCGTAGCTTTTGTAACTGGCGAAGTAATTCAACGCACTGTTGAGACCATCACTGTCGGCGTTCTGCCCCTGTGAAGCACTGAGATTGGAATCGTCCTGACGCAGTGCGATGGCCACAAAATCGCGCTTGAACAACGCCTGCACGGCGTTGTCCAGCTGACTGACATGCTCTTGCAACGCCAGTTGTCCGCTGCCTTGCTGAACCAGCAAATTGCCACGCGAGCCGGCCTGGGCAATCCATTGATCACGAAAGCTCTGCTGCAACTTCGACGCCTGCATGTCCAGTTGTTGCTCCAGTTGCGGCCCGAGCAAGGCGCTTTGCCGGACTTTATCCATCAGCTCGCGGTAGCCCGGCACCAGGTCCTGGCCCTTGCCTCGTCCCCACGCTGAGTTGGTCAAGCCAATCAATGCTTGCAGGTCATCAATCAGCGCTCTCAAGTCCTCGAGTTCGCTGAGTGAATTGCCACTGCCGGACTCCAGCCGCTCCAGGTGCAACTTCAGGTAACCGGCCTGACGCACGAAGTTGTCAGCCAGAAAGTACTGGTCCAGCCAGCGCTCCATCAGGCCTTCAAAATTCGTCGAGATGGTCGAGCGCTCCGTGCTCAGGTCCAGCGCTTTCAATCCGCTGGTGTCGGAATTGAGCAACACCCGGTTATAGAAGGCCGAGCGACGCAACGTGCCGACGTTGAGGTTCAGCGACAAGGCGTTATTGCTCAGCAGCACCAGGTCATCGAGCGGACTCCGGGGATTGTTCAACGCCTGATTGAACCACTGGTTCTGTTGTTCGAGACGCACCGCGCGCTCGACCAGTTCCTTGGCCTTGACGTAGTTCTGCCATTGCGCCGGGTCTTCGCTTTCCACGTTCACTCGGCGTTCGGTATTGCGGATCGCCTTGAGCTGCGCCAGGTCCGACACCAGCAACTCTTGCAGCGGCACCAGCAACTGCCGCTGGGCAGTGAGCCGCAGTTCGTCCTCCAGCTGCGCATCCAGCGAGGAAAACCAGGAGGTGGGAAAGACCACCGAGCTGAACGTCCAGCGCGGGGCTCGTTCCAGTACCCGCCAGAAACCCTCGACGTTACGTCGCGTCGGTTCCAGGCGATGGGCCTCATCCGTCACCGCGACATAATTTTTCTGCGCGCCTTGCAGCAACCGCGACAACTCATGGGCATCCTTGACCGAGTCGTGCCAGACCCAAACCATACCGATCGCCCAGACCAGACCGACCACCAGCGCCACCACGCCGGTCACCCGTTGCCAGCGTTGGCGCAACCGCAAAATCCGCGGTACGACCTGAGCCACACCGCGTTCGGCGACAATCCGGCGCTGCCACAACTGGCGGGCAAACGCGCTCTGCTGCAACACTGTGTCATAGGCCGAGAAGCTGTCTCGAGCCCCCTCTGGCGCTTGGTTGGCGGTGAAGTAGATCCCGCGAAAACGCGGCGCCTCGCCTTGTGCATTGCCCTGGAAAACCGGTTCAAGCAGAGTTTGCAGTGTGCGCCGCAGCGCTTCGAAACGGTCCGGCAAGGCAAACAACTCGCTGCTCAAATGCCCGGACAAGGCGCCGATCTCGATGATCGATTCAGACAATGCCCGGCTCACTTGATCCAGCGCCTGATCACTCCATTGCGATTGCCAGACCGCCTCAGGCGAATACGGCGACGACCAGCCCAGTGCACGCTCCTGCGCCTCGGCCGGCAATGCAGCAATCAACGCCTGAAAGCCCGGCAGCTCTTCCATCCCGGTAATGACCACGTACACCGGCAAGCTCAGACCAAAACGCTGCAACAGATCGATGAAGCGCCGCCGTGCCGCCAGACCGAGGCTGGCGGCCTGCTCCGGATCGCCCAGTTGACTGGCTGGCACGGTCCAGATCACCGCGTCCAGCGGCCGCTTGCTGCGCAGGCGCACAATCAACCCCAGCAGACGCCACCAGCCACCCCGCTGCAGGTTCAAGCCTTCATCAGGCAAAAACAGCGCCTGTGGCACCACCAGCACCGCACCCTCGGGGTCTGACCACCAGCGCCCGAACCAGGCCGGTTTGTCGGTGGGTTGCAAACGCCATTGGGCACACAGCTGGGTGCCCTGGGTTTCGTTGCCGAGCATCAGCAACCACGGAATCTGGTAGCGGTCCTGCGTGCCTTGCTCCTGCTCCATGTGCCGGACCGACAGGTAGAAACTGCGAATCGCCGCTCCGCTCTGGGTCCGCAACCACCATACCGCCACAAGCAATACCGCCAGCAGCAACAGCACCGCAACGACAGTCAAGACAATCCCCAGGGTACTCATGAGTCTTGCTCCTGGGCCGCGGCCATATCGGAAAGGTGCATGACCGGCTCGAGCTCTTGATGAATATCGCGCCAGAACATCTGCCCCAACCCGGTCATCAACAGCACGACACCCAGGATCGCCAACGCCAGACGAAAGCCGTCGGGTAGCGACAGACGCATGGGCAACTGCACGGGAGTCACTGCCGAAGGTTGCTCCAATCGGGTGCTGACATCGGCGTAATCGGGCTCGTGTTGCCAGGCAAACGCGAACAACGCCAACCGCCACTTCTCATGCTGGAGCTGGTTCTGCTCGCCGCGCAGACGCCCTTCAAAACCCAGTACCAGGCATTGCAAATAGACATTGGCCAGATCCCGGGTGGCCGGCACCTGGTCGTCGAGCAAAGCCTTGATCGCCAGTGGCAGCCGTTCGCCCGCCTGACGACTGGCGTACATCCGTGACTCCAACGGTTTGTCCTGCCAGCCGAGCTGCCCCGGCCAGGAAGTAAACAACAAGGTCTCGTCGATCAGCGCGACAAACGCATACACCACGGCGGTCACCTGTTCGGTGGCGGCATCACCGACTTTGGCAAATGCCGTTCGCCATAAACGCTGGGTAATCTGCGTGGAAAACTCGACGACGGCCTCGACCAACGCTTCATCGTCACTGTCTTTGGGCTGTTCGTTCCAGGCCTGCGACCACTCTTGCCAGGCCTGACGAAAAGCACTGCTCAGTGGCGCTTCGTGGAGGCCTCGTGCAGCGCTGCCGACGTTTCCTTCAGGCATGCGATTCCCCTTCCCTGATCAAGCGTTTTCACTGGCTTGAGCGACAAACAGCACCACTTGCCACGGGCTGCTCGCCAGCTGCGAGGCCGGCGCGACAATCTGCAACGGCAGTTGCCCGTCGAACCATTGGCCTTCTGCGGTGACCACAAACAACCGGGTATCTTCGCCCACGCTGTAGGCCACCTGCTCGTTGCGACTCATGGCCTCATGCGCCAGACCGCGCATGCGTTGTCGACCGAGCAAGGCAATGTGCGGCGCAGAGGCGATGATCGCGCGGCTCAACCATTCACTCGCAGACTGCTCGCTTGCGCCATTGGGCATGCGCAAGCCAATCACCAGGCGCTGGCTCGGTTGATCGTCGGGCAACTGGATCGAGAAGAGGTGTTCGTGGCGTTCGAACGGCAGGCTGCGATAGCCGGCGCGAATCAATTCGAGGGTATTGTCCAGCCAGTCGAGCACGCTCTCGTAGCCGCGCTGCAACTCGAGAAAATCCAGCGCGGCGAAGGCCGGCACCCCTGCCAGCGGATCGAGCGCCGACCAGGCGCCGGCCAACCCGAGCAACAGGCCATACAACGCTTGCGGTGTCGCCAGCCGGCTGCTCAACAAGCCCTCGACCTCCGGCAGACGCGCCCAGAGTGCTGTCAGTTGGCGACGAATTTCTGCCGCGTCATCCTGGTTACCGGCCTGCTGTGCCTGGCGCAAGCGACCGGCCAGAAACATGCATTTCTCTCGGGCCCGGGCGCACAGACCAGCGACCCGACGCCCCAGCGCCGACTCCGGCAACAGGCTCGGCGTTGGTGCCGTATAGGGCAGTTGCAAAAAGCCGCCGCCTTCCTTGCGAATACGCACCAGCGGTACACAGATCGAATCGGCCTTGTTCAACTGCGTGCACAAACGCGGATTGGGCCGCCATACCGTAATCGACTCGGGGTATTGACCGCTGGTGAGGTCTGGCAAGGCATCGCCGATAACCGATTGCAAGCGTCCGGTGAGTGGCAGTAATTGCCCGGCGCGCCACAACGGGCTGACCGCCAGGTACACGGTCACGGTGGCATTGTCCGTTGCATCGACCGCTTCGCTGACATCGAGCTCCAGCATCGGCCCCACACCGGCCTGCACATTGATCGGCAAACCATCCGGCAACGTCGCCTGCAAGGCGAGCAATCGAACGTGCCCGGCACTGAGTGCCGAAGGGTCAATATCGAGATGGGTGACACCCCAGAACCAAGGGTTGCAGGCCTTGGCAAAATGCGCGACCAACGCTTCGGCGCGCAGCCCTTGCAACTGAAAATGCTGGGGCAGCAACTGCATGCCCTCGTGCCAGCAAACCGCGTCAGGTAGCAAACTCATACGATTCCCTTCGACGTCGAATGGCGCCGCTGGCCCGCGGCCTGGTGATCTATTCAGTGCACATCAGTCAGTGCGCAGTGTCGCTGACCAGTGTCATCTCGCGACTGTCGAACTTCAGCCAGGCCTTGCTCTGATCGTCCAGTCGAAGTCGGTGCGCTCCGGGTGTGTTATAGCTCGCGAAGATCAAAAGTCCAGCGGCCCGCTTGCCGCCCAGGGGGAAGGGTTGTTGATCGATAAACTGCCCGGGAACCAGCTCCAGCCCCCAGACCGTCATCAGCTGCCGGTAGTCGCGTTGAAACTGCTCGCGCTCGCTGAACCATTGCCGAGCGGTCAGGGCCGACAGTTGTTTGAGCAGGTCCGGATCATTCACCGCGACAAAATCCACGGCAATCGGCGTGTCGTCATTGGCATGGGCGGCGACGTCCAGCGTCAGGCTATCGAGATCGACTCGCGGCCCGAACAACGAACAGCCCGTGAGTAACAGGAACGAGAGAGAGATAAAAAAACTTGCGCGCACAATGAATTTTCCTTTTCTCATGACGGTCCAAAATTGTTTTTGTTTGCTTTTTTATAGACCTGTTCTAGCGTCTTGGGTAGTTCGGTCGGTACGACGAATGTGGAAGGTTCGTCAAAGGAATGACAGTTCCAACTGCCCTCCCTTTCTAACCTACGGTTCGGTAAGGGAATGCGATGAACGGGCCCTCCGGTGCATTGCTCCCGCCCATGCATCGGAGTCAGCCACCATGGCAGAAAGTACTCAGCACAAGCTCGACAGGGTCCGTCCACCCCGTGTGCAAATCACCTATGACGTTGAAATAGGTAACGCCATCGAGAAGAAAGAATTGCCTCTGGTGGTCGGCATTCTTGCCGACCTTTCTGGCAAACCCCTCGAGCCCCTCCCCAAGTTGAATGAACGGCGCTTCACCGAGATCGATCGCGACAACTTCAACGAAGTGCTCGCCTCGATCGCCCCGCGCGCCACCTTGCAGGTCAACAACACCCTCACCGGCGATGACAGCAAGCTCAACATTGAGCTCAAGTTCGGTCATATCGATGACTTCGACCCGGTCAAGGTGGTCGAGCAAGTGACACCGTTGCGGCGCCTGTTCGAAGCGCGCCAGCGTCTGCGCGATCTGCTGACCAAACTCGATGGCAACGATGACCTGGACAAGCTGCTGCGTGATGTCATCGCCAACACCGAAGGCCTGCAAGAGATCAAGTCGGCCCGGCCTGAAACGCAGCCTGAAGCGCAGCCTTCTGCACCTGCCGGCGATGCCGACGCGACGCCAGAAGCTCAAGCCTGATCGTCCATTCACTTAGGGAGAAATTGCCATGCCCGCCTCATCCAGCGCCCAGGCCCAAGCCAGCGAGAATGTGAACGAGACCTTGTCTTTGCTCGACCGAATCATCGCCGAAGGGCGAATGGCCCACGACGAAAGCCAGAAAGATTACGCACGCGACATGCTCGCGGAGTTCGCCACCCAGGTTCTTGATAAAGGCATGGCCGTCGACAAGGACACCGTGGCGATGATCAACGACCGCATCAGCCGGATCGACGAGCTGATCAGCGCCCAGCTCAACGAAGTCCTGCACCATCCGGACCTGCAAAAACTCGAAGCGTCCTGGCGCGGCCTGCACCTGCTGGTGCAGAACACCGAAACCAGTTCCCGACTGAAACTGCGTTTGCTCAACGTGACCCAGAAAGAGTTGCAGAATGACCTGGAAAAAGCCGTCGAGTTCGACCAGAGCGCGCTGTTCAAAAAGATCTACGAAGAAGAATACGGGACCTTCGGTGGTCACCCGTTCAGCCTGCTGGTCGGTGACTACACCTTCGGCCGGCATCCGCAGGACATCGGCCTGTTGGAGAAACTCTCGAACGTCGCCGCTGCCGCCCATGCCCCGTTCATTGCCGCTGCCAGCCCGCGACTGTTCGACATGAACAACTTCACCGAGCTCGCGGTGCCGCGTGACCTGTCGAAAGTCTTCGAGAGCCAGGAGTTGATCAAGTGGCGCTCGTTCCGCGAAAGCGAAGACTCGCGCTACGTCTCGCTGGTACTGCCGCACTTCCTGCTGCGCCTGCCTTATGGCCCGGAAACCAAGCCGGTGGAAGGCATCAACTACGTTGAAGACGTCAACGGCAGTGACCACAGCAAATACCTCTGGGGCAATGCGGCCTGGGCCCTGTCGCAACGCATCACCGAAGCCTTCGCCAAATACGGTTGGTGCGCGGCGATTCGCGGTGCCGAAGGCGGTGGCGCCGTCGAAGGACTGCCCGCCCACACATTCCGCACCACCTCCGGCGATCTGTCGCTCAAATGCCCGACCGAAGTGGCAATCACCGACCGTCGTGAAAAAGAGCTCAACGACCTCGGTTTCATCGCCTTGTGCCACAAGAAAAACAGCGACGTGGCGGTGTTCTTCGGTGGCCAGACCACCAACAAGTCCAAGCTCTACAACACCAACGAGGCAAACGCCAACGCGCGGATCTCGGCCATGCTGCCTTACGTGCTCGCGGCATCCCGCTTCGCCCACTACCTGAAGGTCATCATGCGCGACAAGGTCGGCAGCTTCATGACCCGCGACAACGTGCAGACCTACCTCAACAACTGGATCGCCGATTACGTGCTGATCAACGACAACGCCCCACAGGAAATCAAGGCGCAGTACCCGCTGCGCGAGGCCCGGGTGGATGTCTCGGAAGTCGCCGGCAAACCGGGCGTCTATCGGGCCACGGTGTTTCTGCGGCCGCACTTCCAGCTCGAAGAGCTGACGGCCTCGATCCGCCTGGTCGCCACCCTGCCGCCACCGGTAGCTGCCTGACCTGCCTCCCGCCGGCCTGGCCGGCGGGATTCCCTTTGTTTATCTAGCGTGTTTTTCTTCAGGAGTTACATGCGATGGATGCAATCATTCTCGACCTCGGCGGCGACATCAAAGGCGACAGCCTGCTCGAAGGTTACAAGGACAAGATCGAAGTCATGTCCTACAGCCACAACGTGGCGATGCAGGTGACCAACGACGTCAGCAACTCGGAGCGTACTTCCGGCAAACCGCACATCGGCGAGTTCACGCTGACCAAGTTCGTCGACAGCTCGACCCCTTCTCTCAACGAGTATTGCTGCGCCGGCAAACCGATCCCGGAAGCCAAGATCACCATCGGGCGCAACGCGGCCGAAGGCAGCGGCCAGTTGATGCCCTTCATCATCTACACCCTGACCAACGTGGTGCTGTCCAACGTCAGCGTCAGCGGGGGTACGGGCGGCAAACCGGTGGAAACCCTCTCGCTGAACTTCACCAAGATCAAGTGGGAACTCACCGCGCAGAAAGACGATGGCACCAAGGAAGGCACGGCCGCTTCAACCTGGGACCTGGCCGCGAACAAGCTGATCAAGGGCTGACGGAGTACCCCGACAATGACCGGCACCGGCATTTTGCCGCCGCTGTTCGAACGCCTCACCGCCAGCGAGGCGGATACCGTGCAGGCGTTCGATCGCCAGGCACTGTTGGAGTCGGTCCGTATCGAGTTGCTGCGTTTGTTCAACACCCGTCGTGGCCAGCGCCCGCTGACCACGCCGCCAAGCGTTATTGACTACGGCATCGCTGACTGGACTGCCCTGCAGCAACAGCGCAGCGATGACCGTCGTCAACTGTCGCGGCAGATTCGTGAAGCCATCGACGCCTTCGAACCACGCCTGCAACTGGGCGCGGTCGACGTCACGCCGGTCCCCGAAAATCCACAACAGCTGAGTATCAGGCTGCAAGGTGAGCTACGCAGCGGCAAGCAGCATTGGCCTGTCGCATTCGTCATCGAGAACGCCGGCGATGGCCTTGAGGTGCGCGATGAGCGACTCGATTGACCCGCAACTGCTCGATTACTACCAGCGAGAACTGACCTGGCTGCGCCATGCCGGGAGCATTTTCGCCGAACGCTACCCCAAGGTTGCCAGACGCCTGGAGCTGTCTCCCGGCGAATGTCCGGACCCACATGTCGAACGTTTGCTGGAAGGTTTCGCCTTGCTCGCGGCGCGCCTGCAACGGCGACTCGACGACGATTACGCCGAGTTCAGCGACGCACTGCTGGAACAACTGTATCCGCTGACCATGCGGCCGCTGCCGTCCTGCGCCATCGTCCAGTTTGAGCCGGATCCGAGCAAGGGCAACCTGGCCGGTGGTTACCCGCTGCCGCGCGACACGCCGTTGTACGTCACCACCCGACACGGTGAAAGCATTCACTTTCGCACCAGCGCCGCCGTTCACCTCTGGCCGCTGGAAATCGACGAGGCCTTGCTGCTGGGAAGCGACGAAGCCCAGGCCCTGACCGGCGTCGCCCAGGCACGCTCGGCGCTGCGCCTGAGCCTGCGCTGCCTGGGCCAAAGCCAATGGGCAGAACTCGGCATCGAGCAGTTGCGCCTGCACTTGGCCGCATCGCCGGTGATCAACGCCAACCTCTATGACTTGCTCGGCGCCCATGCGATTCAACTCCTCGCCGGGCCACCCGGCAGCACTCCAAAAGTGCTGGCGGGGCTGCCGAAGATCGTCGGTTTCGCCAACGATGAGGTGCTGCTACCCGATGAAGACGGTGTGCATCCGGGGATGCGTTTACTCGCCGAGTACTTTGCCTTTCCAGACAAATTCAGTTTTTTCGACGTGCCGCTGGCGGGTGCACTCAGCGACAGCCAGACGCTGTACCTGTACATCGTTTTCGACCAGGCCCCCGGCAGCCGTATGCACTTGCAGGCCAGCGATATCGCGCTGGGTTGCACGCCGGTGATCAACCTGTTCCCGCGAACTTCCGAGCCACTGCGCCCGGACGGCACTCGCAGCGAATACCGCCTGGTTGCCGACAGCCATCGGGAAAACAGCGTTGAAATCCACAGCATTCGCGCCCTGCGCGCCAGCACCTCGCACGGCGTGCAGCGTGTGCCGGCGTATTACGGCAGCCAGCACGGCGGCAACCACCGCTGCTATTGGCACGCCCGGCGAATCAGCGGCATGACCCCAAATCGCTTGGGCACCGACCTGATGCTGAGTCTGGTGGACACCCGGCTTGACCCGTTTGAAGAGGTGACTGAACTGAGCCTGACCGCCGAACTGCTCTGCACCAATCGACACTTGGCCCAGAGCCTGTCGGCCGGAACGCCGCTGGGCTTCGAGCGGCCGGGGCCGGTCGCCTCGGCGCGCTTGCGTAATCCGCCAAGCCCGCAAAGCCTGCCGCGGCTGGACGGTGAATCGCGCTGGCGGCTGGTCTCGCAACTGACCCTCAATCATCTGTCATTGGTCGAAGGTCCGCAGGCGCTGGACGCACTCAAGGAAATCCTCGCGCTGCATAACCTGCGGGACGAAGCCAGCGGCCGGAGGCAAATCGAAGGCCTGCTGAGCCTGAGCTGCGAGCGCGTCATTGCGCATGTCGGTGAAGACGCCTGGCGCGGGTGGCGCAATGGACTGGAGGTTCGCCTGCAACTCGATCCGCAGCATTTTGTCGGCAATAGCGCGGTGCTGTTTTCAGCGGTGCTGGCGCAGTTTTTCTCACTCTATGCCACGGCCAATCGCTTCGTGCGCACAGTACTGGTTGAATCGGACAAGGAGATCAAGGCATGGCAACCCCAAGCCGGCATGCCGCTCTCCCTCTGAGCCTGAGCCAACGACTGCGCCGCGATCCTCAGGCGTTCGAGTTGTTGCAGGCCTTGTTGCTGCTCGAGCGCGAGCATCCACAAGCCGAATCGCTGGGCAGCGGCACTGCACCGCAGGCTGAAGCGCTGCATCTGCGCGGCCCGCTGACGCCGTTGTTCGCCGCCAGCCAGGTTGAAAGCCTGACCGGCGATACCGACCACAAACCGACCCTGACCACCCCGGTTTTCGGCCTCGGCGGGCCGGACGGCCCCCTGCCCTACGCCTATCAGGAATGGTTGCAACAACGTGCCCGCGCCAAGGATTACGCACCGGCCGAGTTCCTCGATCTGTTCCAGCACCGACTGCTCAGCCTGCTCTACAAAGTGCTGCGCAAACACCGGATTGCCGTGGGCTTTTCAGTACCGGGCGCGACACCGGTGCACGCTCAGTTGCGAGCGTTGACCGGCCTGCTGCCCAAGGCCCTGCACGATCGTCAGGCGATTCCCGATGCCGCCGTGCTGGCGTGCAGCGCGTTGTTTGCCGATGGGCGCCGTTCGCTCGCAGGCTTTGCCGCCATCGTGCGCGAACAGTTCGAATTGCCGGTCGAGCTCAGCGCCTATGAAGGTGCCTGGCGCGAGATTCCACCCGCCAGTCGCAGCCGCTTGCAGCCCGGAGGTCGCAACCTGCAACTGGGGCACAGCGCCGTGGCCGGCACACGGGTCTGGGACGAACATGCCGGCATCCGTCTGACCCTCGGCCCACTGACACCCGCGCAAGCGGCCGCCTTCTTGCCGGACGGTGAAACGCACGCGGCCTTGGCCAGCCTTAGTGCGCTGTATTTCGGTCCGGACCTGGAGTGCACACTGGTGCTGCTGGTGCGTGGCGCCAACCCGATAAAACTCGGTCGTCAGACACCGCCACTGTTGAGCTGGAACGGCGGCCTGCAGCGCCAATCCAGCCTTGCCATGCAACGCATCGAAACTCGTCTTCGTCAGCTGGAGATCACCTGAACATGGAACTGGCCAGCCTGATCGGACGCCTCAACCCGGACAACCGCCGCGCCCTGGAACGGGCCGCCCAGCGTTGTCTGCAACGCGGTCATCATTACGTTGAAATCGAGCACCTGTTGCTCGAACTGCTGGAAATCGAAGGCGGCGACTTCGCCTACCTGCTACCGCGCTTCGGCCTGGAACGCGATGCCCTGACGGCGGAAATCAACAAGGCCCTGGAATTGTTCAAGACCGGCAGCACCCGTACCCCGGCACTCTCGGCGCACACCATCGGCCTGCTGGAGGACGCCGTGGTGCAGGCCAGTGTGCTTGGCCTCGAGAGCATCCGTTCCGGCCTGTTGCTGTTGGCGTTGCTCGATCGTGATGAACGCCGCAGCCTGTTGCTCAACAGTGCTTCGTCGCTGCTGCGCATTCCTCGGGATGCCCTGCGCAGCAATCTGCTGGAGTGGACCGAAAGCTCCCGCGAGCACGTCGGCGGCGCCCGTGCGGTAGCGGCTGCCGCCGGCAAACCGCAGCAGAAGCAGGATTCGGTGCTCGACCAGTTCACCCAGGACCTGACCGCCGATGCGCATGCCGGACGCATCGATCCCATCGTCGGGCGTGACGGCGAAATTCGCCAGTGCATCGACATCCTGCTGCGCCGTCGCCAGAACAACCCGATTCTGGTTGGCGCGCCAGGCGTCGGCAAAACCGCGGTGGTCGAAGGCCTGGCCCTGCGCATCGCCGCCGGGGACGTACCGCCGTCGCTACAAGAGGTCAGCCTGCGGGTCCTCGACCTTGGTCTGTTGCAGGCCGGCGCCGGGGTCAAAGGTGAATTCGAGCAACGGCTCAAAGGGGTGATCGATGCCGTCCGCAGCGCGGAAAAACCGGTCATCCTGTTCATCGACGAAGCCCACACCCTGATCGGCGCCGGGGGTGTCGAGGGCGGAAGCGACGCCGCCAACCTGCTCAAGCCGGCGCTGGCCCGTGGTGAACTGCGGACCCTGGCCGCAACCACCTGGCTTGAGTACAAAAAATACTTCGAGAAAGACCCGGCCCTCGCCCGACGCTTCCAACTGGTGCAAGTCGAAGAGCCGGATGAAATCACTGCCGTGGAAATGCTCCGTGGCGTCGCCGCCAAACTCGAACAACATCACGGCGTGCAAGTCCTCGACGCAGCAATTCATGAAGCGGTGAAGCTCTCCCATCGCTACATCTCTGGCCGGCAACTGCCCGACAAAGCGATCAGCGTGCTCGACACCGCCTGCGCGCGAGTCGCCCTCGGGCAACACGACGTACCGCCGCCACTGGAAAGCCTGCGCCACCGCCAGCAAAGCCTCAAGGATGAAGTCGAACGCCTGCGCCGCGAACAGGCCACCGGCCTCGACCACCGTGAGCGCATTACCGTGCTCGAGACCGAGTCCACCAGCAACGTGCAGGCCATTCGCGAATTGGAGATCCGCTGGAGCGAAGAACGCGTCGCCGTGCGCGAGCTGCTGGAAACCCGGCGCGAGCTGCTGGCCTTGAGCGAACGCGCCGACAACGACAAACCGGACGACGTCACTGATGGACGCCTCGACCATCTGGCCGCCGAACTGCTGCGTCTGGAAGCCGGCCTCGACGCCATTCGCCAGGACGACCCGCTGGTGCCGGAGCAAGTCGACGCGAAAACCGTCGCGGCAGTGATTGCCGGCTGGACCGGCATCCCGGTCGGCAAAATGCTCGCTGACGAAGCCCACGCCGTGCGCACCCTCGGCCAGCGCATGAGCCAACGGGTGATGGGCCAACGCACCGCGCTGAACACCATCGCCCAACGCTTGCAGGCGTATCGCGCCGGCCTCACCGACCCGCAAAAACCGGTCGGCGTGTTCCTGCTGGTCGGCCCCACCGGCGTCGGCAAAACCGAAACCGCCTACGCTCTGGCCGATGCGCTATATGGTGGCGAACGCAACCTGATCAGCATCAACCTCTCGGAATACCAGGAAGCCCACACCGTCAGCCAACTCAAAGGCGCCCCGCCCGGCTACGTCGGCTATGGCAGCGGCGGCGTGCTGACCGAAGCCGTACGCCGTAAACCCTATTCCGTGGTGCTGCTGGACGAAATCGAAAAAGCCCACCCGGATGTGCTGGAGGCGTTTTATAACGTCTTCGACAAAGGCCTGATGGAAGACGGCACCGGCCTGGTGGTCGACTTCAAGAACACCGTGATGCTCGCCACCAGCAACGTCGGCGCCGAACTGCTGCTCGACACACCGACCGCGCACCTGGACAGCGATGCCTTCACCGAAGCCTTGCACAACGTCCTGCTGAAAGCCTTCCGCCCGGCATTTCTGGCGCGCATGACTGTGGTCGCGTATCGACCGCTGGATGAGGCGACGCTGGAAGGGATTGTGTTGGCGAAACTGGAGAAATTGCGGGGCCGCTACAAAGCCGCGACCGGCAAACAGTTCGAGTTTGATGCAGGGATTGTGCAGGCGGTGTTGGCCAAGTGCAGCGCCGCCGGAGCAAGGGATGTTGAGAATGTGTTGATGACACAGGTGACGGGAAAGTTGGCGGAGTGGGTGTTGGAATAGGACATCGCGTACCTGCACGCACCCGGCGCCAGAGCACTATTGAACCAAGGAGGCATCATGAGCTACGACGCTATTTGCAAGGCCATCAAGGGCCATGGTGAAGGTATCTACAATTTTGGCCAGTCCAGTTTTCTTAATCTCGTCGGTGACAACCGAGACGGTATTTGTCGAGGTGTTTGCACCGCATGGCTGATCGCGAAGAAGAACGGTAACGACTACCTTAAAGAAATTGTATCGCCGACTGTCACCACCAGCCTGCTGCATGAACAGCGTACCGCACGACAGGCTTCAGACTTCCAGACGTCCTATCTGGACATCAGCGGCGACTCGCCCGACTCGCCCTCTGCCGCAACACTGTCAGCGCTAAAAACCGGGGGGCTGGGATCGTTGGGAGAAAAGAAATCACAAACCTATCAGGGCTTTGCCGATGATGGACAACCCATCGGGCAACGAGTCCTGACGTCGGGCTATCGATATTTCATTTTATCTATCAAAGGCACACTGGGTGGGCATTCCGTGGCCTTTTACAGACCTTGGGTTTTTTTCGGAAAAAGCAGTAGCTGTACCTTTTTCGACCCAAACTTCGGCGAATTCAAATTAGAGGGAAGCGACGGCATAGCACTGTGCATGAACGCGGTGGCGACTGCTTACCGTCAGGGGTTATCAAAAGGTTATCGCCTCTGGGGATTTAGCTGACCCAACAAGAGATTGGAAAAGGGGGACAGATTTATTTTTGAAAGCCGTGGATTACTTGGGCGACGTTAAAAAGGGATCCGATCATGAAGTATAGAGCCGCCATTGAAGAAGCGCTGAAAGCCTGGCACGCCATCCACTTTCATTGGCTCAAGAGTGCTGAAAGCAAGGCGGCTGCCACCCTTCTGCGTCATCTTATAGACAGTAATCCTTATGACGACGTACTCAAACAAGCCGTTGAATGGTTCACCGACCAGTGCAATGAGGCCTTCCAGTATCAAACTGTCACCTATTCCCGGCTCAAGCTCACATCCGCACTCTATGTGCAACTCAACACTCACCTGAAGTCTGCCGAGAAACCTGATCTGAAGCCGGTTGCAGGCAGTTCCTCCTCAAGCGTCCCGTCTGCGATGAGGATGGGCGGCAGTGTTGCACCCGCGTCCAGGCCTTCTTCCAGTGGTCTTGGTCTTGGTCTTGGCCTCGCTTCTGCTTCTGCTTCTGCTTCCGCCACTGGCCCGAGTCTTTCTTCTTCCAGTGGTGTACAACCTGTTGAGGTGCAAGTAAGAAAGTATGAAAAAATCTGGGGGACAATCACGGTAACGGATATTCCCACCGCGCAGCATGGCGTTTACGAGCACACAAAAGATGACCCTATCACAACGCAACAAAAAGGCTCGGCTTCAGCCGTGGTAGAAATCACGCTGAAAATCAAGGGCAAGCCGCTAAACGCTCCAGAGTTCTGGGTCCTCTTGGGGGGTATGGTCTTGAAATCAAAATTTGGAAGATGTTTCAGTTGTGCTGCCGCAGCGGTTCACACATTAATCCATGATGAGTATTTTGACCGATATGAAATGACCGTCATGGGCACTGAAAAATATGACCACTATTTTGTTTGCGTCGGCGAAAGCATGGGTGAGATTAAATCCGGCCTCGGCACTGCCATCGATATCTGGCAAGCGAATTTGTCAAACAAACCCGATGCTTATGCCCACTCTCCAGCCAAGACTTTCCTATATTGGTCCGAAGCACAAATCATCTGCGATATTCCCAAAACCAGACGTGCAGAGTTTCGCAAGCTGGTAAAAACCCGAAACAGCATTGAACACCCGGATTAGAGAATAAGCAGAATAAGGGGGCAGATTTATTCTCCCGCGTTACTGACCCAACGAGGAAAAGGAAGGCAACGAGTAAAAAGAATACAATTTGAACAAGGAGGTAACATGGCTGGCGACCTGATTCTACCCAGCGTCAACGATGCAACGTTGACCACCCTTACAAATGCGGGCGGTGTGGTGGGAGGGGAAATATTTCATGCCGACAAGTACAGCCAACAAAGCTGGGATCTTTTGAAAGCCAGAGGCGTAGAAGCAAGTACCGGCATCAAGACCAACAACCGAGTGGGCCTTCCGCCTCACTTTTACATTTCCTTCAAACTCTCGGATTACAAAGGGAGTGGCCTGGCAGATTTCAAAAAACTCATACGCCACGCCGTCCGGCCATTGACAATAGTTACCAGTCACCCCGGGCTGACAAATTGGGGGGCATGTGTCGGTGATGAAGTGAACGCGGAAAACTGCTTTCGAGAGGCACTCCAGAAAGGAACGGTGACACTCGAAATATACAAGTACGACAAACAGGATTTAATTGATAAATCCAGCGGAGAAGTAAACTCAAACCTGTCTTACATGAAGCTAATCAATGAGTAGGATTATCCAGCATGTCAAACCTGAACGTTGAGCCTGGATGAAGTGACTGATATAAAAAATTGACGAAGTCATCTTGATGAAAACCAGATAACCCTGTTCCCTTTTCAGGAGGTTGTCATGACGGAAGAACATAAAGTCGGTCGTTATTCAGGCGGCAATGTGGCAATGACAGGGGCAAACCCGCTTTATGCCACTTGGCAAGCAGCCAACCAGGCCACTAATGGCGGTACCATTCCCGACCTGGCCAGTATTTGTCATGAATCCTCCTCAACTCGCCGCGCCCTGGCCGGCTCAGGAGCGTCTCATGGAACCTGTTTCGCCGTGGTCGAGCATTTCGATGCTGCACGCGGCTTACTGATGTACAAATTCGGCGACAGCGCCCTGAAGCTGGACCTTCTCGGAAACTACACCACCACGACCAAGAAAGTCGTCACGACCCTGCGCGGGCATGCGGAAATCAGTGCGTTGGTCCAGGCGATCAATAGCGTCGCACTGCCGGACGGTGATTACAGCAACTTTGTCACCCGCATCTACATCGAACTCAGCCCCTGCCCACTTTGCGGACCGCAACTGGCCCCCTATGTCGAAAATTCGGTAGTGATGTACAGCTACGTCTATGGAAATGAGCGAGAGATGGATGGGTGGGTCAGCGATAACCAGGCTGCAATCCATGAAAAAGGCGGCACGTTCAAGTGGTAAGCCTTCCCCTTATCCGCCATCTGAGGTCATTCAATGCCCCGCACCGCCGACAGCAACACCACCCTCTCCCTCACCGCCACCTCGCTGTCGGCGCTTTACCCTGAGTCAATCTCCGGCGAAGAATCGCTTAACGCCCTGAGTTCGCAAACCCTCAACGGCCTCAACGACGGCGCGTCCCTCACCCTGACCAGCGCCGTCGCCACCCACATCACCACCACCCTGCACAACGACGCCCTGACCCGCCGGCTCGATGCACTGGTCGCCGAAATCCGCCAACTCCCCGCCGACGCCACCGCCGAGCGCTACCAGTTAGTCCTGCGTCCATGGCTCTGGTGGCTGACCCTGGCCAGCAACAACCGGGTGTTCCAGAACCTCGCCACCTCGGACATCGTCACGACGATTTTCAAGGCCCACGGCTTCACCGATTTCCAGCTGAAACTCACCGGCAGTTACACCCCACGCGAGTACTGCGTGCAATACGGCGAAAGCGATTTCTCCTTTGTCTCGAGGTTGCTGGAAGAGGAAGGGATTTTCTGGTTCTTCACCCACGAGGATGGCAAGCACACGCTGGTGCTCGGGGACAGTAACGATGCCTTCGTGCCGATACCCAATGGACCCAAGGTGAGCTATCTCGGGCAACGGATGGGCGAACGCGAGTTGCATGGCATTCGCGCAGGCCAAGTCTGTGTGCAGGCGGTGGCCGGGGTGTATCGGGCGACGGATTATGAGTTCACCACACCGACCACGTCCCTCTACGATCAGGCTGAAGCAGTGGCCGGGCCGCGTTCCATCTATGAGCATCCGGGCGGCTACAACGCCAAGGCCCGGGGTGATGCGCTGACCAAGCAGCGGGTGGACGGTTTGCGCAGCCAGGAGAAACGCTTTGTTGGCGAGAGCGATTGCCGTTGGCTGGTGCCGGGACATTGGTTCACCTTGGCGGGCCATGATGACGCGACACTGAATATCGAATGGGTGGTGACAGCGGTCACGCATGAGGCCAGTCACGAAAGCTATCGCAACCGCTTCGAAGCCATTCCCAAGGCCACGCCTTATCGCCCGGCGCGGATCACGCCCAAACCACGGATGCATACGCAAACGGCGCTGGTGGTCGGCAAGCCAGGCGAGGAAATCTGGACCGACCAGTACGGCCGGATCAAGTTGCAGTTCCCCTGGGATCGCGACGGCAAGAATGACGAAAGCAGTTCCTGTTGGGTCCGCGTGGTGCTGCCGTGGAGCGGCAAAGGCTTCGGTATGCAGTTCGTACCACGGATCGGTCAGGAGGTGATCGTGACCTTTATCGACGGCGACCCGGACCGGCCGCTGGTCACCGGTTGCGTCTATAACGGCGACAACGCCCTGCCCTATGCGCTGCCAGCGAACCAGACCCAATCCGGGATCAAGACCAACTCATCCAAAGGTGGCGGCGGTTTCAATGAGCTGCGTTTCGAGGACAAGAAGGACGCCGAAGAGGTGTTTCTGCAAGCGCAGAAGGACTTCAAGATCAATGTACTCAACGACACCACCGCCACCGTCGGCCACGATGAAATCCTCACGGTAAAGAACGCCCGCACCCGCACGGTCAAGGAAGGCGACGAGACCGTGACCCTGGAAAAAGGCAAACGCAGCGTAACGATCCAGACCGGCAGCGACAGCCTGGATGTAAAGGACAGTCGCACGGTGAAGGTCGGTGCGGATCAGAAGCACAGCACTGGCGGCAACTACGAACACAAGGTCACCGGCGATTACAGTCTGACGGTGGACGGTAACCTGACCATCAAGGTGAGCGGTACTCTCACACTGCAAAGCGGTGGCAGTTTCGCGATCAAGAGCGGCGCCGATCTGGCGGCCCAGGCCAGCACCTCGATCAGTCAGAAGGCCGGCACCTCCCTGAGCAATCAGGCCGGTACGGAGCTGACCAACAAGGCCGGCACCTCGCTGACCAATGATGCCGGGGTCAGCCTGACCAACAAGGGCGGCGCCGAGCAGACCGTGGACGGCGGCGGCATGCTGACCATCAAGGGCGGACTGGTGAAGGTCAACTGAGGAGCGAGCGAGGATGTCATCGGAGAAACTGGAACTGGAACGTGGTGACAGCCGGCTCGACGGACGAATGCTCGACGGCCAGCTGGAAGGTCCGCTGCATATCAAGGAAGCCGGAAAACCCCAGGCGGCCTTGAACTACAGCCAGGGCGAACTGCAAGGCAGGAGCCTGCTGTATCACCCCAATGGCAAGCTGTCGGCACAACTGCCTTTTGAGCATGACAAGTTACAAGGTGTCGCGACGTTTTATGCGCCGCAAGGCTGGCTGCAACGCAAGGCCACCTATCGCCGGGGCCTGCTACATGGCGAAGCCAGCAACTATTTTCCCGATGGGCAAGTGGCTGAAATGGAGTTTTACCGCGACGGTGTACGTGAAGGGGTTTACCAGCGCTTTCACCCTAACGGCAAACCCGCCGTCAACGCCCGCTACCTCAACGGTCAGTTGCTTGAACCGGAGCAAGCCTTTGCCAGCGATGGACGACCGCTGGACGCCGAAGGCAAACCGATCTCGCGGATGCGCTGGTGGTATCGGCGTTGGGCCGATCCGACACAAGCCTGAAGTCTTGTATTGAATGTGATGGCCTCATCGCGAGCAAGCYCGCTCCCACAGGGGATYTTCATTGAACACAGTAATTGCGTACAACGGCGATCCAGTGTGGGAGCGAGCTTGCTCGCGATGAGGCCGGCACATCCAGCATCAATGGTGACTGAAGCGCCGCCTTCGCGAGCAAGCYCGCTCCCACATTCGATCGGAGTCGTATCAAGGGATCAACATCTGCATCTGCCCCGGCATCGCGATCTTGATCACCCCCCCCCAGTTGCACATCAAACTGCAGTTGGCATCGAGGGCAGGCATTCCCCCCAGCAACAGGGTCGGCGCTCCGGGCATCCACGGGGCGGCAGTGGCCGGAATGCACGGCATCGGCGTCAGCACCCCAAGGGCTGCGGCGGTGGCTGCTGCGACCATTGGATTGGCCGGGCTCATGCACAT
This sequence comes from Pseudomonas sp. 05N431, assembly GCF_056397005.1. Taxonomy (NCBI): domain Bacteria; kingdom Pseudomonadati; phylum Pseudomonadota; class Gammaproteobacteria; order Pseudomonadales; family Pseudomonadaceae; genus Pseudomonas; species Pseudomonas sp. 05N431. Next base: position 184,111 of record NZ_JBFTMN010000002.1, read on the forward strand.
CCCAAACGGCATGATGTTCAGCAGCGGAATGTGATCCATGATGTTCGCCGCCGGCATGCCCCCGGTCAGCGTGCGGTTCACCGGCAGCACGTTGAGCACCCCCGGTGCCGCACCGAAACTGCATTGCAGGGTCGCGGTGGCGCACACTTGCGGACAGCCCATGTCGAATCTCCTTCCTGGAAGCAATGCTCCTCTGAACCATAGTCCGCCAAGCCTGTTCTCGCACATCAGGAACGCTGATTATCCGGCAACACGCTAACCTATAAGACCTTGCCGCGCTTGTGGCGCCCCCGGCGCGCCATTAGATTAGTCAATGATGTCTGGCCTCCAAAATAAGCAGAAGGGATAAGCATGGCGCTTACTGACCAGTCCACCCGTATCCGCTCTGGCGAAGAACTCGATGCCAGCCTGATCGATCCGTACCTCAAGGCGCACATTCCGGGCCTGAGCGGGTTGCCACAGATCAGCCAGTTCCCCGGTGGCGCTTCAAACCTGACGTACCTGCTGGAATACCCCGAGCAGGAGTTCGTGCTGCGTCGGCCGCCGTTTGGCCACAAGGCCAAGTCCGCCCACGACATGGGCCGTGAATACCGCATTCTCAATCAGCTCAAGGACGGTTTCCCGTATTGCCCGAAAGCCTACGTGCACTGCACCGACGAATCGGTGATCGGTGCCGAGTTCTATGTGATGGAACGGGTCAACGGGATCATCCTGCGCTCCGAACTGCCACCGGAGCTGGGCTTCGATGCCGCTAAAACCGAAACCCTGTGCAAGAGCTTCATCGACAAGTTCGTCGAGCTGCACCGCGTCGATTACCAGACCTGTGGCCTGGCCGACCTGGGCAAGCCGCAGGGTTATGTCGCGCGGCAGATTCGTGGCTGGAGCGAGCGCTACGAAAAAGCCCTGACACCTGACGCTCCGAGCTGGGAAGCGGTCAAGGCTTGGCTCAACGACAAGATGCCGGCCGACCACCCGACGTCGAGCATCGTCCACAACGATTACCGCTTCGACAACGTGATCCTCGACCCGAACAACCCGATGCAGATCATCGGTGTACTGGATTGGGAACTGACCACCCTTGGCGATCCGCTGATGGACCTGGGCAACACCCTCGCCTACTGGATCGAAGCGAGCGACCCGGCACCGGTGCAACTGATGCGTCGTCAACCGAGCCACGCCCCCGGCATGCTGACCCGCCGCGAGTTTGTCGATTACTACGCCGAACGTTCGGGAATCCGGATCGACAACTTCGACTTCTACTACACCTACGGGCTGTTCCGCCTGGCCGGTATCGTGCAGCAGATCTACTACCGTTTTTTCCATGGCCAGACCCAGGACAAACGCTTCGCGCAGTTCATTCACATGAACAAACTGCTGGAGCACATGAGCCTGCAAGTCATTCAGAAATCCAGCCTCTGATCGCGCCCCTGGCGCCACGCTCATCACAAGGAAAAACCATGTCCAAGACTCAGTTGTTCGACCTCGACGGTAAAATCGCTTTCGTCTCCGGCGCCAGCCGCGGCATCGGTGAAGCCATCGCCAAACTGCTGGCCCAGCAAGGCGCCCACGTGATCGTGTCGAGCCGCAAACTCGACGGCTGCCAGCACGTTGCCGACGCGATCATCGCTGACGGCGGCAAAGCCACTGCCGTCGCCTGCCACATCGGTGAAATGGAACAGATCACTCAAGTGTTCGCCGGCATCCGCGAGCAGTTCGGTCGCCTGGACATCCTGGTCAACAACGCCGCGACCAACCCGCAGTTCTGCAATGTGCTGGACACCGACCTCAGTGCCTTCCAGAAAACCGTCGACGTGAACATTCGCGGCTACTTCTTCATGTCGGTGGAAGCCGGCAAGCTGATGCGCGAAAACGGTGGCGGCAGCATCATCAACGTCGCCTCGATCAACGGCATTTCGCCGGGCATCTTCCAGGGCATCTACTCGGTGACCAAGGCGGCGGTGATCAACATGACCAAGGTCTTTGCCAAGGAGTGCGCGCAGTTCGGCATTCGCTGCAACGCCCTGCTGCCAGGCCTGACCGACACCAAGTTCGCCTCGGCGCTGGTGAAAAACGACGCGATCCTGAAGACCGCATTGCAGCAGATTCCGCTCAAGCGTGTGGCTGATCCGAGCGAAATGGCCGGTGCGGTGCTGTATCTGGCGAGTGATGCGTCGAGCTATACCACTGGGGTTTCGCTGAATGTGGACGGTGGTTTCCTGTCCTGATTCTCAGTCTCCTGCGGCATAGGCATCTACATAAATGCAATGCAGGACTACTCCCGTAGCAGCTGCCGAGCCTGCGAGGCTGCGTTCGGCTGCGGAGCAGTCGTAAACCCGGAATGCGGGATCTGTCTGATGTACCGCGAGTTCAGATTTTACGACTGCTTCGCAGCCGAACGCAGCCTCGCGGGCTCGGCAGCTGCTACGGGAAAGGGGCGCGCTCCAGAATTAGGAGAATTTTAATTCCATTATTTGCATTTAGAGAATTTTTATTCCATAACTAGGCATCCCGAAAACAATAATCCAAAGGATCCTGTTATGCGCGAACTCGGAATCGGACTTATCGGCACAGGCTTCATGGGCCGTGCCCACGCCCTGGCCTTTTGCAATGTCAGCGCGGCGTTTGAACTGCCCTTCACGCTGCGCCTCGCGGCTCTTGCCGACGCCGATCCCGCTCGCGCACAAGCGTGCGCCGCTGCCTGGGGCTTCGAGCAGGCCCACAATGACTGGCAGCAATTGATCAACGATCCCAAAGTCAACCTGATCGCCATTACCACACCGAACCACCTTCATTACTCGATGGCCATGGCTGCGATCGCCGCCGGCAAACCGGTGTACTGCGAAAAACCGCTGGCAGTCAGTCTTCAACAAGCCAACGCTATGCATCTGGCGGCGAAAGCGGCCGGCGTGGTTACTCGCGTGGGCTACAACTACCAGCACAACCCGATCATTGGTTTGGCTCGCGACCTGATTCGAAACGGCGAGCTGGGCGAGATCATCAGCTTTCAAGGCGAATTCAGCGAAGACTTCATGGCTGACCCGAACTCGCCATGGTCCTGGCGCTGCGAGGCCGAACATGCCGGCGGCGCGCTGGCGGACCTCGGCAGTCATTTGCTGGCCATGGCGCGCTATCTGGTGGGCGATGTCGAGGCGGTGTGTGCCGATACCCAAACCGTGCACCGCCAGCGCCCGGCCACGGCGGGTAGCCCGGAACAACGCAGCATTGCAGTCGACGATCAGGCCCACGCCCTGCTGCGCTTTGCCAACGGCGCTCGTGGCACCTTCAGCAGCAGTTGGCTCAAGCACGGCTACAAGAATCATCTGAGTTTCGAGATCAGCGGCACCCGAGGCACCCTGGCGTTCGATCAGGAGCGCTTGAATGAGTTACGCCTGTGCCGCGTCGGCCAGGACGGTTTCCAGCGTTTACTGGCCGGGCCGAACCTGCCCGGCTACGCGGCGTTCAGCCCTGCGCCGGGGCATCAATTGGGCTACAACGAGTTGAAGACGCTGGAAGTGCACGCACTGATCCTGGCCTTGGCCGGGCAAAGTCAGGATGGCACGGATTTCGAGGAGGCCTGGGAAGTGGAGCGCCTGGCGGCCGCGATTCGACTGGCGGCGCGGGAGCAGCGCTGGGTCAATATCAGGGAGGTCTGATCGCTCCAGCGCTGCGTCATGGCAACGCTCAGCGCGCCAACCGCTGCGCCAACGCCTTGGCCTGGCTCGCCACGTCGGTCACTGCCGTGCTTTCCCACCACATTCCGCGCAGCGGTGGGCCCATGGCGAACAAGCGTCGGGCAATCTGCCCCTCGGCATCTATCACCGCCCCACTCGCATCTGCCGCGATCCCCAGCGCCAATGGCCCCGGTTTTATCAAGCCGCGGGCCAGCAGTTGCTGCGGCAAGGGTCGGGCGACCCGGCGCCAGTCGTATTCGATGCCGCTGGAGTTGATCAGCGCATCGCCGCTCGCTACTGTCACTTCAGACTCTCCGCGACGAAGAATGCGAATGCTCACCTGCCCCTCCACCGAGGGCGCCAGGCCCTTGAACGACGCAGCCTGAATCCGCAAGCGCCCTTCCAGATGCAAACGCGCCACCAGTTCCGCACTCAAGGGCGGCGAGCGATGATGATGACTTTCCCACCATGGCCGCACATGCCGTACAAACTGCCGGCGCTGCACATCCGTTGCCTGGCTCCAGAGCCGCCCGATATGCGCCCGCACGGTATCCAACGGCGCCTGCCAGTCGATACCCTCCGCCATCGCGGCACGGCAATGCCGTCGCAGTTCATGCATCAGCTGGCGCGGGCTGCGAATCTCGGGGTCTTCGGCCAGAAAATCCACCCATGCCGGCGGTTGCCGACGCACATGCGGCAACAAGCCGTGACGGGAAAACACTTCGATGGGGCCTCGATGCCCGGCCTGCTCCAGCGACACCACGGCATCGACCATGGTCAGGCCCGAGCCAATGATCAACACCGTCGATTGCGGATCAAGCTGCGTCATGGCCGCCACATCCCAAGGATCGACGGCGGCGGCGTTCAAGCCACTGGATTCGGTTTGAGGGGTTCGCGCAGCCGGGAACAACCCAGTCGCCAGCACCGCAAAAGCGCCACGCAACCGCAAGCCATCATTCAACGTCAACAACGTGGTGTGTTCATCGACTTGCAGGTCGATTACCTCCCCGCGTACATGCTCGACGCTGGAGCCATAGCCCGCGCCGACGGCCTGGGCTTCGGCCAACCGCTGCTGCACATACAGACCAAAAATGCCCCGAGGCGGGAACAACTCGGCGACCGGCACCGACTGCTGGCCCGACTCCGGCCAGCCGCCGTTGGCAATAAATGCCGTCAGCCATTGGGTCAGGTCATCGGCGTTGTCCGGGTCGACACTCATCCGCGCGGCATTGCCGTTCAGCGTATGGCCCAGCTCAACCGCGCTGTAAGCCTCGCCCCGACCCAACTCGGCACGGGGTTCGATCACCAGCACCTGACGCTTGCCGGGCAAACGCAGCAACTGCATGGCCAGTAACGCGCCGCTCAGGCCACCGCCGACGATCAGGATGTCGGCGTTGCGAATAATGTCTGTTACCTGTCCGCCTGGGGTTTCAGTCATGCGGTTCTCACGGTTCGAGGGGATGTCTGAAATGTATCACTGGATGGTTATCGGGACCGATGATCTGTTTCAGAGCACCACATTACGCACAAACCGCGTCGCCACTGCTCCATCGTTGCGATACGCGTGGGGCCGGTTACTGGCGAAGCTGATGAACTCACCCGTCGCAAGGCTGCGTTCCTCGTCCCCCAGCACCAGCGTCAGGCTGCCTTCAAACACATACAGCTGTTCACTCCAGCCATCGGCATCCGGCTCCGAAAGGTATTCCTCGCCCGGCTCCAGCCGCCACTCCCAGAGCTCGACTTCGCGGCTGGCATTAGCCTTGGCCAACAACACCGCTTTACTGCCGGGAATCAAACCGGCCCACGCCAGTTCGTTGATCCGGCTCGGGTCACGCACCTCGGGAGCCTGGATCAGATCGCTGAACGCCACGTCCAGCGCTTCGGCCACCCGGTCGAGGGTGGTCAGGCTGACGTTTTTTTCACCCGCTTCGATGGCCACCAGCATCCGTCGGCTGACCCCGGATTTTTCCGCCAACGCGGTCTGGCTCAACTCTGCTGCATGGCGCAGGCGTCGGACGTTCTGGCTGACGTGTTGAAGGACGGAGGCCCGTTGGCCGGAATCTTTGTGCACTATATTGCTCACTTAGTAGGTTTGCGCAGTATACTGCCCAACTTCGGGCGCATTGTGCGTCCCCCTCAGGTAGTGCGCAAGGCCATGACGTCGGTGAATTCTTCCAAACCCTCTGCCTTTTTCTCACGCTTCAGCAAGGCTGAATGCGTGCTGGTGCTGATTACCATGGTCTGGGGCGGGACATTCCTGCTGGTGCAGCATGCGATGACGGTCAGCGGGCCGATGTTTTTCGTCGGCCTGCGCTTCGCTGCAGCGGCGAGCATTGTCGCGCTGTTCTCCTGGCGCAGCCTGCGAGACCTGACCTTGTTTGAACTCAAGGCCGGCGTGTTCATTGGCGTAGCGATCATGCTCGGCTATGGCCTGCAAACCGTCGGCTTGCAGACCATCCTCAGCAGCCAATCGGCGTTCATCACTGCGCTTTACGTGCCTTTCGTGCCCTTGCTGCAATGGCTGGTGCTGGGACGTCGGCCGGGGTTGATGCCGAGTATCGGCATCATGTTGGCGTTTGCCGGACTGATGCTGCTCTCCGGCCCGAACGGGGCGTCGCTGAATTTCAGCCCGGGGGAAATCGCTACGTTGATCAGCACCGTCGCCATCGCCGCCGAAATCATTCTGATCGGCACCTATGCTGGCCGAGTCGACGTACGTCGGGTCACCGTGGTGCAACTGGCAACCACTTCGGTGCTGGCATTTTTGATGATCGTGCCGACTCAAGAAGCGCTTCCCGGTTTTTCCTGGTTGCTGCTGGCCAGCGCCGTGGGCCTGGGTGCCGCCAGTGCGGCGATTCAGGTGGCGATGAACTGGGCGCAGAAAAGCGTTTCACCAACCCGCGCGACGCTGATCTACGCTGGCGAACCGGTCTGGGCCGGTATTGCCGGACGTCTGGCGGGTGAACGGCTGCCGGGGCTGGCGCTGTTCGGTGCGGGGTTGATTGTCGCGGCGGTGATTGTTAGTGAGCTGAAGACCAAGGGTAAGGCTGCTGCGACTGAAGAAGAGTTGGAACAGGAAGCACAAGGTTAAGGCGTGAAATCTGCGGTGCTTGGAAAATAGCCATCGCGAGCAAGCTCGCTCCCACATTTTGATCGCGGTCGTACGCAACAACTGAGTTCAATGAAGATCCCCTGTGGGAGCGAGCTTGCTCGCGATGGCGTCCGAGCGGTCGAGCACAGCCCTTCGAAACAATGTGAATCAGGCGTTTTCAGCCTACCTTGTAGGATCCTGCCACAGCTTGGCAGTTGGTGATCAGGGGCTCGGCACGTATGATCCTTCACAAACTTCCGCAGATTAGAAGCCTATGTCCCTGATAGTTCTACTGCTTCTGCCTTTTATCGGCAGCTGTCTGGCGGCCTTGCTGCCGCACAACGCGCGTAACGCTGAATCAATCCTGGCCGGCCTGATCGCCCTGATCGGCACCGTCCAGGTGGCTTTGCTGTATCCGCAGATCGCCCACGGTGGCGTGATTCGCGAAGAGTTCTTCTGGTTACCGAGCCTGGGCTTGAATTTCGTCCTGCGCATGGACGGTTTCGCCTGGCTGTTCTCGATGCTGGTGCTGGGCATCGGCACGCTGGTGTCGCTGTATGCACGGTATTACATGTCGCCGGACGACCCGGTGCCGCGCTTCTTTGCGTTTTTCCTGGCGTTCATGGGCGCCATGCTCGGACTGGTGATCTCCGGCAACCTGATTCAAATGGTGTTCTTCTGGGAGCTGACCAGCCTCTTCTCGTTCCTGTTGATCGGCTATTGGCACCACCGCGCCGATGCTCGCCGTGGTGCCTACATGGCGCTGATGGTGACCGGCGCCGGTGGCTTGTGCCTGCTGGCGGGGGTGATGCTGCTCGGCCATGTCGTGGGCAGCTATGACCTGGACAAGGTCCTGGCCGCCGGCGATCTGATTCGCGCCCATGCGCTGTACCCCATCTTGCTGCCGCTGATCCTGATCGGCGCCTTGAGCAAAAGCGCCCAATTCCCCTTCCACTTCTGGCTTCCCCACGCCATGGCCGCACCGACACCGGTCTCGGCGTACCTGCACTCGGCGACCATGGTCAAGGCCGGGGTTTTCCTGTTGGCACGGCTGTGGCCGTCGCTGTCCGGCAGCGAAGAATGGTTCTACATCGTCAGCGGGGCTGGCGCCTGTACGTTATTGCTCGGCGCTTACTGCGCGATGTTTCAGAACGACCTCAAGGGCCTGCTGGCCTACTCGACCATCAGCCATCTGGGCCTGATTACCCTGTTGCTGGGCCTGAACAGCCCGCTGGCCGCCGTCGCGGCGGTGTTTCATATTCTCAACCATGCGACCTTCAAGGCCTCGCTGTTCATGGCCGCAGGGATCATCGACCACGAAAGCGGCACCCGCGACATTCGCAAGCTCAATGGCCTGATCAAACTGATCCCGTTCACCGCGACCCTGGCGATGGTCGCCAGCGCCTCGATGGCCGGCGTGCCGCTGCTCAACGGTTTCCTCTCGAAAGAAATGTTCTTCGCCGAAACCGTGTTCATCAATGCCTCGGCCTGGATCGAAACCACCCTGCCGATTGTCGCGACCATCGCCGGTACCTTCAGCGTCGCCTACTCCCTGCGTTTCACGGTGGACGTGTTCTTCGGCCCAACCGCCACCGACCTGCCGCACACCCCGCACGAACCACCGCGCTGGATGCGTGCGCCGGTGGAATTGCTGGTGTTCACCTGCCTGGTGGTCGGGATTTTCCCGGCCCAGGTGGTCGGCCCATTGCTCGCCGCCGCGGCCCTGCCGGTGGTGGGCGGAACCCTGCCCGAATACAGTCTGGCGATCTGGCACGGCTGGAACGCGCCGATGATCATGAGCCTGATCGCCATGTCCGCCGGTATCGTTGTGTACCTGCTGCTGCGCAACCCGCTCAAACGCGGACGGTTCGAATACCCGCCAATCATTGGCCGGCTCAACGGCAAGCGCCTGTTCGAACGCAGCCTGGTGGTGATGATGCGTCTGGCCCGACGGCTGGAGCGGCGAGTCAGTACCACGCGCTTGCAAACCCAGCTGTTCCTGCTGGTGCTGGTGGCCGTGTTGGCCGGGTTGATTCCGCTGCTGCACAGCGGCCTGAGTTGGGGCGAGCGGCCGAAGATCCCCGGCTCGATCGTCTTCGTCACGCTCTGGTTGCTGGCGATTGCCTGCGCGCTGGGCGCCGCCTGGCAAGCCAAGTACCACCGGCTCGCGGCCCTGACCATGGTCAGCGTCTGCGGCATGATGACCTGCGTCACCTTCGTCTGGTTCTCGGCGCCGGACCTGGCCCTGACCCAATTGGTGGTCGAGGTGGTGACCACCGTGCTGATCCTGCTTGGCCTGCGTTGGCTGCCGCGACGGATCGAAGAGGTCTCGCCACTGCCCAGCAGCGTCCCTAAAGCACGGGTTCGCCGTCTGCGCGACTTGCTGCTGTCGAGCGCGGTCGGCATCGGTATGGCGCTGCTCGCCTACGCCATGCTGACCCGCCAGACACCGAACGACATTTCCTCGTTTTACCTCAGTCGCGCCCTGCCCGAAGGTGGCGGCAGCAACGTGGTGAACGTGATGCTGGTGGACTTCCGCGGCTTCGACACCCTCGGTGAAATCACCGTGCTGGTGGCCGTGGCGCTGGCCGTATTCGCCCTGCTGCGACGCTTCCGCCCACCGAAGGAAAGCATGCAGCTGCCGGCACAACAACGCCTGCTGGCACCGGACGTGGTCACCGATCTGGTCAACCCGCGTCACGCCAGCGATACCGCGCTGGGCTTCATGATGGTGCCGGCGGTGCTGGTGCGGCTGTTGCTGCCGATTGCAGTGGTGGTGTCGTTCTACCTGTTCATGCGCGGGCACAATCAACCGGGCGGCGGATTTGTCGCCGGGCTGGTGATGTCGGTAGCGTTCATCCTGCAATACATGGTCGCCGGCACGCAGTGGGTCGAGGCGCAGATGAGCTTGCGGCCAGTGCGCTGGATGGGCACCGGGCTGCTGTTCGCCACGCTCACCGGTCTCGGCGCGATGCTCGTCGGCTATCCGTTCCTGACCACCCACACCTGGCATTTCGGGCTGCCGTTGCTGGGCGAGATTCATATCGCCAGTGCGCTGGGCTTCGACATCGGCGTGTACGCCGTGGTGGTGGGTTCGACGCTGCTGATCCTGACTGCCCTGGCGCACCAATCGGTGCGTGGCCACAAGCCGGGCAGCCAGCCTAAACCCATTGCCAAGCCAGGAGCTGCCTGATGGAAGAAGTCATCGCAATTGCCATTGGCGTCCTCGCGGCCTCCGGGGTCTGGCTGGTGCTGCGCCCACGGACCTTCCAGGTCGTCATGGGCCTGTGCCTGCTGTCTTACGGGGTCAACCTGTTCATCTTCAGCATGGGCAGCCTATTCATCGGCAAGGAGCCGATCATCAAGGACGGCGTGCCGCAAGACCTGCTGCATTACACCGATCCGCTGCCCCAGGCGCTGGTGCTCACCGCCATCGTCATCAGCTTCGCCATGACCGCGTTGTTCCTGGTGGTGCTGCTGGCGTCCCGGGGCCTGACCGGTACCGACCACGTCGATGGCCGGGAGCCTAAAGAATGAGCTGGATGCCCCATCTGATCGCTGCACCGATTCTGCTGCCGTTGCTGACGGCGGCGCTGATGCTGATGCTCGGCGAAAAACACCGCCCGCTCAAAGCCCGGATCAACCTGTTCTCCAGCCTGCTGGGCCTGGGGATTTCAGTGCTGTTGCTGCAGTGGACCCAGGCGCAAGGCGTGCCCGGTTCCATCGGCGTGTACCTGCCGGGCAACTGGCAGGCACCGTTCGGTATCGTGCTGGTGGTCGATCGCCTGTCGGCGCTGATGCTGGTGCTGACCGGGATCATCGGCGTCAGCGCCCTGCTGTTCGCCATGGCCCGCTGGGACGGTGCCGGCGCCAGCTTCCACGCGCTGTTCCAGATTCAGCTGATGGGTCTCTACGGGGCTTTCCTGACCGCCGACCTGTTCAACCTCTTCGTGTTTTTCGAAGTGCTGCTGGCGGCGTCTTACGGCTTGATGCTGCACGGTTCGGGGCGCGCCCGGGTGTCGTCGGGCCTGCATTACATTTCGATCAACCTGCTGGCCTCGTCGCTGTTCCTGATTGGCGCGGCGCTGATCTATGGCGTCACCGGCACCCTGAACATGGCCGATCTGGCGCAGAAGATCCCGCTGGTGCCGGCAGCCGATCGCGGCTTGCTGCATGCCGGTGCAGCGATTCTGGCCGTGGCGTTCCTGGCCAAGGCCGGGATGTGGCCGCTGAACTTCTGGCTGGCCCCGGCCTACTCTTCGGCCAGCGCACCGGTGGCGGCGCTGTTCGCGATCATGACCAAGGTCGGCGTCTACACCCTGCTACGCCTGTGGACCCTGCTGTTCTCCGGCCAGGCCGGTGCTTCGGCGTACTTTGGCGGCGACTGGCTGACCTACGGCGGCATGGCGACGATTGTCTGCGCCGCACTGGCGATCCTGGCCACACAGCGACTGGAACGCATGGCCAGCCTGAGTATCGTGGTGTCGGCGGGCATCCTGTTGTCGGCTATCGGTTTTGCCCAGCCGAGCCTGATCGGCGCAGCGCTGTTCTATCTGGTCAGCTCGACCCTCGCGCTGAGCGCGCTGTTCCTGCTGGCGGAACTGATCGAACGCTCGCGCACCGCCATCGAGATGCCGCTGGACGATGAAATCGAAGCGCTACCGCGACCGCTGGAATCCTCACCGCCGACCAAGGGCATCAACCTCGATGACGACCAGAAAGCCGTGGTCGGTCAGGTGATTCCCTGGACCATGGCGTTCCTTGGCTTGAGTTTCATTGCATGCGCCCTGCTGATCATCGGCATGCCGCCGCTCTCCGGGTTCATCGGCAAACTCGGCTTGCTCAGCGCCCTGCTCAACCCATTGGGCCTCGGCGCCTCGGGCGAGCAACCGATATCGAACGCGGCATGGAGCCTGCTGGCGCTGTTGATTCTGTCCGGGCTGGCTTCGTTGATCGCCTTCTCGCGCCTGGGTATCCAGCGTTTCTGGACGCCTGCTGAACGCCCGTCACCGGTGCTGCGGCGCCTGGAATGCGTGCCGATCTTTGCCCTGCTGGCCTTGAGCATCGTGTTGACCTTCAAGGCCGAACCGCTGATGCGCTATACCCAGGCGGCCGCCGACACCTTGAATAATCCGCAGCAATACGTGACGGCGGTACTCGGCACCCGCGCTGTACCAAACCCCGAAGCCAAGGCCACGATGCAGGAGGTGCAACCATGAAGCGCCTGTTTCCGGCACCGTGGTTGTCATTGGCCCTCTGGCTGCTGTGGCTGGTGCTGAACCAGTCCATCAGTCCGGGCAACCTGCTACTGGGTGCAATACTGGGCTTTTGCGCACCGCTGATGATGCGCAAGCTGCGACCGCTGCCGATCCGTATTCGTCGTCCCGGAGTGATCCTGCGCCTGATCTTACAGGTCGGCTGTGACGTGCTGGCGTCCAACCTCGCCGTCGCCTGGGGCGTGCTGAACGCCGGTCGACGGCCGCCGCACTCGACGTTCATCAAGGTGCCGCTGGACCTGCGTGATGCTAACGGCCTCGCGGCGCTGTCGATGATCACCACGGTGATTCCCGGCACGGTCTGGTCGGAATTGGCGCTGGATCGCAGCATTCTGCTGTTGCATGTATTCGATCTGGATGACGAAGCGCATTTCATCCAGCACTTCAAGGCGACTTATGAGCGCCCCTTGATGGAGATTTTCGAATGAGCGCCCTGCTCTCGAATGCGGTTCTGTTCAGCCTGTTCATTTTTTCGCTGGCGATGGGACTGACGCTGATTCGCCTGTTCAAAGGTCCATCGGCACAGGACCGGGTTCTGGCGCTGGATTACCTGTACATCCTCGCCATGCTGATGATGCTGGTGCTGGGGGTCCGCTATGCCAGTGACACCTACTTCGAAGCGGCGCTGCTGATCGCACTGTTCGGCTTCGTCGGTTCGTTTGCCCTGGCGAAATTCCTGCTGCGTGGCGAGGTGATCGAATGAATGAGCTGGGGCAGTTGTCTTTGTGGGTCGAGATCCCGGTGGCGATCCTGCTGGTCGCCAGCAGTCTGTTCGCGTTGATCGGTGCCATCGGCCTGCTGCGTTTGAAGGACTACTTCCAACGCATGCACCCGCCGGCTTTGGCCTCGACCTTGGGCGCCTGGTGCGTGGCACTGGCGTCGATCATCTTTTTCTCGGCACTCAAATCGGGGCCGGTGTTGCACGCCTGGTTGATCCCGATACTGCTGTCGATCACCATGCCGGTCACCACCCTGCTGCTGGCGCGTGCGGCATTGTTCCGCAAGCGCATGGCCGGGGATGATGTGCCGGCTGAGGTCAGCAGTCGGCGGACTGAAAGTGGTAGCTGATTGCGAAGGGTTGTGGTGAATGGGAAGGCCTCTTCGCGAGCAAGCTCGCTCCCACCTGGATTTGCCGTGCACACATAATCTCAATACAACACAGATCCAGTGTGGGAGCGAGCTTGCTCGCGATGGCGATAGCCCGCTCACCTCAAACCCAAGCGACCACTAACAACCCCGCCCCCAACACCACACACAGCGGTGAATAGGCCCAGGTGTCGAGGCGCGCGAACTTCGACTCGGCCTTTTCCTTGAAAAACCCGACCAGGTTCGAATCACCGATCGCGCGGGCAAACATCAGCAAGGCAATTGCACTGATCAGCCATTGCAGCGACCAGTGCCCGACTGCAGGCACAAACAGGCCGACTCTCAGGCACACCATCAAGGCTATCAGCAGCAACCCGACAGCCACCGCCAGGGTTCCCAGTGCAGAAGGTTTGAAAGCCGGCCGCAGCACTTCCTCCGCACCGTCTTGCACCTGTGGCACCACGGCATCACTGGCCCAACGACCGCCGAGCGCCCAGTACAGATGAATCAGGCTGATCAGCACAAACGCGGCGACGATCCATTGAGCAAGCACAAACGTCATGAGCGGGGTTCCTGGAATCGATGGCAGAAGAAACAGCCTAGACCAGAGTTTTTGTCAGTGCGTTGTTCCACGGCAATGTTGCAGTCACGCCCCATGGAATTAGCCTGAACTGACCGCTCATTGATCGATTCGCTGCACTACAGGCTGGCAGATACCTTGTCTGCGACATCCTTGGGCAGCCACGCCTGCCAGACCTCCGGGTGCGCCTTCATGAAGGCTTCGGCCGCCTGACGCGGCGCGGTGTGGTTCTCGCTGATTTCGGCCAGGGCCTTGTTCAACGGCCCGATAGGCAGGTCGACCTTGCTGAAAAACGCAGTCACCTGCGGATACTGTTTCTGAAACGGTGCAGACACCCCAATCGACAGTTTCGAGGGCAGCGAACGGGTTGGTTTCGGATCGGGATTATCGGCATCGGTCAGGGTCTTCCAGGCCTCGGCATCGAACGGAGGCTCTTCCAGCTGAATCAGCTTGAAGCGCCCGAGCAACGGGGTTGGCGACCAGTAATAAAACAGCACCGGCTTGCCACGGCGAATGGACGAGGTGATCTCTGCGTCCAGTGCCGCACCGGAACCGCTGCGAAAGTTCACATAGCTGTCCGACAGGCCATAGGCCTTGAGCTTCTGCTTGTTGACCACTTCCGAGGTCCAGCCGATCGGGCTATTGAGAAAACGGCCTTTGCCGGGGCTTTCCGGATCGCTGAAGACATCCTTGTAGCGCGGCAGGTCCGATACGCTGCGCAAGTCCGGCGCCAATGGCTTAATGCCTTTGGCCGGATCGCCCTTGATCACGTATTCCGGCACCCACCAGCCTTCGGTTGCACCTTTGACCGTATCGCCGATACTCGCCACCTTGCCTTCAGCCTCGGCCTTGACCCAGACCGGACTGCGACCGGCCCACTCTTCGCCAATGACCTGAATGTCATTGTTGGCCAGCGCGGTTTCCAGGGTAATGGTGGTGCCCGGCAAGGTATCGGTCGGCAGGCCGTAACCCTTCTCGACAATGATCCGCAAAATGTCGGTGATCAGACTGCCGCTTTCCCAGTTCAGGTCAGCGAAGTGGATCGGCGCCGGGGCGGCCATTACGGTCACGGGCGACACCAACAGACCAACAGTGGTTAACAGACTTCCCAGCAGTAGTCGAAACCCTTTCATGCGTTACACCTCGTGCTGTTCACAGCCATGGCAGGACGGCTTTGCGCACAAAGGCCGCGCACCTGCGAATACTCAGTCAACTGACTGTAGTAGAGGTTTGTGCGTTCGAGGTCCAACGATCAATTTTCAGAAGAGTCCTGCAAGTGCTGCAACTCCCTTCGCACCATGCTGGCGTACTCCGCCGGACGCAAGGTGTAGATCTGTGATGCCACCCAGCTCAGCCAGGCGCCCTGCAAAACAGCTTTCTGAGCGAACAGGCGCTGGGCTTGTGCGCGAGCACTGCCCTGGTTCTGCTCATGGAAGTCGGCCCGGGACAGGCTCATTTACTCACTGGCCTTGAACGTCGTGAGCTCGCCTTTGCGCCACTTGGCAGCTTTACCGGTTACCGCTTTCAAGGTTTTGGTCAGGCCTTCCTGCAGCTGTTGATGAGCGGCAAACACCGTCACTACGCTATGACCTTCCTTGAACAGAATGGCGTGGCCGTCTGCTGTGGTCACGAACGCGTAATCACCGAGGCCGTAGACCGTCAGTTTGATCTCGCGAAACTTGATTTCGAATTTGCCACCTTCGCGGCTCGGCAATACCGCTGCGCGGAAATGATCGCCGACTTTGAGCTCCAGGCGAGGCTTGTCGTCCACCACCAGTGCCGACTCGGTGTCGATCTCGGCGACGTAAATACCTTCAGGGGTTTGCTCGGTGATGTAAACGAAACGTGATTGAAACTGCTTGACCAGCTTTGCGCGCAGATCACCCAGCACGAACAAAGCATGCATATCGAGATTACTTACTGCCAAGGAAACATCCCCACATCTGAAAATGACGCTACCTGCAGAAAAAACAGGCAGCAGAAAAACGGTCATACCGAAAATGTCGCAACAATGACCAAGCTGAAATCGTGAAGCGAGCAGAAAGCTCCTTCATCGCAGGGTAGGAAAAGACTACTGGAATGCCCATCCTCCCGTCTTCCCTGGCGGTCGTCAGATGCTGAAGGAAATCGCCCTTCTAACGGCCAGAGAATACTGGACTATCTACTTTAGGGAGAAAACTCTTTAAAAAAACACTTTTCTGACATATCGCCAGAAAAAAATTGCTTTAGATAGGCATGAGCCTCCAACCCGTGGAGGCAATTCTAGAGCAGCCAAGCGCCCCTAGACTACCTAAAGCGACGTGTATCCGTCGGCAAACCATAGAAAAGGAATTCATATGAGCACGCTGACCCTCCCTGCCCAGCACACCAACACCCTGACCTATAGCCCTCACCTGCGTTATCAGGTGGTTCTGGCGGGTAACCGTTTTTTCCATATCAAAGAAACCGCAACGGGCCGCGTAAGAGGTTTCCGCGGTGACCACAACGAAGCCTGCGCTCTTGCCAGAAACCTCGAAACCCGCTTCTGACACACCCGATTGCGTTTGCCTGCGCTGTCGTTTCGTCACACCGATGACTTAACTGCGCCACCGGCAAGCAACAACTGCCATACTGCCCGACCATTGAAACTCAGCCCCTTCGGCGGACCGAGTTGAATACAACAAAATAATTTCCAAGGGAAGGCGCACGTGACGGAATTTGATATCGGCGAGTTTTTTATTTGGGGCGAAGCCAGAGAAGTCGACGGCGAATTTCAGGCCGTCATTGTCATGCGCACCAAACAGCCGAAAACCACTGTGACTTACCATCAGGTCGAGAAAGACCGCTGGTTCAAGACCTCGGACGTCGCAGCAGCCGCGGCGCAGGAATCGGCTAAAGCGCTGAAGCTTGCCGTTGATGAAGGCGCGCTGAAAGCCTGATCGACAGGTCGCGACTTCAGCAGACGCATTAGCGAAAACGATTTAATGCAGGCTGTCGGGTTTTTCGGCGTTCAGTTGCGCCAACCAGGCAGCCTTGCATTCCTCGGCCTCATTACGGTTTGAGAATGCAGTGCCTCGTTGCTCGCCATTGAGCAAGACGACCCAGCACACGCTTTGCCCCGCTGCCCGCAATCCGGCAGGTACGCCACTGCCAATCATCACCGCCACATCGACTTTGCTTTGCATGAGAGCACCTCGGAGTTTTTCATTAGCTTCCTAACAATGTAGAAATGTTAATGAGTCCCGCCCCCTGGAAATAGCCGCCTGCCTGCACAATTTCCTTGCATAACCGGTAACAATCACGCGTCTCCAGGAGCCGCCTTACCGTGGGCTTTCAGGTTTGTAACCTAAGCGCAATCCACCCCAATGCCGCCCTTTGAGCATGATCGGAACCGACAAGTCATGCATCAATTCGCCCGTATCACGAGTATAGGTCTGAAGTAGTACAGGCTGTTGATGGCTGCCACAGCGAATACCGGTACGGTCACTGAATTTGCGTTTGGTGCGGTTGTGCAACGTGTCGACGTGTACGTCGCCGGTCAGTGGCTGACTGAAGATCGCATTGTGCGTCGGTACGTAGCCTTGCTGGGTACAGGCGATCGCGAACACCAGACCTTCATGCCGCTTGAGCAAAGGTTCCTGAATCCCCGGCAGCACCTGATCGGCGTAACGGTCAAAACGGGTCTGGAACTTGGTCGGCGCCGTGTTGGGAATTGCCTGATAGTTGCGGTCGAACAGGTCCTCCAGACTGACGCGCCCCTGGTCGATGTCCTGCGCGAAACGCTCTGCGATCTGACTGGCACCTTCGCGTGCCAGGTCATAGATCCGTTGGTGGTAGTCGTCCAGTCCGACTTCGGCGAGGCGTTCGCTGATGGTCTCGGCCTGCCCCTCCATCTGCACCGCCGCTTGCGCCAGGTGCCGGGTTTGCTGATCACTGACCGCCAGGTCGCTGCGCATCTGTTCGACGGCATGAAACAGGCTGTCCAGTTGTTGGTGATTATTGCTTGAGCCGCTGGCGATTTCACCGACCTGGGCTTCAACCCCGGCGGCCAGTCGGGCGATGTTTTGCAATTGTTGCCCGGTGTGCTCGACTTGCTCGACACCGCTGTTCAAGTCACTGGACAGCTGGCGGATCTGCTCGACCACCTGCGCGGTGCGCTGCTGGATATCGGCCACCATCATTCCGACCTCCCCCGTTGCGGCAGCGGTGCGCCCGGCCAGCCCGCGGACTTCATCGGCGACCACTGCAAAACCACGGCCATGCTCCCCGGCCCGCGCCGCTTCAATCGCCGCATTCAGCGCCAGTAGATTGGTCTGGCTGGCGATCGTCTGAATCACCAGCGTCACTCGCTGGATGTCTTCACTGCGCACACTCAGGGCTTCGATCAGCTCACGGCTATCGTTGGCGCGAACGCTGAGCTGATGCATCCGAGTAATCGATTCGGCCAGCACGGTGCTTCCCAGAACACTGCTCTGGTGGGCTTCGCTGGCGGCGCTCAAAGCTTGCTGGCTGAGTTGTGAAGTCGCCTTCTCAGTCCCGATCATGACTTCGGCACTGCTGACGATCTGCGCGGCAGCATCGAGTTGCGACTGCAGTTTGCCGGCCAACTGCTTGACCGAATAGGCCACACCCGCAGCAGACAGTGCGTTATGACTGGTGGAATAAGAAAGATCGCGGGTCAGCTCGGTGATCGCACTGGATGTGTCGGCGACGGGAACGTCGACGGTTGCCCGCGAACGCAGACGGGGCAGCCAGATAATCAGCACCGCCACCGGTAAACAGAGATAAAGCGACCAGCCGCCGAGTGCCAAGGCGCACAGCAACAGCATCAAGGCGACGCTTTGCAGCGCAGGCGCCAACCAGCGTGCATCAGCCTTGGGTAAAACCCGCGATTGCGCTGCTGCACCAGCCAAAGATCCGTCGCCTGCCATGTTCGTTACCCCCACTGCGTCTTCTATTTGTTGTATCAGCATTAAGCGCCACTAGAAGGCCATTATCTATGGTCCATTAGTCGGGGTGCTTGCAGCAGATCAATAGAAGTGCGGGGATATTTTCCAGGCGACAAAAAGCTTCGCGGGCAAGCCCGTTCCCACAGGTGAAGGGTGATCTGTGGGAACGGGCTTGCCCGCGAATGGGTGCTACTGAATCAGGCCTGACGCTGGTGCTTGTCGATTTGCTCGTGACGCTCTTGAGCTTCGATGCAGTACTTGGTGGTCGGGCTGATCAGCAGGCGTTTCAGGCCGATCGGCTCGCCGCTGTCGTCGCACCAGCCGAAGGTGTCGTCGCCGATACGCTCCAGCGCTCGTTCCAGCTGAGGCAGCATGCGCTGATCACGATCAATGGCGTTGACCAGCCAGGTGCGCTCTTCCTCGACCGAAGCCGCGTCAGCCGGGTCAGCCGGGGTATCCAGGCTTTCAATGGCGATGCGGTTCTGTTCGATGCGCTCGTGGGTTTCCACTTTCATGGCTTGCAGCAGCTCAGTGAAAAAAGCCTGTTGCTCGGCATTCATGTAGTCATCCGCCGGCATGGCCAGCAACTTTTCCTTTGTCATTGATTTCTCTATAAAAAATACGTGCATTAAGGC
This sequence comes from Pseudomonas sp. 05N431, assembly GCF_056397005.1. Taxonomy (NCBI): domain Bacteria; kingdom Pseudomonadati; phylum Pseudomonadota; class Gammaproteobacteria; order Pseudomonadales; family Pseudomonadaceae; genus Pseudomonas; species Pseudomonas sp. 05N431. The sequence goes on from NZ_JBFTMN010000002.1 coordinate 203,378, forward strand.
GAATCAGGGAGCTTTCCGGTCGACCTGCAAGGCCTCGGAAAGGCGCCGTACATTCCAAGCGCCACCCGGCACTCAATTTACGAGGGGCGGCAGTCTAAGGCCGACTTGCAACCTCAGCAACTGAAAAGACAGGGAATTTGTCCGATAAAGCCCTTAAATTGCTCTCTGGCAAGCTTTGAGGCGGTTATCGGAGTGCGTTTATAGCAAGAAATTCAATCGCGCGGCTGTATATAGAAGACAAACGGCTACGCCACGCAGGTCAGCGTGGCGTAATTCACCGCGAAAAGTGCCTTTAGAACACGGTTTCGACCTTTATCCCGCCGATCACCGCCGAATCGACTTCACGCACACCACCGGGGTAACGCACGTATTGCAGGTTCGGTCGTACGGTCAACCAGTTGGTGACATGAAAGCCGTAATACAGCTCGGAACTGTATTCGCTGTGCTGCAGCGGGATACTCGCCGGATCGTTGTAGTCGGTCGCGCCGTTGAGCTGATTCTGCAATTCGGCGCGCTCGCGGTAGTCACTATTGGTGTGAACCCGCGCGACACCAAAGCCGATCGCATCCTTGGGCCGTGAATCAAACGGTCCGGTGTACACCATCCCCGTCTGCATGAAGTTGTCGACCTGGTTGGTGTCCTTGTCATGCAGCGTCAGGTTGGCGAACAGCGACAAACCTCGGCTGGCATCGCCGTGATGACTGGTGATCTGCTGCTGCGCCACCAGCCAGTAACCGGACTTGCTGCTGTGAGACTTGAACGCGTTGCCGGTCAGCGGTTGCGGCTGACCGTTGACGTCCTTGAGCACGTCGTCGGCATTCGCGGTGCTGTAGTAGTAGCCGACCCGGTATTCACCCGGCAGCCCCTGGACTTTCGGCGACCAGACCAGCTCTACCGGGAAGATCGTGCCCTTGGTGCCGCTGCCATCGAGCTTGAAGCCGTTGCCGACTTCCAGGTTCGACGGGTTCTGGTTGTAGGCGCCGACCTGCACGAACACTTCAGGGTTTAGGCTGTATTTGACCCGCCCGGCCAACTGACTGACAGGCCAGTTGTACCAGATGCTGCCAGCCCAGTTGCCCACCTGGGAGCCGCAGAAGGTCAAGCTCTGGAAGTCGCAGGGGAAGCTGTTGAAGTCTTCGCCGGGACCAAAGCGACCGACCTTGATGTCCAGCGCGCCGTCATCGAGAAAGCCCTTGCTCAACCACAGCTGGGTCAGGCGCCAGGTCTGGCCACGGCCGTAGACTTCCTGGGAGGAGTTGTAACCACCCACGCGCGGGTCGGCAATCCGGTCGTTGGTCAGGCTGCGCCCGTCGCGCTCGGTGATCGCCATTTTGAAGGTTGCGTGTTCGAGGCCCATGGCCTTTTGCAGATCGACCTTGAGGCCGAACACGAACTGCTCGGTCCAGCGTGCGGTCTTGTCGTCGTTGTAGCCGCCCTTGAGGTTGCTGGCAAATTCACCGCCGTGCTCCAGCTGAATGTCGTAGCCCTTTTCCAGCCAGTCGGTGCGCAGACCGCCCCAATCGCCAGTCAGCCATTTCGAATCGGCCGAGAACGCATCCGCCGCCAGGCAGTGTCCCGCGCTGCCCATGGCCGCCAGCAGCAGGCACGGGGAAAGGTACAAGGTTGATTTTCTTACGCCCATGGCAAAGCTCACCTTCATTATTGTTGTTAAGGTTTTTTTCAGTGCGAGATGTGGGTATTGCGAAGTACAGCCTTTGGACGCCGGACCTGTGGGAGCGAGCCTGCCCGCGATGCAAGCGCTGCGGTTTTCCTGCAACACCGCGGTGATGCTATCGCGAGCAAGCTCGCTCCCACACAAGCATTGCTCCCATGGAGGGGCAGTTCAGCGCTTGAGTTTGCGCTTGTTGCGGTATTGGTCGATGACCACCGCGACGACGATGATCAGGCCTTTGATGATGTCCTGAATGTAGGCGTCGACGCCGACGAAGGTGAAGCCGCTGGCCATTACCCCGAGGATCAGCGCGCCGATTACCGTGCCGGTAATGCGCCCCACGCCACCCGCCAGGCTGGTACCGCCAATCACCGCTGCGGCAATCGCATCCAGCTCATACGACATGCCCATCCCGGCCTGCCCGGTTGCGGCACGGGCCGACGCCACCACGCCTGCCAGCCCCGCCAGCAACCCGGCGATGCTGTAGACGATTACCAGATGGCGTTTGACGTTGATCCCGGAGGTGCGCGCCGCCTGCATGTTGCCGCCGATGGCGTAGGTGTATTTACCGTACTTGGTGTAGCGCAAGGCGATGTGGAAGATCACCGCCACCACCAGAAAGATGATCACCGGCATCGCGCCGTGGCCGATGGCCGTGTAGGAATCCGAGAGCATGCTCACCGGCTGGCCTTCAGTGTAGTAACGCGCCAGGCCACGGGCCGAGACCATCATGCCCAGGGTGGCAATGAACGGTGGAATCCCGGTGACGGCAATGATGCTGCCGTTGATTGCCCCCGCCAGCAGCCCGACGCCGAGCCCGGCAATCACCGGTATCCACACCGGCAAGTCGGTCAGCGACGGAAACACCGCCCGGGCAAAATCCGAAGTCTGCGCCAGGCTGGCGGCAATCATCGCCGATAAGGCCAGTACCGAACCCGACGACAGGTCGATGCCGGTGGTGATGATCACCTGGGTCACGCCAATCGCCAGCAGGCCGATGATCGACACTTGCAGGATCATCAGGACCAGCCGCTGGGAGTTCATCAAAAAGCTCTGGTCACGCACAATCCAGCCGAACACTTCAAAAACCAGACCGATGCCGATCAGCACCAGAAAGATGCTCAGCTCGGTCGGTAAGCGCCGGCGACTCTTGACCGGCGCCATTGCAGGCTTGTTTTCCAGTATCGCGTTCATAACCACTCACCCTTCTATCGCGTTGCCGGGCGCGGAGGAAACCGCCGCCAGCCTCAATTCGTTGAAAAACTAGTGAACCGCGGTCATCCCGGAGGCCAGTTGCATGACCCGCTCCTGGGTTGCCTCGCTGCGGTCGAGCGTGCCCATCAGGTCGCCCTCGTGCATGACCATCACCCGGTCGCTCATGCCGAGTACTTCCGGCAGCTCCGAAGAAATCATGATCACCGCCATGCCTTCGCTGGCGAGATAGGAAATCAGTCGGTAAATCTCGGCTTTGGCGCCGACATCGATGCCGCGGGTCGGCTCGTCGAGAATCAGGATGCGCGGGTTGGTCATCAGCCAACGGGCGAGCAAGGCTTTTTGCTGGTTGCCGCCGGACAAGGTGTCGATGCACTGTTCCAGCGACGGGGTTTTCACCCGCAGCTTCTTGCACATGTCTTCGCACAGGGCGCGCAAGGCTTTCTGCTGGATAAAGCCGTTGCCGACGTAATGCGGCAGCACCGCCATTTCCATGTTTTCCAGGACCGACAGGCACGGGAACAGGCCGCTGAGCTTGCGATCCTCGGTGAGCAACGCAAAGCCCTTTTCGATGGCCATGTGCGGATCGCTGATACGCACCGGTTGGCCGTCGAGACGAATTTCACCGCCGTCACTCGGGGTGATGCCGAAAATCGCTTCGGCGACGTTGGTCCGGCCCGAACCCATCAGCCCGGCGATACCGAGGATCTCGCCGGCATGCAGGTCGAAGGAAACGCCCTGGAAAACCCCGTCCAGACGCAGGTCACGGACCGACATCAACAGATCGCCGATCGGCTTCTCGCGCACCGGGAACAACTGGCTCAGCTCACGCCCGACCATCATCGAGATCAGGCTGTCGCCGTCCATGCTGTCGGCCCGTTGCAGGCCGATGTAGGCACCGTCACGAAACACCGCGACTTCGTCGGCGATGCTGAACACTTCGTTCATCTTGTGGGTGATGTAGATGATGCCCTTACCCTGGGCCTTGAGGTCGGCAATGATCGAGAACAGATGGGCGACTTCCTTGTCAGTGATCGCCGAGGTCGGTTCGTCCATGATCAGGATGTCCGAGTCGTAGGACACCGCTTTGGCGATCTCGACCATCTGCCGCTCGGCGATGCTCAGGTTGCCGACCTGCTCTTCCGGGTCGAGGTTGATCCGTAGCCGTTCCAGCAATTGCGCGGTGCAGCGGTGCATTTCCCGGTGATCGATCATGTGAAAACCGTTGAGCTGCTCGCGACCGATCCAGATGTTCTCGGCGATGCTCATGTGCGGCATCAGGTTGAGTTCCTGGTGGATCATCGCGATCCCGGCCTGCAAGGCTGCCAGCGGCGTATCGAAGGTCACCGGCTTGCCGCGCAGACGCAGCTCACCGGCATCCGGCTGATAGATGCCGGCGATGATTTTCATCAGGGTGGATTTGCCGGCGCCGTTCTCGCCCATCAAGGCCAGCACCGAACCCGGACGTACCCGCAGCTGGACATCGGACAAAGCCACCACACCGGGAAAACCCTTGCTGACGTTGACGATCTCCAGCAAGTACGGCTCATCGACAGGTACGGCGTTTGGCTGGACACCCGCCAACGGGATGCTCGAAGCAGTCGCTGAAGCGAACATGATCAGGTACTCCATCAGCAAGGTTGGCAATGCCACCTTGCATGCTTATTGTTGTTTTTGAACGGACTGACTATTTGAACTGGTCAACGTTTTCCGGGGTGATCAGGCGATATGGCACCCACACCGCCTGCTCGACTGGTTCGTTCTTGGCCATCTTCACGGCAGCGTCGATGGAGTCGACAGCCTGGCCGTTGGCGTCCTGAAACACCGAGACCGCCAGATCACCTTTCTTCACGGCGCGCAGGCCATCCGGAGTACCGTCGACACCGGCGATCAACACACTACCCTTTTCCACGCCGGCCTGTTTCAAGGCCATTGCGGCGCCGATGGCCATCTCATCGTTGTTGGATACGATGGCGTCGAATTTGCGGCCCTGGGTCAGCCAGTCGTTGACCAGTGTCATGCCTTTATCGCGTGACCAGGTCCCGGTCTGCTCTTGGTCGATCTTGATGCCCGGGTACTTGGCCAGCACCTCTTTGACGCCCTTGGTACGGTTGGTGGTGGAGTTGTTGGCGAGGTCGCCGAGCAGGATGACGATGTCACCCTTGCCTTTCATTTTTTCGGCGAGGTACTGCATCTGCATCTGGCCGGCTTCCAGATCGTTGGAGGCCACGGTAATCACGCCTTTGGGCAGGTTCAGGTCATCGGGACGACGGTTGACGTAGATCAGCGGAATCCCGGCCTTGACCGCCGCTTCGGTGATTTTTTTGGTCGCGGCGGTATCCACCGGATTCACCACGATGGCGTCGACTTTCTGGCTGACGAAACTTTCGACCTGGCTCAGTTGCTTGACCACGTCGCTGCGGGCGTCTTCGAACTGCAGTTTGACGCCATCGGGCATGGACTTGGCTTTCTTGTCCATGGATTCGCGCAAGTAGGTCAACCAGGTGTCATCGAATTGCGACATGCTGACACCAATCCTCAGGTCAGCGAGTGCAGCACCGCTGGCAAGCATCAGGGACAAGGCAAGCGAGGCGAAACGGATCTTGGTCTTCATGAAAAGTCTTTCTCCACATTCTTGTAGGTTTTATGGATAAGGCGCAGGACGAATTCAGTGAGTGGGCAAGCGAACGATCGGTGCACCGGGAATGCAGCACACCAGGGCGCCCTTGCGTTCAACGCAAAGGAAACCGGAAAGGGAAAGGGTTTGAACATGAGGCAGGAACGCGCTACGTAAAACGTGCAGAGCAGAGCTGAAGGTTTTCATCGACGGTACCTATCGTTGTTTCTTGTTTTTGTTTCGCCCTCCCCCGCACTCAAGACTGGCTTGAGGTCGATCGGGACGTTGATAGTCGGCAACCTGGAAACGACTTTATTGGAATTTAATTTCCATATCAACTCATTTTAGAATTTTATTCTGTTTTTATTCCATGACCGCACGCAGGCTTCATTTCAACCACCTGGCGGCGTTCGAAACTCAGCCGCGCGGCGTCTAGAATGCGGGTGGTCGCCAGTGCATCACGGGGCTCGACCGGCAGTGGGCCAGCGCCTTGCAACGCGGTTTGCAGCTGTAAATAGAACTGATTCCAGCAACCGCGCTCAGACGGAATCCGCTCGCGCTCGTCACCGTGCTCGAACCAGCCCCAGCGTCGATGCTCTTCAACGCCCCAGCGATCACCTTCGGACATTGGCGTCAGCCCGGCCAGCGCCAGGGCCTCTTGTCCGTCCAGACCGTCGACGCTGTAGCAACCCGCCGTGCCGTTGACCCGAAAACGCGGCCCGGGAATGTTTTGCAGGCAACTGCCACTCAAGTGCGAGGTCACGCCATTGGCATGGGTCAGCGAGAGGAAAAAGCCGTTGTCGTAACGCTGATCTTCAGTGAGGTAATCCAGTTCGGCGTAGACCCGCGTCACAGGTCCGAACAGTTGCAGCGCCTGATCCACCAGATGACTGCCCAGATCGCGCAGGAACCCGCCGCCGCTGCCCTTGCCCACTGACTGCGGTGAGTAGCGCTCTATGCTGGACTCAAAGCGCGTGACCTGGCCCAGCGCTCCGGAGTCGATGAGTTTGCGTACCGTGAGGAAGTCCGAATCCCAGCGCCGGTTCTGATAAACGCTGAGCGGGACTTTGTGTAACTCGGCAGCGGTCACCAGTGCTTCGGCCTGCTGCGCATCGGCGGCGAAGGGCTTGTCGCTGACCACCGCTACCCTGTGCTCAATCGCTTCGAGCACCAGCGCCGCTCGCCCCTCCAGCGTGGTGGAAATCACCAGCACATCGACCCCGGCCTCCACCAACTGGCCAATACTGCCGAAGGCCGGGACGCCGGGGTATTCAGTCGCCAATAGCTGACGGCGCTCGGGTGAACGCGTGACCACGCCGACAAAAGTCGCCGCCGGCAAGCTGCTGATCAGCGGCGCATGGAAAAACCGGCCACCGTGGCCGTAACCGACAAGTCCGATTCGCATGAAGCTTTCCTTATAGATAGTCGCCGGTTGGCGAGGCTCTTGTGGGAGCGAGCTTGCTCGCGATGCAGGCAATGCGGTTTATCAGAAGCAGCGCGTTGATCCCATCGCGAGCAAGCTCGCTCCCACAGGTTCGGTGCACGGCTTCAGCGACAGAGTTCGCTTTTGACGCGCTCCAGCATCATCCGGTTGGACTCGTCCGGGCGATCTTCCCAGGCGAATACCGAGACCGTGGCGATGCCGTCGAACTTGATCTCGCGCAGGGTGCTGAAGAACGCTTCCCAGTCGACCTCGCCCTGACCGATGTCCAGATGCTGGTGCACGGTGGCCGTAACGCCCGGCGGGTTGACGATGTAGCGCAATCCCGACGAAGCCTTGTGGTTGTAGGTGTCGGCGATGATCAGGTGGCTGAGTTTGGAGCCCGCGTACTTGAGCATCGAGGCGATGTCGCCTTTGCCGTCGTCGTAGAAGAAGGTGTGCGGCGCCGCGTAGAGGTAGTTGATCCAGTCGCGATCAAGACCGCGAATGATGTCGACCGACTCGTTATTGCGCTCACAGAAGTCATACGGGTGCGCCTGGATATCGAGCTTGATGCCTTCGCGTTCAAACTCGGGAATCAGCTCGTCCATGGAGCGCATGAACTGGTTCTCGCAGACCAGCGGGTTATCCGACTGACCAGTGAATTCGGTGTTGACCAGCTCACAGTCCATTTCAACGGCAATCTGGATCGCGCGCTTCCAGTTCCGCACCGCCGCCACTCGCAAGCCCTCATCGGCGGCGGCCCAGTGGTACATCGGGAGCAAGGACGAGAGCTTCACCCCGGTGTCGCTCAAGGCTTTACGAAACTCCTTGATCCGCGCCTTGTCGACACGCGGGGCCTTGTAGAACGGCAGAAAATCTTCCCGGGGTGAAAGCTCGATGTGCTCGTAGCCGAGCTCGGCGACCTTGTCGACCATCTTGCCCAGGGACAGAGTGCGGTACATGTAGGGGTCTAGTGCGATGCGCATATTCTTGTTCTCCTTAACCCAGGCCTGAGCCCAGACATCAACCCTGTGGGAGCGAGCTTGCTCGCGATAGCGGAAGGTCAGCCAACATTGATGTTGAATGTGCCGCCGTCATCGCGAGCAAGCTCGCTCCCACATTGGATTGTGGTTAGCCGTAGAAACGGGGGCGGTCTGGCAGTGCGACTTTGATGATCGCCCCGCTCTGTTGCGCTTCGATGCAGGCGTCTGCCGCCACCGCTGCCGCAAAACCATCCCACGCCGAAGGCCCGCCAACCTGCCCGGCGCGAACGCCATCAATGAAGGCTTGCAACTCAACGTCGTAGGCGGCGATGAAGCGGTCCTTCCAGTCCATCAGAATCGCGTTGGACAGCTTGGCCCCGCTGCGCATCTGCACCTGCGACGGCTCCGGCAGCTTGGCGATGCCGGTCTCGCCAACCACTTCGCACTGAATGTCATAACCGTACTGGCAGTTAACGAAGACTTCGACGTCGATGCGCGTGCCCTTGGCGGTTTCCAGCAGGACAATTTGCGGGTCTTTCAGGTGGGCGTGGGCCTTGCTGGTCTTGCGCGGGAACACCACTTGTACCGACACATAATCGTCATCGAGCAACCAGCGCAGCACGTCCAGTTCATGGATCAGCGTGTCGGTGATCGCCATGTCGGTCTTGTAGTTCTCACCCACGGTCGGGTTGCGGTGAGCACAATGCAGCATCAGCGGCTCGCCGATCTGGCCACTGTCAATCACCGCTTTGAGTGCTCGATAGCCCTCGTCATACGGGCGCATGAAACCGACCTGCACCAGACGTTTGCCATGGGCCACTTCAGCTTCGACAATCTTGCGGCAACCTTCGGCAGTCACCGCCAGCGGCTTCTCGCAGAACACCGGTTTACCCGCCGCAATCGCGGCCAGCACGAACTCTTCGTGGCTCGGGCCCCAGGAGGTGACCAGAATCGCTTCGACTTCCGGCGCCTTGATCAACGCGTGGCCGTCCGGGTACACCTCGGCGGTCAGCTTCAGGTCGGCAACCACTTTGGCGGCCTGCTGCAAATTAATGTCGGTAACCGCCACCACCTGACTGTTGAGCAGGGTCTGGCTGCAACGACGGATGTGATCCTGACCGATGGCGCCGGTGCCGATGACGCCTAGCTTTAAAGACATGCGAAGACTCCTTCCTGTTGAGATGGCAGAGCAATCAGTACTGACGGGCCTTGGCCAGTCGTTCATTAAGGGTTTTGGCTACCGCATCGGTGCGGGCGCTGGTGGAGACTTGCGCCACACCCACCCGCCACCAGGACAGGTATTTGTGGATCATGGTCTTGGGCAGGACCTTGATGTCGATCAGCGTCGACACCGTCTGCAACCGCGCATCGGCCAGTGCCGCTTGCAGTTGCTCGACGGTGTTGACCTTGTAGGTCTTGCAGCCGTAGGCCGCCGCGCTCATGGCAAAGTCCACCGGGACGAAACCGCCATCGAGCTTGCCGGTCTCAGCGTTGCGGAAGCGGAACTCAGTGCCGAAGCTGTCCATGCCGTGCTCCATCTGCAAGTTGTTGATGCAGCCGAAGGTCATGTTGTCGAGCAGGATCACGTTGATCTTGCGCCGCTCCTGGATCGAGGTGGCCAGCTCCGAATGCAGCATCATGTACGAGCCGTCGCCCACCAGCGCGTAGACCTCGCGCGTCGGTTCGGCGAGTTTCACCCCGAGCGCGGCATTGACCTCGTAGCCCATGCAGGAATAACCGTACTCGACGTGATAGGTGTTCACGCCCTTGCTGCGCCAGCTGCGTTGCAAGTCACCGGGCAAGCTGCCGGCAGCGGCAACGATCACAGCATCGTCAGCCAGGGTGTCGTTCAACACGCCGAGCACGCGGCTTTGGGTCAGGCAGGAACCGGTCAGCTCGATGAATTCGCGCAGCACCGCCGGGTCCATGTGGTCGTTGATTTCCGGGATGAAGTCCTGGGTCTGGTATTCGACCTGATAGACCCGATCAACCTCTTCCTCCAGTTGTGCCTTGGCCTGACGTGGTTGATCGCCCCAACTGGAGCGGTAATCGGCCAGCGCTTCGGACAATGCCTGCAAGCCGGATCTGGCGTCGGCCAGCAACTGCACGCCATCGAGCTTCAGTGCATCGCACGGGCTGATGTTCAGGTTGAGAAACTTCACCTCGGGATGCTGGAACAGCCATTTCGACGACGTGGTGAAGTCCGAGTAGCGCGTTCCGACGCCAATGATCAGATCGGCTTCCTTGGCCAATAGGTTCGCCGCCAGGCAACCGGTTTCGCCAATCCCGCCGACGTTCAGCGGATGACTGGAAACCACCGCACTCTTGCCGGCCTGAGTCTCGGCGAAGGGAATGTCGAAACGTTCGGCAAACGCCTGCAACGCGGCATTTGCACCCGAGTATTTGACCCCGCCGCCGCAGATGATCAGCGGTTTGCGCTTGCCTTTGAGCAGCGCCACGGCATCGCCGAGCATGGCTTCGGTGGCCGGGCGACGGTCGATGCGGTGCACGCGTTTTTGCAGGAAGTAATCGGGGTAATCGTAGGCTTCGGCCTGCACGTCTTGCGGCAAGGCCAGCGTCACCGCGCCGGTTTCTGCCGGATCGGTGAGCACGCGCATGGCGTGGATCGCCGCGCTCATCAGTTGTTCCGGGCGGTTGATGCGGTCCCAGTATTTGCTCACCGCTTTGAAGGCATCGTTGGTGCTGATGCTCAGGTCGTGAAACTGCTCGATCTGTTGCAACACCGGGTCCGGCTGGCGACTGGCGTAGACATCGCCCGGCAACAGCAGCAAGGGAATGCGGTTGGCGGTGGCCGTCGCCGCAGCGGTCAGCATATTCGCCGCACCGGGGCCGACCGAGGAGGTGCAGGCGTAGATCTTGCGACGCAGGTTCTGTTTGGCAAAACCGATGGCGGCGTGGGCCATACCCTGCTCGTTGCGGCCCTGATGGACGATCAGGTCGCCGCTGTCCTGCTCCAGCGCCTGGCCGAGGCCGAGCACATTGCCGTGGCCGAAAATGGTGAAGATCCCGGCGACGAATTTGCTTTGAACCCCATCGACCTCGACGTACTGGTTATCGAGGAATTTCACCAGGGCCTGGGCCATGGTCAGTCGTGTTGTGGTCATGTGCGATCCTTCAATATACGAAGAAACCTTGTGGGAGCGAGCTTGCTCGCGATGGGCGCGACACGGTGGTGCCTGGTACATCGCCATCGCGAGCAAGCTCGCTCCCACAGTTGATCTCCATTAGGTCGATAGCGGTGTCAGGCCAGGGAGTTCTTCAGGTGATCCATGCTTGCGCCGATTGCCTGGCGGATATCCGTCAGCCCGTGCACGCTGTCGGCGAACGGTTCGAACGACAGGTAGCCGCTGTAGCCGGTGCTGAGTAAGGTATCGATCTGTGCCGCGTTGCCGAGGATGTCGCCCTCGCCTACAAGCACCCGATGCCCATCGCGGATGCTCGTCAGCGGCGCTTGCGCATCCTCGACGCCCGAGATGTGCACCAGCCCGGTCAGCTCAGGGAAAAACTCGTGTTCACTGGCCAGATGGTGGTGAAAGGTGTCGTGCACCAGACGGAACACATCCAGCCCGCCAATAGACTTGATTGCATCCACTGCCATGCGTTTACGCCGCAGTGAACACTCTTCGAAACCCAGCGGTTCGATGAACCCGAGAATCCCGTACTCGCGCAGGATCGGCGCCAGTTCGCTCAATGCGGTGCGCAGGCCGGCGCTGCGTTCAGCTTCGTTGCGCGGGTCGGCGCGATCATTCAGCGGGCACATCACCAACCCTTGCGCGCCGCAATCGCGGGCATAGGCGGCAAGTTTCAGGGCGTGTGCGCGGCGCTCGTCGTTCCAGACATCGAACGGGTACAGCGCGTTGATCGACAGCACACTGATTCCGTTGGCCCGGCACAACTGACGCACACGCTCGGGCGGTGTACCGTCTTCAATCTCGATGCCCTTGAGGTCGTTGCGGATCTCGATGGCATCGGCTTTCAGGGCTACCGCCAGCTCAATGAATTCAGGCAGTGACAAACGTGGGGCGACCATACGGTTCAGGGCGAAACGCAGGGGCTGGCTCATTATTCTTGTTCTCCGCACTCAAGGTGTTTATTTGGCAGTGGGCATGCTGAATTCAGGGCCTTTGGCGATGCTGTCCGGCCAGCGCTGCATGACGCTTTTGTAGCGGCTGTAGAAACGAATGCCTTCTTCGCCATAGGCATGGTGATCGCCGAACAACGAACGCTTCCAGCCACCAAACGAGTGCCAGGCCATCGGCACTGGAATCGGTACGTTGATCCCGACCATCCCGACCTTGATGGTGCGAGCAAACGCCCGGGCAATCCCGCCGTCGCTGGTGAAGCACGACACGCCGTTGCCGAATTCGTGGGCGTTGATCAGCGCCACGGCGCTGGCGAAATCTGGCACCCGAACGATGCCCAGTACCGGACCGAAGATTTCCTGCTGGTAGATGCTCATCTCGGTCGTGACCTTGTCGAACAGCGTCGCGCCGACAAAGAAACCATTCTCCGCACCCGGTACTTTGAAGTGGCGGCCATCGACGATCAGCTGAGCACCCTGAGCCACGCCTTCATCGATGAAGCCTTCAACCTTGGCCTTGTGCTCAGCGGTGACCAGCGGCCCCATGTCGCTGTCGCCCTGCATACCGTTGCCGACCTTCAACTGATCGATGCGCGGCAACAATTTGGCAATCAGCTTGTCGCCAACGTCGCCCACGGCCACGGCAATAGAGATCGCCATGCAGCGCTCGCCGGCCGAGCCATACGCGGCGCCAATCAACGCATCGGCTGCCTGATCCAGATCGGCGTCGGGCATCACGATCATGTGGTTCTTCGCCCCGCCCAACGCTTGCACACGCTTGCCACGGGCCGTGGCTTGCTGGTGGATGTACTCCGCAATCGGTGTCGAACCGACAAACGAAATCGCCTCGATGTCCGGGTGCTGCAGCAACGCATCGACGGCGCTCTTGTCGCCCTGTACCACGTTGAACACGCCGTCCGGCAAACCGGCTTCAGTGAGCAGGCGCGCCATCAGCAAACTGGCCGACGGATCACGTTCCGAAGGCTTGAGGATGAAGCAGTTACCGGTGACCAGCGCCAGCGGAATCATCCACAGCGGCACCATCACCGGGAAGTTGAATGGCGTGACCCCGGCGCAAACGCCCAACGGTTGACGCAGATTCCAGTTGTCGATGCCGCCACCGATGTTGTCGCTGAATTCGGTTTTCAGCAGGTTCGGCGCACCGCAGGCGTACTCGACGATCTCGATGCCACGAGTGACTTCACCCTTGGCGTCGGAAAAGACTTTGCCGTGTTCGCGGCTGATGATTTCCGCCAGCTCATTGTGATGACGGTCGAGCAGTTCCTTGAACTTGAACATCACCCGCGAGCGGCGCAGCGACGATTGCTCGGACCAGGCCGGGAACGCCCGCAGCGCCGAAGCCACGGCTTCATTGACGGTCTGCTGGCTGGCCAGCCCGACCCGCGCCTGAATCGCGCCAGTGGCCGGATTGAAGACATTGCTGAAGCGCTCACTGCCAGTGTCCTGCACCTGGCCGTTGAGGTAGTGGCCGATAACCGGGGCATCACTCATTGTTTTTGTTCTCCAGTCAGTCTTCAGAATTCAGAGGTCCAGCAGCCAGCTGTGCTGCGGATCGTTATGGAACTGCCAGACCCGTTTCGGGCCGGCCATCACGTTCAGGTAATACGACTCGTAGCCGTAAGGCACGCTGACCGGGTGATACCCCTTGGGCACCACCACCAAGTCGCTGTTTTCCACGGCCATGGCCTGATCGATAGAACGGTCGTCGGTGTAGACCCGCTGAAAAACGAAGCCTTGCGGCGGGTTGATCTGGTGGTAATAGGTCTCTTCAAGAAAGCTCTGGTGCGGCAGGTCGTCGGTGTCGTGCTTGTGCGGCGGGTAGCTCGACGAATGCCCGGACGGTGTGCGCACCTCCACCACCAGCAGTGAATGTGCAGGCTCGGTGTCGGGCAGGATGTCGCAGACGTAACGGGTGTTGGCGCCCTTGCCACGGACGCTGCGCTTCATGCTGTCGGGGGTGATCAGGCGTGGGCCTATGCCTGCCGATGCCGAACCGGGAGCAGCACACACGGCGATCTGTACATCGCTGAGGGCAACCACTTGCGCCTGACTGCCGGGCGGCAGGTAGGCGGCGAACGGTGATTTGTCTTCGAACACCGATTGGCGGTCGCCGATATTGTCCCAGTTGAACGCGCCCTGCCCCGGTGCTTCACCGCTGATATCAACCCGACCGCTGAGCAGCACCAGGCACAGTTCTTTATCGCCCGCACTGACCGGCAAGGTTTCGCCGAGGCTCAGGCGGTAGGCGCTGAAACCGACGTATTCCAGCGCTCCGGCAGGTAACTCGACCAGGGTCCGACCTTTTGCGTTGCTCCTGACCAGCAGGCTCATTGTCCGGTCCTCTGATCGAGCAAGGCGCGCAAGGTCTCGTAACCTTTCTTGGCATAGACATAGCTCGGCGCGACGGCCGGATCCTGCTCGGCCTCGACCACCAGCCAGCCGTGATAATCGGCGGCCAGCAACACATCGAGCAGCGCGGCAAAGTCGATATCACCGTCGCCGGGCACGGTGAACGTGCCGTTGATGATGCAGTCCGGGAAGCTCCAGAGATTGTTGCGCGCCAGTTGCACCACCGGTTTGCGCACGTCCTTGAAATGCACGTGGCAGATGCGCCCGATGTGTTTGCGCAGCACCTCGATCGGTTCGCCACCGCCCATGTAGCAGTGGCCCGAATCGAACAGCAGGCCGACTTCGCTGCCGGTCAGGGACATCAGTTTATCGATGTCCGCCGGCGATTCTACGTAGGCGCCCATGTGATGGTGATACGCCAGGCGCACGCCCCGGGACAGGGTGAAACGTGCCAGCTCAGTGAGTTTGTCGGCGTATTCCTGCCAGGCCTGCTCGGTGTGAAAACGCGGGCGCTCGACCAGAGGAATCCGCTGGCCCTGAATCGAATCGGCGACTTCACCATAGACCAGCACCGTGGCGCCGTTTTTCGCCAGCAACTCGACATGACTGCCGATGGCCTCGATTTCTTCAGCCACCGAACGCCGGGCCAGGCGGCTGGAATACCAGCCCGAGACCAGCGCCAGGTCGTAAGGCCGCAGCACGTCGCCGACACCTTTGGCGTCCTTGGGGAACTTGCCGTTGAGTTCAAAACCTTCGTAGCCGATGTCCTTGCCTTCGCTCAGGGCAGTGCTCAGCGGCGTTTCCCCACCGAGGGCCGGCAAATCGTCGTTGCTCCAGGAAATCGGGTTGATGCCAATTCGGATAGCGGGCATGGCTGCACCTTTTATTGTTTTCTCATAACCATTGAATGTGGCGCGAAACCCTGTGGGAGCGAGCTTGCTCGCGATTGCGGTGCATCAGACGACATTGATGTTGACTGTCAGTCCGCTATCGCGAGCAAGCTCGCTCCCACAGGCTCAGTGTTCACACATTGAAAATGTTCAGCTGCGGGCAGTGCGCCAGGCATTGATCAGTTCGACAAACGTGCCCTGCACTCTCTGGATCAGCGCTTCGTCATCGATCTCGCCGGCCAGCCACGCTCGGCTCGGCTCCTGGAAAATCGTCCGGCCTACTGCAAACCCTCTGCAGGTCTTGCTCTGGCTCGCTTGCGCAAAGCCTTCGGCCAACGCTGCGGCCGGTGCATTCAGCCCCAGCAGCACCACGCCTCGGCAATAGGGATCGCGCTCCGAAATCAGCTCGTCGAGCTGTTTCCACTCCTCGCTGCTTTGCGCCTCGATCTTCCACCAGGCCGGGAAAATGCCCAGGTTGTACAGGCGTTTGATCGCGCGATAGAGCACGTCCGGATGCGCTGACGGGTGATCCTTTGGCGGGATGATTTCCAGCAGCAACTCATGGCCGCTGACCTGCGCCGCCTGATACAACCCCTTGATCTGCGCTTCCTGTTCCAGACGCAACAGTGGTTCGTCATCGGGGTGAAATTGCACCAGGCACTTGATGATTTGTTCCTGCGGCCAGGCGATCAGGTTGCTGCCAATCGAACGACCATGTTCGAAGGCCAGTGGCCGTGAACCTTGTACTTCCACTGGACGCGCCACCCACCAGCCGCGACCAGTGGCGGCATTCAGCGAGTCCTGGCCGAAACGCTGGTCAGCCAGCAGACCGACATCCGCCTCGATGCCCTGGCGACGCAAATCCGCTTCGACCCGCTCCACGGCTTTGACGAACAACTGCTTGAGCTCGCCGATGCTGCTCAGTTCGCGACCGCCCTTTTGCGCCAGTTCCACCAGTTGCCCGCGATGGTCGAAGGCAAAGATGAACAATTGCTTCCAGGCTTTGCGTGGCACGCTGACCTGATGCAAGCGTTGCAGCACCGCGTCCTGATCCGGCCGGGTGATCGGCACCGGGCTGTTGAACAGGTAATCCAGCTCGGCGCGGGTCGGCATCGCCGGGGCGCAGGCGTGGCGTGAAACCACCAGGCCACCGCAGGCATTGGCCAACTGGCAGCAGCGTTCATCGCTGGCATCCTCCAGCCAGCCGCTGAGGAAGCCCGACATAAAGGCATCGCCAGCGCCCAGCACGTTGAGCACTTCGACCCGCACACCGGGATAGATCGCGCCGTCTTCAAGACGAACCGGAATCACCCCGTGAATCACCGTGCAGCCTTGCGGCCCGAGCTTGACCACCAGGGTCGCCGCCGTCAGACGACGGACATTGCGCAGTGCACTCAACAAGTCCTCGCTGCCACCGGCAATCAGGAACTCCTCTTCGGTGCCGACGATCAGGTCGAAACGCGGGAGGATTTTCTGTACGTGCTGGCTGACCTGCTGGTCGGCGACGAAACGGGTTTCGCCATCCGCCTTGCCTGCCAGGCCCCAAAGAACCGGACGGTAATCGATATCGAGAATGCGTTTGACGTTGTGCTTTTCAGCGTACTCCAGTGCCTGGATGCTCGCCTTGTAGACGCCGTCGGTAGAGAAATGCGTGCCGGTGATCAGCAAGGCTTTGCTGGAGGCAATAAAGGCTTCGCTGATGTCTTCGGCGCGCAGGGCCATGTCGGCGCAGTTTTCGCGGTAGAACACCAACGGAAAAGTTTCACGGTCCTTGAGGCCCAGCAAAACCATGGCGGTGAGGCGCTCCGAATCGACCTTGATGCCGCTGACGTCGCACCCTTCACGGGCCAGGGACTCGACCAGGAAACGCCCCATGTGGTCGTCCCCCACCCGGCTGAGCATGGCCGACTTCAGCCCCAACCGGGCCGTGCCGAAGGCGATGTTGGCGGACGAACCTCCGAGGTACTTGGCGAAGCTCGAGACATCCTCCAGCCGTGCACCGACTTGCTGTGCATAGAGGTCGACGCCAAGGCGCCCGAGGCAAATCAGATCCAATTGACGCCCACTGGCAAAACGAGTCTGGCCCATGCTGGCTCCTGTTATTTTTATCAGCCTGCGTTCGGGGCGGTGGTGGCGCCGAACACTCTTGGTGGATGCAGACTAAAACGTGAGGCGCCAACAAATCAATATTTATTCCAATAAATTTTTACGTGGAATATTTTTTCCAATAAACTTTTACAGAACCGCTCCAGACACCGTGCATCGTTTCAGCACGTGTCTGGCTGACCCACGGCTCAAGATTTTATTCACGCCTACCCTGTAGACTGCGCACAGCCAACCTATTGTCATGGGCAACGCTTCACCGAGCGGCCCTATAAGAACAAGCCAGAAGGATTATTTATGTCCCGCACCGATCAGCCGGCCACCGCCGAGACCACGCCGGAAAGCGACCTCGCCAGCCCCCCGATCAATGCCGAACGCTTGCTGCAGCTCATCACCAACGAATACGAAAGCCTGCCGCGCCAGCTCAAACGCATCGCCAGCTACATGAGCCAGCAGAGCGACCGGATCATGGTCGACCGCATCAGCGACATCGCCCGCGAATGCGAAGTGCACCCTTCGGCCATCGTGCGTTTCTCCCAGCGCTTTGGATTCAGCGGTTTCAGCGAAATGCAGGCGTTGTTTCGCGAGGCGTACACCCACAAGACCACGCCGGTGCAGAACTACCAGCAGCGTATTCGCAGCATGATCGCCAACAAGTCGCAGAAGGCCAGCGGCGGCGACCTGGCGCGCGAGTGCATCGACGCCACGCTGTCAGGCATCGAACGCCTGGGCCTGGAGCTGGATGACCAGTCCTTCGAGAAAGCCGTGGACCTGGTGGTGAATGCCGACAACATCTACGTGGTCGGGGTGCGCCGCTCGTTCGCGGTGGCCGATTACCTGGTCTACAACCTGCAACACACTAACAAGCGCATTCACCTGGTCTCGGGACTGGGCGGCAGCTACCGCGAGCAAATGCGCAGCGTGCGGGCCAATGACCTGGTGATCGCCATCAGCTTCACGCCCTATGGCAAGGAAACCCAGCACTGCCTGCGCATCGCCCAGCACCATCAGGCGAAAACCCTGATCATCACCGACAGCAACCTCTCGCCGCTGGCCAAACGGGCGAATACGGTGCTGCTGGTCAATGAAGGTTCTTCGTTTGCATTCCGCTCCTTGAGTGCAACTTTGTGCCTGTGCCAGGCGCTGTTCATCGCCGTGGCCTATCGCCTGGAGCTGAAGATGGATGAGATTCACGAGCAGGTCGGGTTCGAGGACTGACCTTCACCGCCATGATGGGTGTGGGCCTGCAATGAGCCCGGCACCCCGGCGCGATTCAGCCCGCCGCTCTCGATCCAGGCCTGGGTCGACTGATAAGCGCGCTGCAGCAGTTGATCGGTCTGGGTGAAATCGAACACCGAGATCCCCAGCGGACACAGCGGCGCGACCACATGGATCGCCGCTCGCGGTGAATACAGCTCAATGTCGCGCACCAGCTGGCGCATGCTCATCAGGTTCAAGGTGTGCAGCGCCAACGCCACCAGCCCCGCTGGCGGACTGGGGCAGTCACAACCAAACCCGGTCGGCACCACCACAACCCGCGTCGCGCCCAGGTAGACCGCACTGGCAATCGGCGTATTGCTGGCCACGCCGCCGTCGATCAACAGCTTGCCGCCGATCTGCACACACGGAAACACCAATGGAATCGCCGCACTGGCCAGCAACGCCTGCTCGGCACTGCCGCTGGACAGCAGTTCTTCGGCGCCGGTGAGCAAGTTGGTGGTGACGATGTGCAGCGGCAATTCAGTGTCTTCGATCTGCTTGAAGGGCAACGCCCGCCGCACCAGATGCTCCAGCGCCGCAGACTTCAACAGAAAGCCCCGGCGCCGAAAAATCGCCGACAGGCTGTCGAACAGCGAAAACGGAAACACATCGGCCTTGCGCAAACCGCGCCAGAAGTCCGCCAGCTCGGCCACCCCTTGCACGTTCGGCCGCGCAGCAAAGTACGCACCGTTGATGGCGCCGACCGAGGCACCGATCACCATATCGAACGACACGCCCGCTTCGACCAGCGCCTGCAACATGCCGACCTGAACCGCACCGAGGCTGCCGCCACCGGCAAGGACGAGCGCAGTTTTTTCTGCTGGCATGACAGACCTCCAGAAACATCCGGGCACTTAGACTCTCAAGCATAGCGGCTGAGCCCGAGTGCACTGGCGAAGGTCATGGGTTTGCCGCTAAATTGGCGGCGCACTGTCTACGCATTATCAAAGGAGCTGTACATGAAGCTGATCGGAATGCTCGATTCACCTTATGTAAGACGCGTCGCCATTAGCCTGAAGTCGCTGGACATCCCGTTCGAGCACGCCTCGGTGTCGGTGTTCCGCCAGTTTGCGCAGTTCCAGCAGATCAACCCGGTGGTCAAGGCCCCGACGCTGGTGCTGGACAACGGCGAAGTGCTGATGGATTCGACCTTGATCATCGACTACCTGGAAGCCTTGAGCGGGCCGGACAGAAGCCTGATGCCAGCGCAACTGGACCAACGCCAGCGCTCATTGCGGCTGATCGGCCTGGCCCTGGCGGCTTGCGAGAAGTCGGTGCAGATCTACTACGAGCGCACTTTGCGTCCGGCCGAAAAACAGCATGAACCGTGGCTGGAGCGCATCAGCGGGCAGTTGCTGGCGGCGTATTCGGCGCTGGAACTGGAGCTGAACAGGCAGCCACTGAAAACCGACGGCACTCTTGACCAGGCGGGCATCACCCTCGCTGTGGCCTGGAGCTTCACCAAGCTGGTGGTGCCGGATCAGGTCAGTGACGCGCAGTTCCCGAAAATCCGCGCGTTCACCGCCTACGCCGAACAGCTGCCGGCGTTCGTCAGCACGCCGATTACCTGAAGATCTCCTACAGAACCAAGTCACTAGGGCTAATGCCATTCAGTGAAGGAAATACGTTCTGTAAAACGAAGCAAGTCTCGTGTGGGAGCGAGCTTGCTCGCGATGGCGGTGTATCAGTCAACATAGATGTTGAATGTGATGGCCTCTTCGCGAGCAAGCTCGCTCCCACAGGTTTCGTACTTTGACTGACTGCCGGTAGCCACTAAACCTTGGCCTTGTACCCCTCCTCCAACTGCCCCACCCGCAGCTGAATCACCTCCAGCACCGCACACCCCTCACGGGTGAGCAAATGCACGCCACGGGTGACGCGAGTCAGGTCGCAATCGGAAATGCCTTTGAGGGGCAGGCTGGTCAAGGTATCCATCAGGTCGCGAACCACGGTGAAACGGTGCGCGGCGCAGGCGGCCAGGTCGCTGAGTTCTTTGTGGGTGTTGATGAAGAGTACGGGGGTTGCGGAGTCGTAGGTGTCGACGGGGAGATAGCGAGGCATGACTTGGTCGTTCATAGGTGTAGCTCCTACTGAAAGAGTTTCCACCTTCGCGGCCAAACGAAAGAGGTGGCAGCTGTACGCGGGTTGGCCGACCGGGTAGGAGAACCGGCACACCCGAAGGTGTCCCACGCACAGCCGCCGCAAACGATATTCAGACAAAAGACTCTGAAACGACGTTAATAGCGCTGACGCCTACCTACACTCGACCAGCCAAGGTCGTTCCCGGTTTCTTTTCACGAGCTCGAACTATAGGGGCCGACGCCGAGACGCGGCAACAGGGTTCGGTGTCGGAAAGGTCTTGGAAAGTTGTGGGGTGATTTCGAAGGACCGTGCGCCCCGCCGATCCCCCGTAGCAGCTGCCGAGCCCGCGAGGCTGCGTTCGAGGACGAAGTCCTCGCAAATCCTGCATACGCGGTTTACCTGAAAGAACGCGTCGCCTGATTTTACGACCGCTGCGCGGCCGAACGCAGCCTCGCGGGCTCGGCAGCTGCTACAACGGTTCGCGCTTGTTTATGCGCACTCAAACCAACCCCATCGCCACCCGCTGCACCAGCCCATCGGCATGGCAAATTACCCGATTGCGCCCGGTGGTCTTGGCGGCATACAGTGCCTCATCGGCATCGTTGAGCCATTGCATGGCTTCAGTGTGCATCGGGTCGAACGCGGCCAGGCCGATGCTCAGGCTGACTTTCAACGCCGGATTCTGCTCGTAACCCAGCCCCGAAAACCGATCGCGCAAGGCGTCCATCGCCTGGGCGGCGTGGGCCAGTGGCACGTCGGGCAGGATCACGCAGAACTCGTCGCCGCCATAACGCCCGGCCACATCGCTGGCGCGCAGGTTTTGCTTGAGGACTTTGCTCAACTGACGCAACACGATATCGCCGGCCACATGGCCGTAGGTGTCGTTGATGATCTTGAAGTGGTCGATGTCGATCAAGGCAATCGCACCGCCCCGCTGCTGGCGCTGACAACGCTGGAACTCGACCTCCAGCGCATCTTTCCAGGCGCCGTGGTTCAACAGCCCGGTGAGGCTGTCGGTGCGACTCAGGGCCAGCAGTTCGCGTTTGTGTTTGCCCAGCGTGTGGGCCTGACGAAAGCAGATCCAGCCCAACACCAAGGGGTAAAACGTCAGCAACGGCAAACAGGCATACAACTGAACAGGGCTGGTTTGCGCGATGAACACGGGAAAGAAGATCAGCCACCCAGCGCCCATACCCAACAGCTGAGCCACCGTACCGACGAGCAGAAAACGCAGGCCTCCAATGGCGACGTTGTTCATCGCCATCATCGACAACGTGGCAGTGCTGGGTAAGGGGTTGAACTGCATGGCCGCGACCCAGAATCCGCCCATGAACGCGTCGATCAGAATATTCCGGTGTTCGGCGTGATAAGGCTTGGGCGAGCGGCGCGCCCATTGATAGGCCAGGTGCGGCCAGACAAGGCCGTTGAACAGCATCAGCGCCAACAGCCAATGCGGCGGTTTGAGTGGAATGATCGCCGCGCCCACGCAGAGCAGGCCCAGGACCATCCCCAGGGTTCGCGATGTGTAGAGCCTCCTTGCCAGTGAAAGTCCCTTTCCTCCGTTATGGTGCATAAGGGGACAAAGCTCCTCTTCACTACTGACCTGAAACTTCGAGTAACTCAGACAGGGATGTCTGGAAGTCTATCAGGGCGAGATCAAATAGCCATCACCGCCTGGCGGCCCGAAATAGCCCTGCCGGCAGGCCTACTGTCGAAATTTTGACTATAAATGACAAAGGACCCGGGCTTGAACACACACCCGTAGCAGCTGCCGAAGGCTGCGTTCGGCTGCGAAGCAGTCGTAAACAGGAATGACTTGGTCATCCTGACACAATCGAGTCAGCCATTTTGCGACTGCTACGCAGCCGAACGCAGCCTTCGGCAGCTGCTACGGACGGTGTGAGGCTTGTCATCTGATGAACATTCTCTACGACGAACGCATCGACGGTGCCCTGCCCCCGGTCGACAAGGATGCCTTGCTCAACGCCTTGCGTGAGCAGATGCCGGAGCTGGACATCCTCTACCGCGAAGAAGAACTCAAACCCTACGAGTGCGACGGGCTCTCGGCCTATCGAACCACGCCGATGCTGGTGCTGCTGCCGCATTATTTCGAGCAGGTTCAAGCCGTGCTCAAACTCTGTCACGCCCATCGGGTGCCCGTGGTGGCGCGTGGCGCCGGCACCGGATTGTCCGGAGGCGCGCTGCCGTTGGAAAAAGGTGTGCTGCTGGTGATGGCGCGCTTCAACCAGATCCTCCACATCGACCCCGCCGCCCGCACCGCACGGGTTCAGCCGGGGGTACGCAACCTGGCGATTTCCCAGGCCGTCGCACCGCTTGGCCTGTATTACGCGCCGGACCCGTCCTCGCAGATTGCCTGTTCGATTGGCGGCAATGTCGCGGAAAACGCCGGTGGCGTGCACTGCCTGAAATACGGCCTGACCGTCCACAATGTGCTGAAACTGGAAGTGCTGACGATCGAAGGCGAACACCTGACCTTGGGCTCGGACGCGCTGGACTCCGCGGGGTTCGACCTGTTGGCACTGTTCAACGGCTCCGAGGGATTGCTGGGCATCATCACTGAAGTCACGGTCAAACTGCTGCCCAAACCACAGGCCGCCAAAGTGCTGCTGGCGAGTTTCGACTCCGTGGAAAAAGCCGGAGGCGCCGTGGCGGACATCATCGCTGCCGGGATCATTCCCGCAGGCCTGGAGATGATGGACAACCTGGCCTTGCGCGCCGCCGAAGACTTCGTTCACGCCGGTTACCCGGTGGACGCCGAAGCGATTCTGCTGTGTGAACTCGATGGCGTCGAAGCCGATGTACGCGATGATTGCCTGCGGGTTCGCGCCGTGCTGGAACGGGCCGGCGCCAGTGAAGTGCGCCAGGCCCGCGACGAGGCGGAACGGGTGAAGTTCTGGGCCGGACGCAAAGCAGCGTTCCCGGCGATCGGACGCTTGTCGCCGGATTACTACTGCATGGACGGCACCATCCCGCGATGCGAGTTGCCTCGGGTGCTCAAGGGGATTGCCGAACTCGCCAGTGAATACGGCTTGCGAGTCGCCAACGTGTTTCACGCCGGTGACGGCAACATGCACCCGCTGATCCTGTTCGACGCCAACCAGCCCGGCGAACTGGAACGCACCGAAGCCCTCGGCGGCAAAATCCTCGAACTCTGCGTCAAGGTGGGCGGCAGCATCACCGGCGAGCACGGTGTCGGCCGCGAGAAAATCAATCAGATGTGCGCGCAGTTCAACAGCGACGAGCTGACAGTGTTTCACGCAATCAAAGTCGCGTTCGACGCTAAAGGCTTGCTCAATCCCGGCAAGAACATTCCCACCCTGCAGCGCTGCGCCGAGTTCGGCGCCATGCACGTCCACGCCGGACAACTGCCGTTCCCCGACCTGGAGCGTTTCTGATGCGCACCGAACAGGACCGGGACGCCAGCACGGAGTTACTGGAGCAGATCAACCAGGCCCGTGAGAACGCCACGCCGCTGCGCATTCAAGGCGCCAGCAGCAAAGCATTCCTCGGTCGCGAAGTGGCTGGCGAGGTGCTCGACACCCGCGTCCATCGCGGCATCGTCAGCTATGACCCGACCGAACTGGTCATCACAGCCCGCTGCGGTACACCGCTGAGGGAGTTGCTGGCAGCGCTGGATGCGGCCGGGCAAATGCTCCCTTGTGAACCGCCCTCCTTCGGTGAAGACGCCACCGTCGGCGGCATGATCGCCTCGGGGCTATCAGGCCCGCGTCGCCCGTGGGCCGGTTCGGTGCGCGACTTTGTGCTCGGCACCCGGCTGATCACCGGCGACGGCAAGCCGTTGCGTTTTGGCGGTAAGGTAATGAAAAACGTCGCCGGTTATGACCTGTCGCGGTTGTTGACCGGCAGCTTCGGTTGCCTCGGCGTAATCACCGAAGTCTCGCTCAAGGTCCTGCCCAAACCGCGCCAGTGCCTGAGCATCAGCCTGGAACTCGACAGCGCCCACGCCTTGAGCAAACTCGCCGAATGGGGCCAGCAACCGCTGCCCATCAGCGCGGCGTGCCATGACGGCCGGCAACTGCACTTGCGGCTGGAGGGCGGCGAAGGTTCGGTCAGCGCCGCCCATCAACGCCTCGGTGGCGAGGTGCTGGACGCTCAATACTGGGAGGCACTGAATGAACAACAGCTGGCATTTTTCGATGCAGGGCTGCCGTTGTGGCGTCTGTCATTACCCAACAACATCGGCCCGCTGACGCTGCCCGGCGAACAGTTGATCGATTGGGCCGGTGCGCAACGCTGGTTGAAATCCGAGGCGCCGAACATCCAGTCGCTGGCCGCGGATCTGGGCGGCCATGCGACGTGCTACAGCCACGGCGTCAGCGACAGCCCGTTCCAGCCGTTGGCGCCGGCGCTGTTGCGCTATCACCAACAGCTCAAGGCCCAACTCGACCCTCAGGGGCTGTTCAACCCTGGCCGGATGTACGCGGAGTTCTGAAGCATGCAGACCACCCTCAGCGAACAGGCCAAACGCCTGCCCCGCGCGGCAGAAGCCGAAAGCATTCTGCGCACCTGCGTGCACTGCGGGTTCTGCAACGCCACGTGCCCGACCTATCAGTTGCTCGGCGATGAACTGGACGGCCCGCGTGGGCGCATCTACCTGATCAAGCAAGTGCTCGAAGGCCACCCCGCCACCGCCCAGACCCAATTGCACCTGGACCGCTGCCTGTCGTGTCGGGCCTGCGAAACCACCTGCCCCTCCGGGGTCGATTATCACAACCTGCTGGACATCGGCCGCGCCGTGGTCGATCAGGCGGTGCCGCGCTCGGCGAGCCAGCGCGTGTTGCGCCAGGGCTTGCGGGCGATGGCGCCGAACCCCGGACTGTTCAAAGCCTTGTTGCAGATCGGTGCGACCTTCCGGCCGCTGATGCCGCGCGACTTCGAAGCCAAACTGCCGCATGACATTCCGTCTGCGGGGGAATGGCCAACCTCGGTGCATCCGCGAAAAGTGCTGATACTCGAAGGTTGTGTGCAGCCGGGTTTGTCACCGAACACCAATGCTGCCGCAGCGCGGGTGCTCGATCGACTGGGGATCAGCGTCTGCACCGTTAGCCAGGTCGGATGCTGCGGGGCGCTGGACTATCACCTCGACGCTCAGGAACAGGGGCTCAATCGCGCCCGCCAGAACATCGACGCCTGGTGGCCCGCGCTGGAAAACGGCGCCGAAGCCATCGTGCAAACCGCCAGCGGCTGCGGTGCGTTCATCAAGGATTACGGGCATTTGCTCAAGACCGATCCGGCCTACGCGGCTAAAGCCAAACGGGTCAGCGAGATGAGCAAAGACCTGGTGGAGATCCTGCGCAACGAACCCTTGGAGCGAGTGTGCGCGGCCACCGAACGACGAATCGCCTTCCACTGCCCGTGCACCTTGCAGCACGCGCTAAAACTCGGCGGTGCAGTCGAAGAACTACTGACCCGTCTCGGTTTCAACCTCACCAGTGTGCCTGACAGTCATCTGTGTTGCGGCTCGGCCGGCACCTACTCATTGACCCAACCGGTACTCGCCCGGCAGCTGCGCGACAACAAGCTCAATGCTCTGGAAAGCGGCCGGCCGGAGCTGATCGTCACTGCCAACATCGGTTGTCAGAGCCACCTCGCCAGTGCCGGACGGACACCGGTCCGGCACTGGATCGAGCTGGTGGATCAGATGTTGCGCTGATCACAGCAGTCGTTTGCAGAATGAAGTTCAGAAGAAACTTCGTTTGTCAGCGTCGCCTGTGCCGAACAGAATCGGCCTACTCCACTGTCACTGCGCCGGGATTCGTGTTTATGAGCAACTACAACGTCGTCAGCCCAGACCTGATCCGCCAACGCTTCTCGCGGGCGATGTCAGACATGTACCGCGAAGAAGTGCCGTTGTACGGCGCCTTGATGGAACTGGTGGCGCAGACCAACGCCCAGGTGCTCGACAGCGATCCGGCGATTGCCCGACAGTTACGCAGCACAGGCGAAATCGAGCGCCTGGACCTGGAACGCCACGGGGCGATCCGCGTCGGCACCGCGCAAGAGCTGGCGACCCTCTGCCGTCTGTTCGCGGTGATGGGCATGCAGCCAGTCGGCTATTACGACCTGACGCCGGCCGGGGTGCCGGTGCATTCCACGGCGTTCCGCGCCGTGCATGAAGCGTCGTTGCAAGTCAGCCCGTTCCGGGTGTTCACCTCGCTGCTGCGCCTGGAGCTGATCGAAAACCCCGAACTGCGTGCGTTTGCCGAATCGGTGCTGGCCAAGCGTTCGATCTTCACCGCGCAGGCACTGGCGCTGATCGAACAGGCCGAACAACACGGCGGACTCAACGAGCAACAAGCCGAGGACTTCGTCGAACAGGCTCTGGAAACCTTCCGCTGGCACCACCGCGCCACCGTCACCGCCGCGCAATACCAGCAACTCAGCGCCCAGCATCGGTTGATCGCCGACGTGGTCGCCTTCAAAGGCCCGCACATCAACCACCTGACGCCGCGCACGCTGGACATCGACATCGTGCAGGCCAAAATGCCCGAACACGGCATCACGCCTAAAGCGGTAATCGAAGGCCCACCGCGCCGCCAGTGCCCGATCCTGCTGCGCCAGACCAGTTTCAAAGCGCTGGACGAGCCGATTGCGTTCACCGATCAGCAGCAGGCCCACGGCAGCCACAGCGCCCGCTTCGGTGAAATAGAACAACGCGGCGCCGCACTGACGCCTGAAGGCCGCGCACTCTACGACCGCCTGCTCAACGCCGCGCGCGACGCACTCAACGACTTCCCCAACGAAGCCAACGCAGCGCGCTACAACAGCCTGATGGAAGAGCATTTCAAAGCCTTCCCGGACAGCTACAACGAAATGCGCGAACAAGGCCTGGCGTACTTCCGCTACTTCGTCACCGAAAAAGGCCTGGCGGCTGATAGCGACGAACTCGGGACAGCGTCGTTGCACGGCTTGCTCGATGCCGGGTACATCCGCGCCGTGCCGCTGGTGTACGAAGACTTTCTGCCGGTCAGCGCAGCGGGGATTTTCCAGTCGAACCTCGGTGACGCCGCGCAGACTCACTACGGCGAGCATTCGAATCGGCAAGCGTTTGAACAAGCGCTGGGGCGGTCGACTATTGATGAACTGGCGCTGTATGCCGATACGCAGCGGAGGTCGATTGAGGAGTGCTGCGCCGCGCTTAATGTGCCGTCGCTGAGTTGATAGGTCGGCGGATCGTCGTAGAAAAATGCACGTCAGTTAATGCAAATCTTTGGTCTGGCGGGCATTTTTGGCGAGGAGGCTTACCCCCGCCGGCCGGTCCGCGCTCGGGCGAAGCAGTCGTAAAACCGACGGATGTATTTTTCCTGATGCAATGCGATCACCGATTTTAGGGCCGCTTCGCGACCCAGCGGGGGCAAGCCCCCTCGCCACAGGTTCTGCGTGTTGGTGATGGCGACTTGGGTTTAATAACGGTCAGCCAAGGAAATGCATTCAGTGAAACGAAGCAAGTCCACTGTGGGAGCGAGCTTGCTCGCGATGACGGTTTTACAGTCAGCATCAATGTTTACTGTTCCACCGCTATCGCGAGCAAGCTCGCTCCCACATTGGATCTTTGCTGTTTCGAACTTTGCGTTCACTTGATTGACCGTTACCAAACACTGGGGTCACCCATTTTTCTGTGTTGCAACGCCCCTCACTTCGCTGCACTGACAATGATCTTCCCAACCATCTGCGGGTGCAGTGCGCAGTAGTATTCAAACGTCCCCGGCGTATTGAACTGGTAGGAAAACTTGTCGTTGGTGTCGAGCGCCGCTGAATGAAAGACCTTGTGGGTTTCCATCACCGTATGGACCGTTTGATCGTCGTTGACCCAGGTCACGGTGGTGCCCACCGCTACCGTCACGTCCTTGGGAGCAAACATGAATTCCTTGATGTCGATTTTGGTCCCTTCCGCCCACGCCGGTATCGACACCATCAACCAACCCAAGGCCAGTACCCGCAGTAAATGCTTCATCTCTGCGCTCCCCTAAACGAGTGTCGAATCGATCAATGCCAATGGATGATCGCCCTGCGTCGCCTTGACCTCGGTTATCCCAAGGTAATTGCGCAGTTGATCGGCTGCCACGGTCATCGGTCCCGGAGCTGGCCCGACACCGGGTGCGGGTTGCGGGTAAGCCGTGCCGCGTGCGGTGTGGAAGGTGATGTTGCCCTCGACCTTCTGGATAACCTGGTGAATGTGGCCATTGAGGACCGTCACCGAACCGTATTTACGCAGCATCGCGATGGCCTGATCGCCGTCTTCGGTGCCCCAGCCCCACGGCTGATAGATCGTCCACAACGGAATGTGGGTGAACACCACAACCGGTGTGCTGGTGCTCACCGCCTTTAAATCATCCTGCAGCCAGGCCAGTTGCTCGGCACCGAGTGTGGCTTCGTGGCCCGCCTGGAAGTTGAAGACGTTGACCAGCGCGATGAAGTGCACGCCATGGTCGTTGAAGCTGTACCAGCCGTTGCCTTTGGTGCCTTTGCCATAGCGCTCGAGGTAGAGCTTGCCGCCGCCCTCATCGAGGGTGTCGTGCTCGCCCGGAATGTAGTGCACGGTTGAAGGCAGGCCTTTGAGCACAGACGCGGCAGTATCGAACTCCTCCGGTTTGGAGAGGTGGGTGATGTCCCCTGTGTGCAGGATCAGCGAAGGCCTTTTCGGCAGCGCGATGACTTTGTCGATGGCGACCTGCAAGGTCTTCAGCGGTTCGGGATTGGCTTCCTTGTTGAAACCGATGTGCGAGTCGCTGATTTGCACGAAGTGGAAGGTGCTGTCCAGCGCTTTCGGGTCCTTCACCTGGCCATCTTCGCCCAGAGCGAACGCTCGGGGAATGCCGCCACTCAATGCCCAGATGACACCGGCACCCGCCCACGCCGAGCACTTGAGCAGGTGCCTGCGGTCGGGGTCCAGGGGGCCGTCTGTACGTTTTTCATGTGATGCCGGACGAATGTTCATGGGAACGCCCTCGTAGCGGTCTACATTGATGAACTGACAGGATGTACAACCGAGCCGGTCAGGGTTTTATTCCCGGGAAAAAAATATTTTTCATTCCGGGAATAAAACGCAGCGAATCCGGGTTATAGGGGGCAAAGGCTGGGGCACTATGAAGCGATTTGAGGAGCTGCTTGCACCGCATATGGATGCCGCTTACAACCTCGCGCGCTGGCTCACCGGCAGTGACAGCGCGGCACATGATGTGGTGCAGGAAAGTGCGTTCAAGGCGTTTAGATTTCTGCATCGCTTTGCCGATGGCAATGCCAAGGCCTGGTTCCTGACGATCGTACGCAACGAGAGTTACAACTGGCTAAAGGGCTCGGCCAGCCATCGATGGGTCGCCATCGGCGATGAAATTTCGCCAGACAACTTTGCCCTGAGCCACAGCCAGACACCGGAACTGCTCGCCATGCAGGCCGAAGACGCCGCACGGGTTCAACAGGCACTGCGCGCCCTGCCCCCTGCTTTTCGCGAAATGATCGTCCTCAAGGAATTGGAGGACATGCCTTACAAGGACATCGCGAAGGTGGTCGACATACCTCTGGGAACCGTCATGTCGAGACTGGCCCGGGCTCGCGCCATGCTCAAGCTGGAACTACTGAAGTTGCAAGGCCATGAATGAGATCAACTGCACGGTCTGCCATGAATTGATTCATGGCTACCTGGACCATGAACTGGATGCAACGACCACTGCGAACGTTGCCGGGCACCTGTCGCACTGCGTCGACTGCCAACGCGTGCATGACGAAATGCAACGGCTGATCACCAGCGTCAAAGCCTATGCGCCGTATTACGCGGCGCCCGATGCGCTGATTCAACAGGTCTTCGTCAATCTGCCGTCACCGGCCTCTCCGTGGCAGGCGTTGAGAGATGCCACACGCAAGTGGCTGGCGCCGGTTTTTTCTGCGGTCGCGCTGGCCATGGCCCTGGTGTTGTATGTGGCCACGCCTTCGCCTGAGCAACCCTGGCTGGAGGAA
Organism: Pseudomonas sp. 05N431; assembly: GCF_056397005.1. Taxonomy (NCBI): domain Bacteria; kingdom Pseudomonadati; phylum Pseudomonadota; class Gammaproteobacteria; order Pseudomonadales; family Pseudomonadaceae; genus Pseudomonas; species Pseudomonas sp. 05N431. Next base: position 234,088 of record NZ_JBFTMN010000002.1, read on the forward strand.
GCGGTGTCCAGCCATGTGCGCTCGCTGATGGCCCAGCACTTGAACGATGTCGTGTCCTCCGACCGGCACACGGTCAAGCCCTGGTTTACCGGCAAGCTGGACTTTTCACCGCCGGTGTTCGACTTCTCGGCACAGGGTTTCCCTTTACTCGGCGGGCGCCTGGATTACCTGCAACACCAGACGACCGCTGCGCTGTCTTACGGGCGGGCGAAGCACATCATCAACGTGTTCATGATGCCGACGACAGAAACCGATCAGCCCCGGAAAAGTCAGTCCATCCGCGGCTACAACGCGGTCGCGTGGCAACACAATCACATGCGTTTTATCGTGATATCCGATCTGGAAAAAACCGAACTGGAAGTCTTCAGCCAGTTACTTGAACAGGGTGCTTTTTAACGAGAGGGGTTACTAGAAGGCTATCGGTGCGATGAGGCACATCATGAAATGTTGTTTATCGCGCCTGGAGGAAGGTGTTCGCCCAGTGTTATGGCCTGGCAATCCATGCACCGGTAAAGAGCCCCGACACTGGGCGAACGGGGGGATTTTAATGCAACGCAAACGTTCTGTCCGTTGAAAAATTCTGAATTAATCTGGACACCCTGTTTCCGCAAAATTGTTGTAACGAAAAAAAACGAACCAGTTCGATCAGAGCTGCGTCCCTGAGCAAAAGCGCAAAGATACCGGGCGGCGCCCTGGATCAGTACCCGGTCATTTCCAGATACCCGTTACCGGCATGGCTGCCGCTCAACTGCACTGGCCCCTCCCAGTAGGGAATGCGCAAATCCATCCAGGCCTGAGGGTTCAGCGCGCTGCTGGTGATGTCCAGGCCTTTGCCCGGGACCTTGATCGACCAGCTTGTCGGTAAACTCCGGCCGGCCACTTTGGAAGACCCCAACGGCGTGAGGCTGATGTCGTTTCGCGACAGGCGCAGCGTGCTGCCATCCGGGTTGATCCAGGTGCCAGTCAGGTATGCCACTCCTTCCTTTTGCCGCATCCGATACAGCATCAACTGCGCGCCACCGTCCAGGTGCAGGGAAAACCAGTCCCAACCGGTCTGGTTCGCCGTCAGCGGCTGGCTGCTCCACTCACGGTCGAGCCAGGCCGGGCCATTGACCTGATACGTTGTGCCGTCGATTTCCAGGCTCCCGCTGGCCTGGAAAAACGGCTGGCTGTAGTAGTACGACGCCTGGCCCTGCTCGGATTTTTGACTGAAGCCCTGCTCGCCTTGCAGCACCAACGGCCGACTGGAAGTGAGTCGTAGCCGATAGTTGAAGCCCTTGCCGCTGGCCTGCATCTGCATTTCGGCCAAAGGGTTCGCGGTGTCGGTTTGAGTGTTCAGGCGCCAGTCATCGATCCACGCCGCAAACGGTACGTTCTGAACCCCGGCCTGGCCGACGCCACCGCGGGCATAACGCTCGGCGGCGTGGTGAACGGTCGCCGAGGTCACCGCCGCATGACCGAGCCAGATGATCTGGCTGGCCCAGCCCGGCTGCTCAGGCCCGGCGTTCAGGGCGTTGCGAAACAACGTCCACTGCACGCCAAATTCCCGGCCCTGCCCATCTTTGAGATTGGCGGTGATGTACCACCATTCAACGCGGTAACCGTCATGCGCACCGTGATCGGCCGGGAAGCTGAATACCCGGCCCGGCGTTACCTGCTTGAACGCCGCCGCGTCGCTGCCCAGCCCGGCGAAACTTTCGTTGTGCGTCGACGAGTCATCGCAACCAGTCAATACCAGCAACAACACACCGACGGCCCAGTTAATCCTCATGGGCAAAGCTCCTCAGCAGGTCCGCCGGTTGCGTACGATAGAGCTTGAACAATGGCCAGGCCGACGCCAGTAACGTCGCCAACATTGCCAGCCCCATCAATTCCACGAGTTGCAACGGGAACACCCGCAACGGCAAACGCCAGCCAAATGCCTGAACGTTGATCACTGTGTCCAGGCACCAGGCCAGCGCCAGTCCCAAGGGTAACGCCACCACCAGCGTGAGCAGTGCCAGCAACCAGGTCTGCCCGAGGTTGAGCAGCATCAATTGTCGGCGCGTCACACCCAGCGCCCACAACGGCGCCAGCTGCCCGAGACGGCTCTGACTCTGGGTCAGCAAGCTGATGAACAGCGCCACACCGGCCACGCCGAGGGTCAGGCTGTTGAGCGCCGCCGTCGCCGCGAAGGTCCGTTCGAACACTTGCGTCGACCAGCCCTTGAGCCGGGCCTGATCGACGATGCGGCTGTCGTCCAGGGCAAAACGCGATTGCAGCGCCGTCAGCAACGCCGGGATTTGCACCGGATCGATACGCAGGTTGAAGCGACTCGGCGTCAGTTGCGGCCAGTAACGCTGCAGGTGTTCAGCGTTGACCAGCAAGTGCCCCTTGGGGTTGCCGTAGTCGGCATAGATCCCGATCAATTGCGGCGACCACGCGCCTTGAGGTGTGGGAATGCTCAGGTGGTCACCGAGTCGCAGCTTGAGTCGACGCGCCAGTTGTTCGCTGAGCATCACAGCGTCGTGCACCACCAACTGATCCCAGGGACGCTCACCCAACGCTTCAAGCAACGGCCAGTGCTCGCGATAGGTCGGATGGTCGATCACCCCGTAAAGGTCCGCCGGCCAGCCCTGTAACGACACCGCGACCTGCCAGCTGGGCAACACTGCGTTGAGCTTTTGTTCCGGCAGCCATTGCTGCAGTTCGGTGGCCTGTGCCGGGTTCTGCGGGTTGACGTAAAGCTCGGCGGTCAGCCGTTGCTCCAGCCAATCACTGAACGTCTGGCGAAAACCGGCCGTCATGCTGCCGGCACCGATGTTGGCCGCCAGCGCCAACAGCAGCGCCATCAAGGCCAGGCTCAGGGCAGGCAACTGCTGACGGCAATCGGCGAGAAACCATTGCCCCAGTACCGACCGGCTGCGCCGCACAAGCCGATTCAACACAGCGTCAAGCAGCACCGGCAAACTCAATGCGGCACCGATCAACAACGCGGCCATCAGCACAAAACCGCTGGCCAGGCTGTCACCCCACAGCAACGCGATCAGGCCGATCGCCGCAGCGACTGCCGCTACCCAGGCCTGACGCCGCAACCAACGCGCGTGAGCCTGATGCCAGGCTTGCGCGTTGGCCAGCGCCAGCAACGGCAGTTGCGCCGCCCGCAGCAAACTGTTCGCCCCGGCCAGCAGTGCGCCGAGCAGGCTCAAGCCGAGCCCGCTGAACCACCACAGCGGGCTGAGGCTCAACTGCCCCGCCACTTCGGCGCCATACAAACCACGCAAGCTGGCGGCAACGTCCGGCAATAGCAGACTGGCCAACAGGTAGCCGCTGACTACTCCGGCCAATCCGCCGAGCAGTGCCAGCCCACCCAATTCAAGGCTCAAGCAGAAGATCAGCCTCCGCACGCTGACCCCACAGGCGCGCAAGGTTCTGAACAGTCCACGACGTTGCTCCAGCGCCAAGCCAATAGCCGCGTGGACAATGAACAAGCCGACCACAAACGACAGAAACCCCAGCGCATCGAGGTTCAGGTGAAAGCTTTCGGTGAGCCGCGCCAGATTGTTTTCCTCACCGCTGCGCTTGAGCTGCAACTGACCGGCTAACTCGGCGGGTAACTGAGGCCCGGTGGCGGCGAAATCCTTGGGCAACAACAGTCGCGACACCTGTGCCGGCAAACCCAGCACCTGCTGGGCAACTCCGATGTCCACCAGCAGCACGCCGGGGGCCATATCAGCCTGACTGTGCAACGGCGGCAAGGTCTGCCCGTTGAGGCTTTGCGGTTGAGCGCCCTCACGCAGATCGAGTGCCTGCAAGGTTGACGGGGCAATCCAGGTGCGGCCCGGCGTGCCGACAAAATCGGCCATCTGCGCCATGTCGAGGTGTTGTCCGGCCAGCGCCGAACCACTGGGCAACGACAACGGCTCGATACCCATCAACTGCAAGCGCAGGTCTTCATGCCCCTTGAGTTGAATTCGCGCCTGCAACACCGGTGACACCGGCCAACCGGCCCGGCGCAGGTCGACGAACAACGCCTGAGAGAAGGTCGCACCATTCGGCGTGCTGAGGCTGGCCTGGGGTTCACCGCCAATCAGTTGACTGGCGCGAGCGTAACTGTCTCGCGCCTGACTGTTCAGCGCCTCCACCCCGGTCAGCAAGCCGGTGGCCAGCCAGAGCCCGGTCAGCACACTGAAAAACTGCACCGGGTGCTGGCGCCAATGGCTGAGCAGCGCTCGCAAGGTTTCACGCAGAACGTCCATATCAGCGTTGGCCTGCGTCGATCAGGCGTCCACCGTGCAACAGCACTTTTTCGGCCAGCCGTGCGGCGACCCGTGGACTGTGAGTGACCATCAACAAACTGCTGGGGCTGTCATCGAGCAGCTCCAGCAGCAAGTCGAGCACCTCGTCGCTGGTGTGTTCATCGAGACTGCCGGTTGGCTCATCGGCCAACAGCAGGCGCGGACGCGACGCCAGGGCCCGCCCCAGGGCAACCCGCTGCTGCTGACCACCGGACAACTGCTCCGGGTATCGCCCAAGCACATCCCCCAGCCCCAGCCGCTGCACCAGGTGCGCTTGCCAACGCAGGTCATGACGCCCGGCGAGGCGTGCCTGAAATGCCAGATTGTCCTCGACCCGCAGGCTGCCAATCAGGTTGTACTGCTGGAACACCAAGCCGATTTCAGTGCGCCGCCAGTTCGCCAGTTGCACTTCGTTCATCTGCTCGAGGCGCTGATCGCCCATGCAGATGCTGCCGCGATCGACCTTGTCGAGCCCGGCAATCAAGTGCAACAAGGTGCTCTTGCCACTGCCCGATTCGCCCATCAGCGCCAGGCTGCTGCCTTGTGCCAGGTGCAAGTCGACACCCTGCAACACCGCCAGCGGGCCTTGCGGGGTGGCGTAGCTTTTGAACACGCCGTGCACTTCAAGCATGAGAACGCTCGTTCAACAGAAGGTGAGATCAAGGATAGCGGACAGGATTGAACGCCCAAGTCTCCCCTTCGCGCATTAAAGCGATAGTTAAAGGTGAAATCGTCATCGGTCGGCTGACTCAGCGGCTTGCCGTAGATCGGTTCGATCACCGCCAGGTCATAGCCCATCAGTTGGAGCGGTGTCGGGAAGATGTTGTAGTGGCTGGAGCGGTCCATGTCGCGGTCGCGCACGCTGGTCTGGTCGAACTGGACGAATTCGTCGGTATCCTTGCGCTCAAGGTCGGTCGTCAGGTTTTGCAGATTACCGCCCGGGCGTTAGGCGTCGATGTAGACCGTGTGCAGCCCGGCCTTTTTGCGTATTGCCAGATCGACGGCAAGGTCGAATTGATGCGTGTGTAGTCCGTGCGCGTACCGCCATAACGCAAGGTCACGTTGGTGTCGGCTCTGCAATTGGCGACGGACGCAGCGCTGACCGGCTCACGCGGACCGACGGTGTTAACCCGATGCCCATGGCACTCAAGCGTTCCAGGTAGCAGCCAACGCTCTTCAGCACGTACAAAACCAGCAGCAGTTCCTTCAGGTATCTCGTCATGAGTCCTCTCTCGCTCCTGATCGGTGTGGAGAGATCATTACTGGCCATTTTTTGACACGAGCAGCACGCCCTTAAAGCGCAAGAAATGCCATCTAACGTGCAAAAGCGTCAAAAAACAGATGACTCAAAAATGACACACCTACATCTTGTTAACCCTTGTAATTCAAGCCTTACGACCGTTTATCGCTTTCTTTACAGTGTCTGAAACGCCTCAACCACAGGCAGAGCCGCTGTCTGACGGCACTTGATGGCAGATCGCCTAACTCCTGACCATTTTTCAACATAAGGATCATGTCAGTTTGCTGACATGGTTTGTCCACGCTGGGCTATACCCCGACATAGCAGAAAGCTTCTTTCAGCTGCTGAAACGGGAGCGGATAACGACTGATCGATCAGGGAGGATCTCCTGGATGAGTGGCGTGCTAGTGAGAGTCGATTGGACGTCCAGGCCGAAGTGAGTCTAGGACTGGATGATTATGTGATGTGGAGAGCCTGCGAAGCGCCTACTGCTGCAGATTAAGCGCTTACAAGATTTTATGAGATTGGTTGTGTCACGGCTGGCGGCTCATATTCCGCATTGACCTCCAAGGGGGGTGAATTTGATGAAGATGTATTTGAGCAAGGTTGGCAAAGACGCCTGGGTCGCGCTCCTTGCAGTCTGTTCTGCTGGCTTGGCGGCCTGCTCCTCGCCGGCTGAGAAGGCCAGCAAGTATTACGAGAAGGGTCTGGCGCTGATGGTTCAGGACGACCTGCTCAAGGCTCTGGCACCAGGAGAGCTGCCAATGTGGTGCGAATCATCGAAGCTGCGGTGCACTGCTGATGGATCATTCAACGCTGACAAGTTAATTAATAATTATATTTTCATTGCCTTTTTATTGTTTGAAAGATAAGCGTTTTGGATTCTCAGTTTAATGAGGTCTAATTATGATATTCGAACCCAGCAGTAGCCGCTCCATACTCCAGCGACGAAGCAGTACCAGTAACGCTATTCAGGCCGGTCTCGATTTTGTTGCTGTGATCGGTGTCGCATGGTATCTAATCGACTATCATATCGGCGTTATAACGCAGGCTTATGTCATCATGCTCCTGTTGCTGCTTGGGGCGTTGGCCGTCGTGTACGACCATTATGCTATTTACCGAAGCAATGTTGGATTTACCGTCAAAGCATTTAAGCTTTTGAAGGCGTGGCTTGCTGCTTTTGGTTTTCTCGTTGTCATGGCCTTTCTGACCAAACAAAGTGAACAGTACTCACGCTTATTGGTTGCGCAGTTATTTATCGTTGGATATTTCGCTCAGTTGCTGTTGCACCTGGCGACACTCGAAGTGCAGAAGAAACTCTTGACCCACCCGAATCAATTGGAAGCCGCTCTTATTATTGGTTCGGGGGAGCTGGCTAGCTTCCTTCACCAGAAAATAAGCAATAATCCCTGGCTTGGTGAACGGGTGGTCGGTTGCGTGTTGATTGAGGCGGGCGATGATCGGGGGAAGGAGGGCTTAGAAAGCACGCAACGTTTGCCGATACTGGGTAATATCTCCGACCTAGATGAGTTAATCGTGCGACATTCCATTCGTACCGTATATTTCGTTACACCTCTGGATGGCTCGGAGGTCATTAAGGATGTTTACTTAAAGCTGCTTGATAAGCACATTGCTATTAATTGGGTGCCTGACATTTTTTCACTGCGTTTGATCAATCACAGCGTTCGTGAAATTGCCGGTATTCCCGTGCTGACTTTGTCTGAAACTCCGCTGATGGGGATGCGTCTGTTTCTGAAGAATTTTGAGGACAAAGTCCTGGCTTTTCTTATCTTGCTTCTTGCGGCTCCATTGCTGGTGGCTATAGCGATTGCCATCAAGGTCGATAGCCCTGGACCGGTGTTCTTTCGACAGGAGCGCATGGGGTGGAGTGGAGTTTTCCGTATCTGGAAGTTCAGAAGCATGGTCGTCCATCAGCTGGAAGACGGCATCGTCAAGCAGGCAGAAAAGAATGATCCGCGCATGACCAGGGTTGGAGCCTTTATTCGGCGAACCAGCCTGGATGAACTACCACAGTTGTTCAACGTTTTGATGGGGGAAATGTCCCTGGTGGGGCCTCGCCCGCATGCTATTCAGCATGATGTGCAGTACTCGCATGGCATCGCGGACTACTTTGCGCGTCACAATATCAAGCCAGGCATCACAGGCCTGGCTCAGGTGCGTGGCTTTCGCGGTGAAACGAGAGATATAGAGCAGATGATTCAGCGTGTTGAGTCTGACATTGAGTACATCAACAACTGGTCGCTCTGGCTCGATTTCGTCATTCTTCTGCGAACGCTGTTTGCCTTCACCGGCAAGCGAGCCTATTAGTCAGTCTTGTAAGCGACTCATAAACCTCACAGAGTGCCGGAAATGAAAGCGTATTTAGCGGTGCCGATCCGAAAACTCATATCTCCCTCAATACGATTTGAGCTAAGAAAAACTGTAGCCTGGCTGCGAGACATACTTGGGCGAGCCTGTTTCTGGCGCTGGGAGATTGTCAGATTCAAGCTGCGCACAGACAGTCCTTACGACATCCTCTATGTGGGAAGAAGAGCACAGCGGGAGATGGCCAAGGTTCTCATGGGGGTGGAGTCTCCTGTGGCCGACAGCAAATCGGAATCGGATAAATCGAACCGTACGGTTCTAGTCAGTGAAATGCCAACTTTGGGCGCGTTGTATGTACCTCACTTTCTGAGTGCTATCGTGCCGCTGGGTCGCTCCATTGACGATATCACGGCGGGATACGATAGTAAGTTGCGTCGAAACATACGCAAGAACCAGTCGCGTTACCGAATGAAGCAGGCGCTGACGGATGACGAAATTGAAAGAGCCGACAGGGAAATGCTTCAACCCTATGCCATCGCAAGGCATGGCACTGCCGCCTCGCAAATTGCCCCACATGAAGTTTCAAGGATCGCAAAGACTTTCGGCCGACTCGATCTAATACTGTTGGAAGACGAAATTGTTGCATGCCAACTTGCGTGCGTCATTACTCGGGCCGGAAAGCGCTACTGGAGCATGATACGTGCTGGCTATCCTGAGGCGGTTTTTTCAGATGCCAAAAGGCTGAATGAAGTCAACTCGATCACTACATTTATGGAGCTTGAGTGGGCAATAAACAATGGCTTTGACTATTATGACATCGGTACTTGCCTGGCCCGTCCAGACGACGGACTTCTCGAATGGAAAAGGAGACGTGGCGGTGATATTGATACACTGGGTAACCACGCTTATATGTTTGTCCGGCTACCCAAGGTGGGTGCAGCCCAACTCCTTTGGCATACACCGTTATTTGCTGTCGAGGGAAAAAATCTGACACTTCATCTTGGTTTGCCGGACGGGCAAAACGATGAGGAAGTGGCGACTCGCTATATTAATATGGGGTTTGGCGGGCTATACAAAATTTATCTCTACTGTGCCAAGAGCCCAAGCGAACTTCTTCTCGACAGGTTACGTAGTCGTTATGCTCATTTGAAGTCCCCGCCCATTGTGGAGAGAATTATATCTACCTGAGCAGCTTTCTGATGTTAAAAAATGCAGTTTAGGCGCTCGCGCCATTTACTGTTTTTTGTAGAGGCAGATGAGAGTGAACATGATATGTCGGAATTACGCGTGTTAACGAGCAGCCACCGGACAACATGGAGCCTTGCTGCATACCGGCATATTGTAAGAGCGCGGGTTATGCGAAAGCCGGCGGAAACCCCGCAAAGTGCGGCGGTGAAAACCTGGGATATTGCGCTTGGCGAAACATCAATTTCTCCACCGGCTTTTTTCCTGCCCAATCAACTCGAACGTGTGACAGGATGGGAGGAAGAACGCTTTTTTCCTTACGAACACCCCCGTCGTACAATGGAAGGAATAGGCAGCGTTGATCATGGTCCAACACGAGGCCACCTGCTTAAAGATGTCTGGCTGATAGATGGAACACTCTACAAGGGCAACGCAAAATCCTGCTTATCTCCCAGGTCTGGTTGGCTTCCAAAAATCTCCGTGGAAACCGAGATGGAGCGCGGGGCGATTTACTGTACAGCAGGTGGAAACAAATGGTTTGGCTCCTGGCTGATGGAAGACTGTGTAACTTACCCATTAGCATGCGACGAAGGAGTTCCGGTGACGACCGCGCCATCCACCAGGTCTCCCCTATTTCCCCAGACTCCCGAATATGAGGACTGGCTTGGCATAACACCGGTTCGTTTGCGCAATGCGTTTTTTCGTGAGCTCGTGATATTCGATGATCTAAGTCAAAATCGAAATAGGCATTTACGCTTTCGCGCGATGGGTGAAAAATTACTGTCACACGTAAGGTACAGCTCCCACCCCGGAGTTTTCATTCTGCGAGGTGGCAACGGTGAATTGCGGCTGTTACACAATGAAATGGAACTCGCTGAACGTCTGCATAACCGCAGAGGTTTTCGCATTCTCGACCCTTCGAAAACCGATGTTCCGACCATCGTAGCGACCTGCGCAGGAGCAAAAACCGTGGTGGGGGTCGAGGGGAGTCATCTCGTACATGGTGTCAATGTACTTCAACCTGGTGGCTCACTGCTGGCTCTGCAGCCCCCGAATCGTTTCATCTGTTATTACAAGTATCTAACGGATCGCGATCACCAGAATTTTGGCTTTGTGGTGGGAACGCCAGAGGGCGATGGCTTTACAATCGACCCCGATGAGGTTGAGCGCACTCTAGACCTATTCCCTTCATGAGACCTGATCTGAACCACGCTCCTCGTGCCAAGGTCGAGCCCCATTCCGAGTGATCAAACGCTAATTTGGGTATCAGCAACGCGCCTTGGGTCAAATTTCAATCGGCAGGGGGGGGTCAGTTTTCCGTAAGCGCTCCATGCATCCGCCCCGTTTCACGTTGAGCGGAAAGGCCAAAGGCGGTGCGGGGCGCGTGTTGCATTTGGTCTTTGAGACCGCCCTGTTGCGGGCGATGCTCAAGCCTGAAGCTATTTCATGCGGATAGAGTCCGCTTGATTGATGACTGACGTGTTTGTTGCGACGTTATCTTGACGAAATCACACTGATTTTCTATTTATATTTATCATGGCGACGTACTATTGACGTAGCAGCTATGTACCTACTATGCTCAATTTAACTTGATAAAGACTCCTTCGTCCGACAAAAGAATACTCCTCTGCTCAGGGAGGCGATGTTATGCACCTGACACTTTTTATTAAATCCGTTTTGTTATTAATGCTCCTGAATGGTGCGATTGTTTCTAGTGCTCAGGCGGCCAGTTTGGTCTATAAATCTAATTGCATGAGCAACTCTGGCGAGGGTTTAGGACCTCAACCAGGCATGCTGATCGAAGAGCGCGTGGGTGGCAACGCCATTGGCTTTCACACCGACTTCTCCGGTGATTCTCACACGCAGAGCTTTGCTACCAAGGGCGTGCTTAACAATGGGGTCAACGCTCTCGGCGAGTGGGTCAGCTTCCTTGGGCCGTGCGCCAATGCTTCTTCATTTAACAGATTAATTGCGGCGCTTGCCAATGGCCAGTCCAGGGTTGGTCGGCATGTCCAGGGTATAGGTCTGGCTGGGACAGCCAATTCTTATATCAATCAACGGAGTGCGGTTCCGCTTCCTGCGGCAGCATGGTTATTTTCTTCCGCGTTGTTTGGTTTTATCGTGTTTGCCAATCGACGGAAGGTGTAGGTAGTGCTTTCGTACAATGCCTCCCCACGGTCGGATCGCTGTAACCGAACCAGTTCTGCAACAGATGCACGCGCAGCATCGCCATCAACGCAGAGGCCGGACGAACCGCCTTCACCCTTCGGGTAATGTATTTCAGGGTTTCCTTAATGTAGGCGCATCTCTGCAGATCAGCGTGCGCAACAAGAACATTGGATTACCAACCACATAGCGACTGAATAACCGCTTTGGCTCAATCATCAGCCTGAATACCCACTCACAACCAAGGCGACGCACCCATTGCGGAGCCCGAACAACCTTGCCACCGAGAAAATCCAGGATCGCCCCACCGCACACTATCAGGCATGGCACGCCGCTGGCAGCTAGCCTGGCAGCAACGGCTTCTTGCCTGGGCATGCCCATGCCCAGCACAACCAATTCTGGCTGCAGTTGCCGGGCAAGGTTGATGTAGGCATCCACCTCAGCAAAACCATGGTGAGCAGAAACTACATTGACCGCAAATACCGCTTCGCTACGCTGCACCGCATTCGCTAAAAAGGGCTCTGCAGTGCCCCAAAAAGCCACGCGCCGGCCCTTGAACGCGGCCAGTAATTTGGGGATAAAATCCGTGCCATTCATATTTAGCCCCGGCACCAAGCCGAGTCGGCGAAACAGGATAGCCATGCCGGAGCCATCCCGTAGTAACACGTCAGCAGCGGACAGCGCGTTATAGTAATCGGTGTTGCCCGCCAACAGGTTCATGGCAAAGGCATTGACGAATCCAAGTACTGTCGCCGCCTCAGGCTTGGATAAAGCATCAATCAATCCTTGCTCATCATCGAGATCACTGACCACCCTGAGTTTCTGGATAATCGTTTGCCAGTTGTGCTGCCAGGCAAAAGCGCACATTAATTGTCATCTCGCTTCGAACGCACCCACTCAACTTGGCGCTTAAGCAGAAAACCTAGATACAAGGGTATTTTTTTCACCGCGTAGAACGGCGCATACAACAAGGCTGAAAAAGATATAATCTCGCGACCAAATTGGCTCCATGCCAGCAAGACAGTCACAATCAATATTGCCACCCCGGCAGAAGCGATTAATGCTGGAGCCAAAGTTCCACACAGCATAAACACCAACCATGACAGACTAAAAACAGCCCCCAACGCTAAAGTCAATAAGGCCAACGGAGGGACCATTAAATCCAGCGTCATAGCCAGGAGGTTCCAGTTACGCCGGCTGATCGACTCTACAAACAACTTTGGCGCATCACCAAGGATTACCCCGAGATGACCATGCTCCCAGCGCGTACGCTGGATACTTAAGCCTTCATCACTGCGCGGAAAATAACTGGTCACCAGGGCATCGGGGCAAAACAAAGGCGGCTTGCCGTTGCGGCAGAAATCGAAGCCCATCTTCAAATCTTCGACGATGTGGCCACTGGCTAAATCGATCAAAGCCAGATCCCGCCAGACGAAAGCCATTCCCGTACCCATTAACTGGCAGGGCAAACCAAGCCAAGCCAAACCTTGCGGCCGCACCAGATTCTTCACACGCCAGGCAAACTCGGCAAACCGCACTTTTAGCCCGGAACCAGCTGGAGCAAGCATTAAATTAAGTGCCTGCGTTGGCCGTCCTGAGTCGATGCAACACACCGCCAAACGCTCAATGAAGCCCTCACCCACCTGGCAATCAGCATCGACAACGATCATGACGTCCGGCGCAACGCTCGCTAAATGACGCACCCCAAAGTCCAGCGCATAACCCTTGCCACACTGCTGATCATTGCTGCGCTCCACCACCTCGGCGCCCGCCGTGCGGGCCAGCGCGGCCGTGTCGTCAGAACAGTTGTCCGCCACCACCAATAAGCGATCGCCCTCGAGCAACTGCAGCCGAATGGTATTTAACGTCGCGACGATCATCGAGGATTCGTTGTGTGCCGGTACCAACACCGCCACCCGCAGCCGCGATCTTTGCGCCGACGAGCGCAACCGCACAGGCAGGCAGGCCAGCAGCACCTGCACAAACAGCACCAACACCGGCAGGACCATGAGCACCAGCAGTGTGCTGAACAGCCAATCAATTAAGGTGATCATGCTTGCGCCCTGAACAAATCAGCCAACTTGGCCGCTTCGGTATCGATATCGTGTCGCTCCAGCACTCTCTGATAAGCCGCCTCGCCCATCCGCTGCAACACCTCGACAGGTTGCGCGAGGCAGTCGGCCAGCACCGCCGCCAACTCATCCACAGCTCCAGCGGGAAACAACCAACCGTTCTCACCCTGAAGCACTAACTCGGGAATGCCCGCCACATAGGTCGTCAGTACTGGCCGGCGCAAGGCCATGGCCTCCATGATTACCACCGGCAAGCCCTCGGCGAAGCTCGGCAACACCAAGGCCCGCGCCGCAAGAATTTCCGCCCGCACCTGCTCACTGCTAATCCAGCCAGTGATTCGCACCTGTGCTTGCAAGCCATGCAGTGCAATCAGGGCTTCGATTTGCGCACGTATTTCCCCATCGCCGGCCAGTACTATCTCGAACACCACGGCTTGCGCTGCCAGGATACGGGCGGCCTCAAGCAACAACAGTTGGCCCTTCTGCTCACACAAACGACCCACGCAGACCAACCGCGGTACGGACGGCACGGCAACTGCAGGTACATCGTGAAACGCCCGCTCCAGACCACAATGCACCACCTTTACCCTTGCCCAGTGCGCATGAGCTACCCAGCGAAACAGCTGGCTGCGCCCATAAGAGCTGATAGCCGCGACAAAAGCCGCGCGCCGGACTTTCTCGCCCAAATGAATAAACTGCGGTTTGTCGAACTCTTCCGGGCCGTGCACCGTAAAACTGTACGCTGGCCCGCCGAGTGCATTGGCCAGCATCACCACCTCGGTTGAGTTAGTGCCGAAATGCGCATGCACATGCTCGGCGCCGAACGCCTGCAACCAAAACAGCAGGCGACATGCCTCGGACAAATAGACCAAATGGTACGGCCAGGGCCGATCGGCATGCCGGCTCATACGTAGCGCCAGCCACAACGCCGAAAAAAAGCGTCGCGGCTGGGCGCGCAGTACCTGCAGCACAGGCACTAACAGCTCTTTGACTCCGCCCTGCAGCACATAGAAAGTTTTACTGCGCTCGGACACGTCCTCGGCATCCACCAACTCGGCATCCCAACCACGCAGAGCAATGCGCTGCACCACAAAGCCCTGGCGCTCTAACGCCAAAATCTCGCGACGAATGAAGCTATGGCTGACCTTGGGGTATTGATTGATCAAATAAGCGATACGCATAAGAACCAGCTTAGATGTCGTTGCAGTGAACTATTACTACAGGTACTTTTACAGTAGTACAATTATCAAGAACGTCAACAAGCACCACGGCGTTTATTCCGGTCCTTGCATTTTCTCCGAGCAATACCCCACCTGGAATTTTCGCTCCGACACCTTATATACACTTCGAAATCAATAGTTGAAACAGTGCCGCCCGCCAACTGACCAAGAGTGACTACTGCAGTTTCATGCCACCAGACCCCACAGTAAAGCATCGAACTAATTAGCGCTCATGCTAGTTGCACAGCTGCCTATTAACACACTATCTATCCTTGCAAAAATATCATCTAGAAGCTCATAACGTCTGCGGTACATGGCACGTTTTTTTGAAGGAATACAATCAAGCGCTTTTTTGGACAACACCATGGGAATTTCAAAAAAGTCTTCGCGCCCGGACGGAATCGCTCCATGTTCCAACCATATGACATCATAATTAGCCGCCAGCTCTTGAGCTTTTTCAGCCCCAAAATACGGATGACGATGATGACGATAGCCATCCCCTATCGCATAAATCTTTTCAACACCAACACTGTTTGCAATATACTTAATGGCTTCGATCAGAAGACTTCTTGGGCGAAGGCCTTCAAAATCTTTTGTCAGTGTTCTATAAATTTCCAAAGACCTATCACTCTCTACGCCTTTGTGTATCCCTTGAACGGCACCGATAAAAATACATAATTCAACTTCCGTGCGACACAAGGTGAACGCTATTGATGCAATACGCAAATCACCCTGAAACAAATTCAGCACCAACTCCCCTTCACGCATAAACCATACCGGACGATCTAGAACCAAGGAACAACCCACAGAGCACTCCGACAAGTCACTCAACATCAAGCTGTCATTTCGTCCCAGAAGCAATAGCTGTGGACAGCGTTTTGTGACGACTTCGTAATGCGAGGCCAATACACTAAGTCTATCCTGAGATCGCCAGCATCTACTGATGTACGGCCAATGAACAACACCGACACAATCACCTCCCAACTTCTCAAAACCAGTCTTGCCCAGGGCATTCGACATACGCCACAAAAACAACTTCAGCTCGGACCAGTTTTTTCCAACTAAAATCAGTAATACAAGCTTATTTTTCAACGCCCTGAAGGAATACCCTGCATGTAAAGAAAACACGCTTTTTAGTATCAGCCAATCATTCATAGCCGTCTCACTTGTATTCGATCAACGCCGTCTTGCCAGCGCCAAATCTGTGCAACAGAAACTTGATTTGGCCGAGCATCTCGGGAAATTTGCTCAGCACCAGAAAGAAGGCCTGCAGCCAGTTTTCGCGCGCTGATCTATCGCCCCGGCGAGCCAAGCGCACCACCTGCAGTGGATAGACCAGCAGCACAAGCAGCCCAAACCATCCCAGCATCAAACTCGCGATCATAGTCGCCAGCGGGACACCCAAGCCCCAGAGCCAGGCCCGGCGCGACTCACGCTGCCAATGTTGCTCCGGTGCGGCCCCATGCAAAAATGCGCCCTCGGCAAAGGCATAACCACCACGCAGGGTACGCCGCCACCATTGGCCGAAGCGGGTCATGGCCGCATCGTGCAAGGTCATTTCGTCAGCCAGGCGCCAGACCTTCCATCCATTCGCACGCAGACGCACACACAACTCAGGCTCTTCCCCGGCAATAAGATCCGCTCGAAAACCAGACACTGCGGCGAAGGCGTCAGCCCGTATCAGCGCATCGCCACCACACGCCTTGGCCTCACCTATCGGGGTATCCCATTCAAGATCACACAACAAGTTGTAAATCGAACGCTGTGGAAAACGTTCACGACGCCGTCCACAGACCACCGCAACCTCAGGCTGTGCATCAAGAAAGGCCTGCGCCCGGGGCAGCCAGCCACCGACAACCTCACAATCACCATCGACAAACTGCACATAACGCATCGCCGGCAATAAACGTTGCACGCAGGCAAATCCTTCATTGCGCGCGCGCGCAGCCGTAAAGGGAATCGACATATCCAACTCAACCACCTCGACCCCAAGCCGCCGTGCCATCTGGACTGAACCATCCGTTGATCCAGAGTCGACATAAATAACCTTCTGCGCCGCACCGCCCAGCGAAGCCAGGCAACGCTCAAGCCGTAGGCCTTCATTGCGACCGATAACAACGACACCAATACCAGTAGCCATTGAGTTCACTCAGCGATGTAAAACTGCCCGATATCGTCCACCGGAGGGCTCATAAGCATTCCCTTGCTTCTGCGCGCTGCCTTTTCTTGATAGTCGCAGGCACGCCCACTGCCACCGAGTCGTCCGGTACATCTGTCAGCACCACGGCATTGGCACCAATCACGACGTTGTTACCAATGCGGATATTGCCCAGCACCTTGGCCCCGGCACCAATATCAACATTGTTACCCATCACCGGGGCAATCGGCTCTTCCACATTCTTGAGCCCCACGACCACGCCATTGCGGATGCGGCAATCATCGCCGAACTGAGCATAACCACTGATCACGATTCCGCCGAAATGATCGATGACGAAGTTGCGCCCGATCACCACCTCACACGGCAGCTCGACACCCGTCACGATCTGCACCAATTTGAAGAGCACTTTGTATATAAAGGAGAAAAACTTACGCAAGAATGCTGGGCGCACTCCGTAGCGCCAGCGCCCAAAGCGATAAACCAGCATCACCCAGAACCCCTGAGCAGCCCAATCACCAGCGTATGCACGCAAGTCCGCACGTATATTCTCGAACATAAGTTGATCTACCGTGTTGGTTGGCTAGCAAACCGGGTATCGCGCAGCAACGCCCAAGTCTCACGAGCATGCTGCCAACACGCCCCTATGGCCGCCCGGCCGCGGCCTTTCAATAGAGCCTTGAGCGCCAGAATCAGATCCCCCAGGCTCACCAGCAACATATGTGAGGCCAACCCCAGTAGACCGTGGTGCTTGCGAAAGTACAAAAGCTCGCTTTCGATTTGTAACCTGGGTATCTGTCGACTGACCACATTGAGTTTGACAACCGATTTGGCACTTTCACCACCGATATGCACCACCGTGGTATGCGGGTAATAAACCACCTTCCAACCGGCCTGTTTAACGCGTTTGCAGTGATCGACCTCCTCGTAGTAAAGAAAGTAGCGCGGGTCGAACAAGCCAACCTGATCGATGACTTCACGGCGGATCAAGTAATAGCAGCCGGGTACCCAGTCGCACTCACGGACCGAGGCATGATCCCAGTCCATGTCGTCGACCCTCTTCACCACAGGGAAAAAGCGCTCAAGCCCTGTACGTGAGAGGAAGACATTCAACGGCGTCGGAAAATAGCGACAGGAGGGCTGCAAATCACCCTCTCGCCCAACCAACCGAACGCCGAGGACTCCGCAATCAGGGTGAGCCTCCATGTAATCGAGGGTCTTGCTCAGGGTATCAGCAGCAACGAAGGCATCGGTATTGAGGAGCAACGCGTACTTGCCCTGCAGGTGCTCAACCAATTGATTGTTGGCACGACCAAAGCCAACATTATCTTCATTGGCCAGCAGCAATGCCTCTGGGCAAATAGTTGCCAGGCACTCCAGTGAATTATCGGCAGAGGCATTGTCCACCACTAAATAGCGCGTTCGATCCGCACTATTTGACTCGCGCAACGCATTAAACATGGGTTGCAGCAGCGTCGCTGTATTGTAGTTAACTACTAACACATCAAGAGGGGCACTAATCATTAGATTGCCCCCCCAACTCATCTAATGCCTTAGCGTAAATTGCAACGACGCGAATTCCACCCGACATGTTCACCACCGGCAACACAAAAGTCACTTTCATTAGATCGCCTCCAAAACCGCTGAAAACAAGAGGTGCCTATTCAAATTCAATGCACTTCCAGTCAAGCAATTTTCCATCCAAATCAAGTTTACTCATGGTTCAAATCTCCACGCCATCGAGGTTGCGTTTGAAGACGGTCTGTCACAGCATTGAAAACAGCAAAAGACATAGATCAAATCAAAGCCATTTAGCAACGCCCAACACTAACTCTCCACACAAAGCCCCCACTGCCAGCATTGGCAGCACCACCAGTTCACGCTTGAGATCGAACAGCCCCACCTGACAATTGACATAAACAATCAGGACAAGCGTAGGGAACGTATGCAGGGCAACGCCCCAAATCGCATATTTTACCCCGCCAATCGCCAGCAGCAGCGGCAGTAGCCCCCATAACGAGACAATGCGAATAATGTTATCCATGGCTTGGTACTTTGTGAGTCCCAAGGCAAGCCAAACTTGATGCGCCACCGTGTAGCGCAATGTGAAAAAAGAAAGTGAAAGAACGGCCATCATGGTGCCGGCAGCGGCATAACGCTCATCGTATAACCAACCAACGATGAGCGGACTGACGGTCAAGAACAGTCCACAGACAAACAGCAAAGCAAGATCGAAAATCAATCTGAAGCGGTAATACAAAACGCGGAGCCGGGTGCTGTCATTACTTCTTGAGGCTTCACTGAAGGCCGGCAGGGCCACGGCCCCGACCAACCTGAGCACTCCGGTTTGAAGAGTGCCCAAAATCAGCACCGCAATGGAGTAGACGCCCAGTTCAGTGGCCGACATGGCGCCGCCGAACCAGATGCGATCACCATACATGGCCAATACTCCCACTGCCGAAGACAACAGAATCCAACGGCCGAAGACGACTAACTCTTTAAGCGCAGAGCGGTCCCACTGCAGACGGTTAGGCGGGCCCTGAAACCATAGATGACCAATAACAGTGCCGACCATGGCGGAGACCAGACCTGCAATCACCAGCGACCAGATGGACCTGGTGAAGTAACCGATGACCAGCATCACCAGCAGCCCCGCCAGCTGGGCCGCAAACTCGAGGAGCACCACTTTCTTTTGCTGGAAATCGCGAACGGCCAAGTCGAATTTCGTCGACTGGAGCCCAAAGATGATCGCGGTAAAGCCGGTAAAGGCCAACACCAGCGGCAACTCCGGTGCGGCATAGATGGAATTGGCCGGCCACAGATTGATGACTTGCGCAAACCAGGTGAAGCCCGCGATTAGCAGTGTCGCAGCAAAAAGGACAACGCCACGCAGGATCTGCACTGTCCAGGCGGTATTGAGAAACACGGGATCGTCGCCACGCGGGCTCTGGATAATGTTCTGGCGCAAACCGACATCGGCAAGCAAGTGCAGAACCATCGAAACGGTGGTGGCGATGAGCATTACGCCGAAAATTTCCGGCATCAGCAGACGGGCCATTACAAGGTTGCCGCCCAAGCGAAATGCTTGAGAGGCAACAAGCGCACCCAGATTCCATGCCCCAGCAGATATCGCTCGCCTGCGAAGGCTCAACGATGGCGATAAATCAACTGGAGGCATGACATCGACCCCGAACTCAAATGGTACGCACGTTACTATAGCTACAATTGGTCATCTCACTAGCCGTTGCTCACCAATCCATGAGTTCAATAATCCATGCCTGAGCACTTTCGCGCGTTAATCGTCATTCTAGTTTTAGCTGGCATCGTCTTTGCCTTGGCGCGTCGACCAGCAGTAGACCTGATCCCACTCCACGACTTCACTCGTCGCCGCAATCTGTGGTTCGCATTGACGCTACTGGCCTTTGTCTCGCACAGTTTCTGGGTGTACGCGGGAATTGCCGCTGTCATTTTGACCGTCGCACGACAACGCGAACGCAATCCTCTGGCACTGTTTTTCCTTCTGCTGTTTCTCATCCCGCCGGCCCCGGCACAGATTCCCGGCTTCGGCCTGATCAACTATTTTTTTGCACTTAACCATATTCGTCTGCTCGCATTGTGTCTGTTGTTGCCGGCTTTTTTCATGCTACGCGGGCAAGCAAGCACACTGAGCTTCGGACGCACCTGGCCTGACAAACTGCTCGCATTGTGTCTGTGGTTGCCGGCTTTTTTCATGCTACGCAGGCAAGCAAGCACACTGAGGTTCGGACGCATCTGGCCTGACAAACTGCTAGCGGCCTACCTCCTGCTGACGAGCTTGCTTTACCTGCGTGAGACCACGCTGACCGACACCTTGCGCCAGACGCTCTACCTGTTCATAGACGTTTTTTTGCCTTACTACGTTGCCAGCAGGGCACTGAAGGAACTCAGCGACTTCAAGGATGCCCTGTTGGGATTTGTACTCGCCGCCATGGTGCTGGCGCTTATTGGTCTCGTCGAATTTGCCCGCCATTGGCTGCTGTACAACGCGCTGATTGTTGCCCTGGACATACACTGGGAATTGTCCAACTACTTGAGTCGTGGTGATTCATTACGCGCCAGCGCCACCACCGGCCAGGCGATCGCACTGGGTTACGTCATTAGCGTGGCCATCGGCTTTTACCTGTTCTTGCGCGAGAGCGTACGCAGCCGATTGCAGCAATGCCTCGGCGCGCTCTTGCTGGCTGGCGGTCTGTTTGCATCGCTGTCGCGTGGCCCCTGGATCGGTGCTGCCATCATGATCACCGTGTTCATCGCCACCGGCCGTAAAGCTGTCAAACGCCTGATGCTTCTTGCAATCGCCGGAGTGCTCGCCCTTCTGCTGCTGGCCATCGTGCCTGGCGGGCAGAAATTCCTGGATCTGCTACCGTTCATCGGTACGGTAGACGCAGAGAACATCACATACCGGCAGCGCTTGATTGATAACTCAGTGATCGTCATCCAGCGCAACCCTTGGCTGGGCTCTTTCGATTACCGCAACGCGCCTGAGATGCAGTCCATGATTCAGGGCGAAGGTATCATTGATATTGTGAATACCTACATCGCCCTGGCGCTGGACATCGGCCTGATCGGATTGACGCTATTCGTGGTTTTTTTCGCCACTGTGCTGCTCAGCATCCGCAGAGCAATGCGTTCGGTCCCCAACAAAGACGATGAGGCGCGCCGACTCGGACGTGCACTGTTGGCGGTACTGGCCGGGATACTGGTGACCATCTTTACCGTTAGCAGTATCACGGTGATCCCCGTGGTGTATTGGTCGGTGGCCGGACTGGGTGTGGCCTATGCTCAGATGGTGCGCAGGCTCAAGCGCACCGAGACCGCAAGCACTGCGAGCGCCAACCTTCAAACCTGGTAACGCTCATGACCTCTTTTGTTCACCGCGCCCATAGGCTGCTAGTGGTTCTCCTTGCTGTTTGGCCGTTTAGCACCTGGGCGTCGGACTGGGTCTCCAGCGTTGATGAGCGCAGCGGTCTGCCAATGCTGGCGCGCAGTGGCAACCCTGTAGTTTCTTCTTCATTCGCCTTCTGGGGGAGCAACTGGGAATGGACGGATTTGCCGACCGCGTTCAAGGTGAACACCCCTTATAGCTACTCCCTTGCAGGCAAGAACAAAAACCTGGATTTCGACCTGACTGCGCAAATTCAGAAGGAAGACGAGCAGAAGTTGACCTGGAACATTGCCCTGGATGCACACCGCATGATGCCGGACGTGATGGGCGGAGGCATCGTCTTCAAGTTCGATCCTGCCCTTTACGATGGAGAAATGGGTGAGCCGGCTTTGCTACCCGACAACCGCGGCTGGTCCTGGGGGAATACACAAAGCCGACGCATCGAGATGCGTTTTGAGCCTGCACTGGCAAGTGTGTACTTTGAACCGGGTGATAAATCTCAGGTGCGTGCTTTTTTTTACAAGAACACGATCAAACCCGGCCGCCAAAATTTCAAAGCCACCTTGAGCCTATCTGGCGATGTGGTACTCGGTCCGACCACAACCGAGCGCTTCGGGCTGGCGGACACAAGGAACTGGCCGAGTGACACGCTCGACTGGAAAACCTCGCCGGTCGATCTGTCCTTTCTTAACGCTCACGAAAAACCTGCAGGCAAGCGCGGCTTCGTCAAAGTATCCGGCGAGCAACTGTTATTCGCAGACAACACCCCAGCGCGCTTCTGGGGCACTAACCTGACGGCCTATGCGCTGTTTCGTACGCCAGACGATGCAATCAAGCTGCAGGCCAAACGTCTGTCGGCACTCGGTTTCAATCTCGTACGACTGCACCACCATGACTCCCCGTGGGTCAGCCCAAACATCTTTCGCGACAGCAATCTCACGCATGACACTCAGCAGCTAAGCCCGGACTCACTGAAAAAAATCGACTGGTGGATCAAGTGCCTCAAAGACGAGGGCATTTATGTATGGCTCGATATGCACGTCGAGCGAGCCTTGACTGCAAACGACAACATCTATGGCTTCGATGAAATGCCAAAGAATGGCCAGAACAACGCCGATCTGAAGGGCTATGCCTATGTAAACATCAGCATTCAGCAGGCAATGAAGCGCTTTGCCCAAGCCTATTTGACCCATGTAAACACCTACACCGGACTCGCTTACAAAGACGATCCGGCGATCGCCGCCGTACTGATTACCAACGAAAACGATGTCACCCAGCACTTTGGCAACGCCCTGTTACCAGACAAACGAGTGCCAAAGCACAACAAGATCTACATGGCCGAGGCCGAGGCCTTTGCGAACCAGCACAATCTATCTGCAAGCCAGACCTGGCGCTCCTGGGAACCAGGCCCCGCCAAGCTGTTCCTTAACGATTTGGAGCGACGTTTCGACGTAGACATGATTCAGCACCTACGTGAATCAGGAGTGAAGGTACCCATCGCCACGACCAGTAGCTGGGGCGGCGACAGCCTAAGCTCCTTACCGGCCCTTACCGCCGGCGACCTGATCGACGTCCATAGCTACGGTGGCTCTGGGCAGCTAGAGAAAAACCCGCTCACCAGCGACGGTTTACTGAACTGGATTGCCGCCGGCCAGGTCATAGGCAAACCCCTGACCGTCACCGAGTGGAACACTGAACCTTTCCCGACACCTGACCGTCACTCGCTGCCACTCTATATGGCCGGCACCGCCAGCCACCAAGGCTGGGATGCGCTGATGCAATATGCCTACAGCCAGGAGCCGCTAACCGGCGAATGGATAACTGCCGACAACTGGCACGCCTATAACGACCCTGCAATGCTGGCCACCCTGCCCGCCGCCGCCTTGCTTTATCGCCGTGCAGACGTTCGCGAAGCAACAACGACCTATGTCTTCGCGCCGACGCCAAGCACTCTATTCAACCAACGCATCACACCCGCCAACGCGGCTCTACTGCGCACAGCCATGGAAAAAGGCAAGCTGGAAATCGCCATGCCACAGACGCCGCAATTGCCCTGGTTGCAACAGAGTGCTATCCCGAGCAATGCACAGGTGTTTCATGACCCCAACCAGTCGCTGCTGGACGCCAATGCCAGCGAGTCGACGACAGACACTGGCGAGTTGAAGCGCAACTGGAAACTAGGCATCTACACCATCAATACGCCACGCACCCAAGCAGCAACCGGCTGGATAGGCGGCGAGTCGATCAGCCTTGGCAACATCCAGGTTCAAGTGAAGACCGCTAATGCCAGTGTGGTGGTGCAAAGCCTGGACGACGCGCCTGTCGGCCGATCGCAGGATTTACTGATTTCGCTGGGTACCCGTGCCGTCCCCAAAGACGACAGCAAAACACCTTTTTATGTCGAGCCCCTCGAAGGCACCCTGACAATCCAGGCGCCGCAAGGCTTGACGCTGTTCAGCCACGGCATCCCTGGACAAATGAAGAAGCTACCCGCCACCTACCTTGATGGACGCTACACGATCAAGTTCGACGGCTTGCAGGCGTCGAACTGGTTGTTTTTGAAAAAAGGCGTCACGCAAGCTACAACCTCAGGCAACGCACAGCCAGGCCCTGTCAATACAGCATCATCCAGCACGATGGCGAATCAATAGCTAACCTGTCTCTTAACGTAATGATCAGGTGGATCGAACTGGCGTACCAATCTGTGCTTGCACAGCAACAGTTTCCAGGAGATCAGGATGAAATTTTTGGTTGTTGGTGGCGCAGGCTATATCGGCTCGCATATGGTTAAGCAACTACTGCGTGCAGGTCACGAACCGGTGGTGGCAGACAACTTTTCAACAGGCCATCGCGGCGCATTGATGGGCGGGAGATTGGTCGAACTGGACATCGCCGACGCACAAGCCCTGAACGTCTTGTTTGCGGGACAGCACTTTCACGCCGTGTTCCACTTCGCCTCATTTACGCAGGTGGGCGAATCCGTCACTGAACCTGCCAAGTATTACCAAAATAACCTGGCTGGAACCCTTACGCTGCTACAAGCCGTGGTTCGTGCCGGGGTTAAAAACTTCATTTTTTCCTCGAGCGCAGCCATCTATGGCGACCCGGTGTATGTACCTATCGACGAAGAGCATCCCAAGGCCGCGATCAACCCTTATGGTCGCAGCAAGTGGATGGTTGAGCAGATGCTTGAAGATTTCGACCGTGCATACGGGCTCAAATCGGTCTGCCTGCGCTACTTCAACGCCGCCGGAGCAGACCCAGAAGGACAGTTAGGCGAACGCCGTGAACCGGAAACCCACCTGCTGCCACTGATACTGCAAGCTGCCTCCGGTCGGCGCACAACCATCACCGTCTATGGCCGTGACTACGACACACCTGACGGCACTTGCATTCGCGACTACATCCACGTTGTCGACCTCGTTGCAGCTCATGCACTTGCCGTGGATTATTTACTGGCAGGTGGTGCAAGCACGGCTTTCAACCTCGGAAGCGGTCAAGGTTTCTCAGTACAGCAAGTAATAGACATGGTACGCGCCGTGACCGGCCAGAATATCTCCGTGAGCGAAGCGCCACGCCGCGCCGGCGATCCGCCACGCCTTGTGGCCGATCCCCGCATGGCCAACACATTACTTGGCTGGCAACCGCAATTTGCCTCACTTGAACAGATCGTGGCGCACGCCTGGAGCTGGGAGCAGAAGTACCCTTGGCACTGAAAGTCGGCGCTGGCGCATAACGCCGAACACCTGAGGGTGACGCTCTAGTAATAAGAGCGGCTTGGGCGCTCGGCTTTGTTCAGTACCGTGCCAATCAGATTGGCTGTCCCCAGATGATAAAGGCTTTCCTCGATCTCTTTCTTGCTGTTCATACCGTTGGCGACCACCAGCAGGACGCAGTCGAATTTAGGCAAGACGGTAATAACATCGTCCGAACTCAACAACGGCGGCAAGTCGAAAATCACGATACGCGAGTCGTAGCGCTCGCGCAGATCAGTAATCAAATGGCTCACTGTGGGCGATGACAGCACCTCGGTGGAGAGCGGGATCGGCTCTCGCGTCGGCAGGACTACAAAACGCGGCAAGGTCGGGTTGACCAGAACCTCTTGCAGTTCCGCTTCATCATCCAGCAATTCATTGAGCGATTTCTCCATCGGCAGACCCAGGCAGGCACCCACCATCGGACGACGCAAGTCGAAATCCACCAGTAGCGCCGTCTTGGTGGTGTGATGGGCGATGCTCATTGCCAAGTTGATAGCCAATACCGTCTTGCCTGCCTCCGGAGTTGGCGAGGTGATAGCAAGCGTGCGCCAGCCATTTTCTTCCATGACTTTCAGAACTTGCGTACGCAGCAGATCGAAAGCCCCCCCCATATTCGAATTCTTGTTGTACGCCACAATGCGATTGCGCTCGAGATGATCTGGCCGCAGCGGTACAACTCTGGTTTGCACATAGCTCAGCGCATTCAGACTTGCAGACTGCCCGGTCACTGTCATGGCTTTTGGTATTGTCACGAGACTTGACGAAGGCTGTTGCTCGGAATTCTCGGTATCGGGCTTGATTATTTCCATGGCTATATTCCTTATGCAAACCGGCCCAGAGCTTTAAACATCAGGAGGTCCAGAGGCATGTAGAAGAAGTGCAGGAGCACCAAAAAGAGCACGATCATCACCACTCCACTGACGATCAATCGCGTTCGCCACTGCTTACGGCGTGCCAATTCCGCTCTGGTGTATATGTAGGGAATCGCAACCAATATGCGTCGACCCAGCACACTGGCCAAGGCTTCAGCTCCGCGCACGCGCTGGTTCAGCATCTCAAGGAGCATCACCAATGCGCCAGCGCCCACCGGAGCGAGAACAAAGCCCATGGCAACCACTTTTTTACGATTCGGCCGTATCGGCTTTTCAGGCATCAATGGCGATTCCAGAAGAACAAAACGCTCGGCTTTGTTTTCCTGCTCCAGGCTTTCGGAAATTTTCGCACTCATTTCCTTGGTGCGTATTTCCTCGTATTTCTTTTTAGCGTTTTCATAGTCACGCATCAGTGTGACCAAGCCGCGCTCGACTTGCGGCGTCTCAAGAATTTGCGCCTCGTAGTCGGCTATTTTTTTGAGTACTTCCTGCTTTTGATCGGCCAGCGACTTGATACGTGTTTCTGCGGCAGCGATCCGGGCCTGAGCCTTGGCAAAGTCCAGATTGACTGGAGCCGCTGCACCACCAGCACCAACACCTTTGGTAGCCTCAAGTGCAGCAATTTTGCGTTTGACGGCACGCACATCGGGGTGGGCTTCGGTATACAGCGACAGTAACCGGGTGTACTCCGCCTTGAGGCTACCCAGATCTTGCTGTTTATCACCCGCCGCGCCGGGCACTGCATGCTTGGTCGCTGCTGCGGAAAGCTCCAACTCATTGAAGCGCAACTCCTCACGGGCAGTTTTGTAGTCACGGTCGACCTCTTTGAGCTCGGTTTCGGCGCGTGACAACATATTCATGCGCAACTCCTGATGCTCGGGAAGCGCGTTGCTGTGCGCTTGCTTGAAGTCTGCCAAGCGGTTTTCCAGGGCTTCCAGTTCGACCCTGAGCTTGTCCGCCTCCTGCGTCAGAAACTCTGTTGTTTCACTGGCGCGCTCGGTGCGCTGCTTGATGTTTTCATCCAGAAACAGCGTCACCAGTTCGTTGGCCACTTTGTTGGCAATCTCTGGCTGCCGGTGCTCAAAGGAAAGACGGAAAGCAATCGTCACTTCTCCGCGCCCCTTAACGACAGCACTGACCAAGGAGACGGTAATCGCATTGCGCATTTCATCGATTTTCTCGGAAACGCTCAACTGCCTGCTTTGCGAATTAAAAAGATTGTACTTGTCGATGATCGCTTCCAGATGCTCACGGGTCATCACGCGCTGGCGAATGACTTCGATGCGCTCATCGGCAAAGGTATTGTTGTTCGCCGCCACCAGGTCTGGCGAAATCTGCTGAGACTCGACCAGAATAGTGCCAGATGACTCGAAGATGGGCGGGATAGAGATCGCGACCACTACGCTCAGGCCGAGTATTACCGCGAAACTCAGGATCAACAGCAAGGCATGGTGCTTGATGACAGCAATGTAGTCGTTGACCGACATTTCGTATTCAGAGGTCATATTTATCACCCAGCTGAATTTCAGAAGTTGGGGTGACTATAGGTCAAGGTCAACCCGACGACGTTTGCGGTGGCATCCGGCAAGCCATTTTGCTGGCGTTCTTTGTACATGAAGGATAGGCGCGCCACCCAAAAAGGCGAGAGTTCCCGGCTAAACCAGACACCGACATTGCGCAGGGTATTAGGCGTTGGCCCTTTGGTTTTTTGCCATGAGGTATCAAAACCGGTACGGCTGGTGTCGTCGAGGGCATAACTCCATGTACCGCTCAGGATATCAGCCTCGACAAAACCGCCGTCGCCGCTGGCGACAGTACTACGACTGGCGTCGATACTTGTATCAACACGCTCACCGGTATAGTGCAACGAAAAACCGCCTTGGCCACGGGGGCGGCTGTTCGAGCCAGAGACTTGATTGACACCTGCGTAAAGCGACCCCTTGAGCCGCTCGGAGATCTCAAAGTTCAAGCCGGCAGTGGGGGTGTAACTGTTTGAGGAAGACACCGCAGATCCCTGCTGCGGCTCATAACGCTTCACGCCAAAACGCGTGAATAGCTCCACACGCTCGCTCCATGCGTAGTTAAAGCTCAGGCGGTTCGAAAGCTCGTTATAGTTGGTCAGTGTATTGATGTCGTAAGTGACATGTGTGTAGTCGGTTTCGTTAACCAAGGTCGTTCGCTCACTGAGAGCGGTACGCCAGTTGCCGCCGAACGAGGTTAGCTTTTGCGTACCATCGGGGGCAATCACGCCGGTTGCTTGAACCGCAGTGGAGAGCGTTGAGCTCTCGACATACTTCGCCGTGAGTCCAAAACCACCCGTCTCGGTCTCGCGCAGCCACCCTAACTGCACGTTGGGGTCTTCGCGGTCCGAAACGATGGAGGTATCAGACGAACGCACCAGATTCATACCAAGACCGAACCGCCACTGATCCCGGTCTGAAGTACCGACAAGCGTGTAATCGGGGGCGATGATCGTACGAGTCACACCCTTCTTGTTTTCTGTAACAAGCAGCGGGTTGCTGTCGTACTCGACAGTCGAAGGCACAACGATTGCTGATTGCCAAGTAGCAGCAAACGCCACACTGGAGCACGGCAAGATCAGGATAGCCGTCGCAACTCCGGCCGTTCGCAGCACGGGCAAGATAATCCTTAGTGCATCGCGCAAGGCTAAGGCACGACCAGCGTATCGCCGGCCTGGAGTTGAATATTGGTGGACATGTCACGCCCGGACATCAAATCGCTGTAATGGACGGGCAGGATCTCTTGTTTAGCCCCATTGCGGCGCACGACCTTGATGTCATCCTTGTCGGCGAATTTGTCGAGCCCGCCCGACATGCTCAATGCTTGCAGCACTGCAGTTGGACCTGACATCTGTACGGTGCCGGGCTTCAGCACCTTACCCTGCACATAGACGAGATTGCCTGTGGTGCTCGTGACGACAACGCTCACGTTCGGATCGGGTATGAACTCCTTGAGCCTGGCAGCGACTTTCTTTGCGACTGCAGTGGCATCAAGCCCCGCAACATCGACTCGTCCTGCCAGCGGGAAGGTAATGCTGCCATCAGGAAGTACATGCACCTCCTGCTTCAGCTTATCTTCGCCCCAAACGGAAACCGAAATGACGTCACCCGGACTTAGCAGATAAGCCGCGGCTTTTTCGTCGGCACTGGTAATGCTGGGCCAGACCACCAGCGCGCAGAGCACAGGCAATAACAAACGCAACATAAGGATCCCTCCGACCAAGTAGCATGCACAGAGATTCACATAAAAACGGGGCGAAAACACTCCCCTCCTTTCACGCCAAAGAAACGATCAAACAGCAATCGCCTCGAGCTTCCTGGCGGCCAATTTCCGCCGAAACCAAACATCAGACCGAAGAACATCCCGGCAATCATCCCGACGTCGCCGGTACTTGTTCTTGAGCGTAGACCACGATGGCCGAGAACGCCGAAGCCAGGATGAAGCCGATCACCACGCTCAGCACACGGGTCCGGAACAGGTCCACATGAGGCAGCAACAGCGTGAACGGCACCACGCCTAGGCTCGAGAACCAGATTTACCACCCTCGCCGCCAAGGAACTTGACGGACGTTGCATCAGCTATCGTCTAGGCTTGCTGGAACAGGGGCGGCTCTACGACTACAACCTGGTGTTCCTGCCGCAATATGCCGGTCCGGGCAGCGGCCGAGTGCTGCTTGATGAGTGGATTCGCTGGGGTCTGGACGAGGGCTGGCAGCACATCAAACCGAGGCTGCAACAGTGGCGAGCCAAACGTGCGGCAGCTGTCGCACGTTTAACCCGCTCCCCCGTCGTGACCGGCGTCGATAAAAAAATCGCGCCCACTGCACACCCCATGGAGGATGAACATGCCTCGCCAAGTCATAGTCAACGCTGACGATTTCGGTCTCAGCCTGAACGAAAACGCAGTCATCCTGCGGGCCTTCCAGGCCGGGGTGATCAGCTCCGCTACCGTCATGGCCAACATGCCGGCCTTCGCAGCGGCCTGTGAGCTGGCGCAACAGCCACTGCTCAAGGGCCGCGTCGGCCTGCACTTCAACCTCACGTACGGCCGGCCCCTGAGCCGGGCGATTCTCGAGCTGCCAAGCTTTTGCGACACGGCTGGCGAGTTCGACCTGAACCTGCCCCGCCACCGCCTGTGGCTCAGCCGCCAGCAACACGATGCAGTGCTGAAGGAGCTCGAAGCGCAATGGCAGCACTGCCTGGACAATGGCCTGCAGCCCAGCCATCTCGATTCCCACCAGCATGTTCACACTATCTGGCCGATCGGTGAGATCGTCGCGCGTTTTGCTGCCCGCCAAGGAGTCCCCGTTCGCCTGGCGCGCAATCTGGGGCACAACCTCAGCCTGGCCAAGCGAGTATTCAAGAGCTTGCTCAACCGGCGTTTACACCGCCTCGCCGGTGCCACGGCGGACTACGTCTGTACCCCGATGGACTTGCGCAACACCAGGCCACCGGCAGACGGACTGCTGGAAATCGTTGCCCATCCGACGATGCTCGGCAGCGACTTTGGCGACGCCTATCTGTATCAGGGTGAGTCCTTGAGCAAGTTGCTCGACAACCGCCTGCCGGGCATTCCACGGGTTTGCTATAACGTGCTGGTACGCACACGACCCGCAGCGACCACGACGGCATTGGACTAGCACAACGATGACAGCACAATGCCCGGGACTGGCCGCGGGCATTGTGCAAAAGGCAGATGACTCAGGGTTGCAAATGGCTCAGGGTTTCAGAGGCCATTCCTGGTCGAGATCTGAAAGGCTTTTGCCGTCGTCCGGATGCTTCCAGGTTGGATCTGGCGGATTCTCTTCCGGGGTTGCTTCATCCGGTTTTTCCTCGTCGACATCTTCGTACTGTTCACGTTTCTTTTCGATTGCCATAGGGCCCTCCTCCTGAGGTTTGTGTTCAATTTTCAGGATAGAACAAAGCGGCCAAACCTTCAGGCAAAAAGACCCGGCATTTGCCGGGTCACGCATTTCAACGGTCACAGCACCCATCAGGGGTTATTACTGCGCCCCGCCAGCCACTTTCGCCTCCTCCAATAATCCCTGAATCACTTGTTCCTGCTCGGCGTAGTTACCTTCCCCGAAATGGCTGTAGCGCACCTGCCCCTTGGCGTCGATCAGGTAATGGGCCGGCCAGTACTGATTATCGAATGCGCGCCAGATTGTGTAGTTGTTGTCGACGGCGACCGGGTAGCCAATACCCAGTTGCCTGACCTGCTGACGGACGTTACTGATGATTTTTTCATAGCCGTATTCCGGCGTGTGCACACCGATCACGACCAGTCCGTCCTTTGCGTACTGCTTCGCCCATTGATTGACATAGGGCAAAGTGTGCTGGCAGTTGATGCAGTCATAGGTCCAGAAATCCACCAATACCACTTTGCCACGCAGTGACTCACTGCTTAATGGTGTCGAGTTCAACCACTCCACCGCACCTGCCAATGAAGGCATGGGACCTTTACTCCCTGGCTCCCGGGATGACTGTGCACTGACTTTGCTGACGATGTAATCGACGAGCCTGGGCACGCTTTCCAACAAGCCTTGCTCCACGGCAGTGACGCTGCGCGATGAGGTGCCGGCCAGCAATCGGCTATCAATGCCACTGGCAATCACCACCACCGCCAGCAGCGCAGCACACCCCGCGCCACGCCTCAACCAGGCGGTAACCGGTATCGAAGCTTTCAAACGATTGACCAGGCCACGGCCGGCGAAAATCAGCGTTCCCAGCGACAATGCACTCCCCAGACCGTAAGCCAGCAACAACAGGCTGGTGTGCACGTTCACGCCTTGCACCATCGCACCGGTCAGAATCACGCCGAGGATCGGCCCCGCGCACGGAGCCCAGAGCAATCCGGTTGCCACGCCGACCAGCACCGACGCCAGCGGCCCGGTCATTTTGCGCGAGGCGGGATCGAGGCGGTTACCGAGCCTCACGAACGGCCGCGCCAACCAACTCCCGACCCTGGCGAAAATCAGCGACAGAGCGAACAGCGCCATGACGATCAAGGCCAGGTAGCGTCCGGTGTTACTGGCTTGCACTACCCACTCGCTGCTGAGCACCGCAAGGCTTGAGATCAAGGCGAAGGTCAGTACCATGCCACTCAAGGTGAGCAACACCGAAGACTGCGAACGGTCCGCCCGAGCGAACAGAAAAGGCACAACCGGAAGGATACAGGGGCTGAGGACTGTCAAAATCCCGCCCAGAAATGCAATGAGAAACATGGGATCACCTGCAAAGGGTTGGCGCGCGATGTAGAGGGTTTTGGTGTTGATGGGCTTTACTCATCGCCGCAATGGGTCAATCGTTCAATGTTCCAAGGCGTGTGGCAGTGCCTCGATCGAACCTATTGAACGCCCTGGAGGTATCCCGTCTGTGTTGCAAACAGCCGCCTGTGAATCGGCACGTATCAATGCCTGCATGCGATACACAGCGATACATACGTCTGCAAAATCGGAGTTTTTGCGTCGCTGTGTATCCAGCCCGCGCCAGATACACTGCAATACAAAGGCCTTTGGGCAAGCTCATCCAGGCTCGATAGACTGCACGAAAACCGCATACACACAGAGGTTGAGGCAATGGATCATGTCGATCACATTCTGATTGTCGATGACGATCGCGAGATCAGAGAGCTGGTAGGCAACTACCTGAAGAAGAATGGTTTGCGCACCACAGTGGTCGCCGATGGGCGCCAGATGCGTTCCTTCCTCGAGACCACACCGGTCGACCTGATTGTGCTCGACATCATGATGCCCGGCGACGACGGCCTGCTGCTGTGCCGCGAGCTGCGTGCCGGCAAACACAAAGCCACACCGGTACTGATGCTCACCGCCCGCAACGACGAAACCGACCGCATCATCGGCCTTGAGATGGGCGCCGACGATTACCTGGTCAAACCGTTCGCCGCCCGCGAACTGCTGGCCCGCATCAATGCGGTACTGCGACGCACGCGGATGCTGCCGCCGAACCTGATGGTCACCGAAAGTGGTCGACTGCTGGGTTTCGGTCGTTGGCGCCTGGATACCTCGGCCCGCCACTTGCTCGATGAGGACGGCACCATGGTCGCCTTGAGTGGCGCCGAATACCGCCTGCTGAGGGTCTTCCTCGACCACCCGCAGCGCGTGCTCAACCGCGACCAGTTGCTCAACCTGACCCAGGGCCGCGATGCCGATCTGTTCGATCGCTCCATTGATTTGCTGGTGAGCCGCCTGCGCCAACGCCTGCTGGATGATGCCCGCGAACCGGCCTACATCAAGACCGTGCGCAGCGAAGGCTACGTGTTCTCGCTGCCGGTGGAAATCCTCGGTGCACCGTCATGAATTTCTCGCTGCACTGGCCGCGCACGCTGGCGTCACGGCTCTCGCTGATTTTTCTGATCGGCCTGATTCTGGCTCAGGGTCTGTCCTTCGGCGCCCAGTACTACGAACGCTACCAGAGCGCAAAATCGACGATGCTTGGCAACCTGGTCAACGACGTGGCCACCTCGGTTGCGATCCTTGACCGCTTGCCGGCCGAGGAGCGCGCCAGTTGGTTGCAACGTCTGGAACGGCGCAACTATGGCTACCTGCTGAGCGAAGGTGAGCCCGGTGTACCGATGCAACAGGACGACGTTCCAGTCTCCGTGGGCTCCATCGAAGATGCCGTCGGCCATGACTTTTCACTGACATTCCGTGACATCCCAGGCCCGCAGAAACATTATCAGGCGCACCTGCGGCTGTCCGATGGCACCCCCCTGACAATCGACGTCCGGCCCTCGATCATGCCGCTCTCGCCGTGGCTGCCGGTGGTCCTGCTCGGCCAGTTGCTGCTGTTGATCGGCTGTACCTGGCTGGCCGTGAGAATTGCCATCCGCCCTTTGACGCGTTTGTCCCACGCCGTGGAGACCCTCGACCCCAACACCCACCAAATTCACCTGGATGAAACCGGCCCGACCGAAGTTGCCTACGCTGCCGTGGCCTTCAATGCCATGCAGGAGCGCATCGCGGCCTATCTCAAGGAACGAATGCAACTGCTCGCCGCCATTTCCCATGACCTGCAAACGCCCATCACCCGGATGAAACTTCGGGCGGAATTCATGGACGATTCAGCCGAAAAGGACAAGCTCTGGCAGGACCTGGAAGAAATCGAGCACCTGGTGCGCGAAGGCGTGGCCTATGCCCGCAGCGTGCATGGTGCCACCGAAGCCAGTTGTCGCATTGATCTTGATTCCTTTCTCGTCAGCCTGGTCTTTGACTATCAGGACATGGGCAAACAGGTGCAACTGACCGACAGAAACGCCGCTGTGATCGATACCCGCCCTCACGCCCTGCGGCGGGTGCTGGTCAACCTGCTGGACAACGCCTTGAAGTTCGCCGGCGCAGCAGAGTTGGTGGTGCAATCGAGCGCTGGCAACCTGTCGATCAAAGTGCTGGATCGCGGACCGGGGATCGCCGAGGACGAGTTGGCCGAGGTCATGAAGCCGTTCTATCGGGTGGAAAGCTCGCGCAACCGCACCACCGGTGGTACCGGACTGGGGCTGGCCATCGCCCAGCAACTGGCGCTGGCTATCGGCGGTTCGCTGACCTTGAGCAACCGCGAAGGCGGTGGCCTTTGCGCGGAGCTCACGCTGGCACCGGGAACACCACCTGGGCGGCGCCAATAACCTCCTTCGGCCTGCCTATACCGCAGCAGTTCCAGGGTGCTGCACCTGTGAACAGCGATTCAGCCTGCCTCTGGCAGGCGTCAGCACGCTCTGAATGCCTTCCTGCGAAGGCAGAACCTGACTCAGCGCTTGTTTTACCCTCCAGGCTGTTTGGTAGTCGTGAGATAGACTAAGCAGCGGGTATCGGAGGGTAGGAGTGACAGCTGTGGCGCGATTCTGATGGATTCGCTGATAACGGCCGCGGCGCGTGCGCTCGCGGCGGGTGATCCCCTCGGCGCACTGAACCGGGTGGCCTTGCGCGACGATGCGCCGGCACTCGCGTTACGCGGCATCGCCATGGCGCAGCTCGGTGAGCTGGTTCGCGCGAAGGCTCTGTTGCGCAGTGCGGCACGGGCCTTCGGTCCGAAAGAGGCTTTGGCCCGTGCTCGGTGCGTGGTCGCCGAGGCCGAGATTGCGCTCGCTTCGCGCGACCTTGGCTGGCCTGCCAAGGCACTCGATGCAGCACGGACGACACTCGAAGAACACGGTGATCGGGTGAATGCCGCGCATGCCCGGTATCTCGAGATCCGGCGCTTGCTCCTGATCGGTCACCTCGACGAAGCAGAGCACAGGCTCGCCGAACTCGATCCCACGCCTTTACCGCCTGCATCGAGGGCTGCCCACGAGTTGGTCGTCGCGGGGATCGCGATGCGCCGCCTTCAAGCGAAGGCGGCACGGGCAGCGCTCACTCGGGCCGAGCATGCTGCACGCCACGCTAATATCCCTGCGCTGACAGCCGAGGTCGACAGCGCACGCCTGCTCCTCGATACGCCTGCGGCGCGCCTGATTACCGGTGGCGAGGAGCGGCTCCTGCTGCTTGAGGACGTTGAAGCGCTACTGGCGTCAAAGGCGCTCGTCGTGGACGCCTGCCGTCATCTCGTGCGTGACGCACACACACTGGTCTCGCTCGCAAGGCGCCCGGTGCTGTTCGCGCTCGTCCGGGCACTGGGCGAAGCGTGGCCCGCCGACGTGCCGAGGGAAACGCTTATCGCCCGAGCCTTCCGATTGAAGCTTGACGATGAGTCGCATCGCGCGCGATTACGCGTCGAGGTCGGGCGACTTCGCGCGGCGCTGCGGACAGTCGCTGGCGTGACCGCTACAAAGCGCGGGTTTGCGCTGGTGCCGCGCGGCGCACCGGAAGTCGTCGTGCTGGCACGGCCCGTCGAGGAGAAACAGGCGGCGGTGCTCGCCTTCCTCGCCGACGGTGAGTCGTGGTCGAGTTCAGCCCTGGCGCTGGCGCTTGGCGCCAGCCAGCGCACCGTGCAGCGAGCACTCGACTCGCTGGCGGCGGCCGGCAAGGTCCAGTGGTTTGGTCGCGGGCGAGCGCGTCGCTGGATGACGCCGTCGGTGCCGGGTTTCGCGACGTCATTGTTACTCCCCGCTCCACTTCCAAGTGACTAGGATCACTCCACGACCAAACCACCAGGGTGGAAGACATGAAACACTCAGCAGCCGAAATTATCCGCGAATATGGACCCTTTCCGGGCGTCGACCATGTGCATGGGGTCACCTATGACGGCCAACAGGTCTGGTTCGCTTCCGGAGACAAACTGAACGCCCTCGATCCCGCAAGCGGGAATACCCTGCGCTCAATCGATGTCGCCGCGCATGCCGGCACGGCCTTCGACGGTCAACACCTGTTTCAGATCGCCGAGGATCGCATCCAGAAGATCGACCCGAAAACCGGTCGCGTGCTCGCCACCATCCCGGCGCCCGGCTGCAGTGACTCAGGGCTCACATGGGCCGAAGGGACGCTCTGGGTAGGCGAGTATCGGGACCGGAAAATTCATCAGATCGATCCCCAGACCGGGGCGATTCTGCGCACCATCGAGTCCAACCGTTTCGTCACTGGCGTCACCTGGGTCGACGGAGAACTCTGGCACGGCACCTGGGAGGGTGACGAAAGCGAATTGAGGCACGTCGATCCTCGAACGGGTGAGGTTCTGGAGAGCCTAAAAATGCCTTCTGGCGTCGGCGTATCGGGGCTCGAATCGGATGGTGCCGATCAGTTCTTCTGCGGAGGCGGAAACAGCGGCAAGGTCAGAGCAGTTCGTCGACCCGAATGAGACGCCGCGATCGACAGCAAACGGCGCCGCTGCAAATCAGTCACTATGCTTGGTCTGTAGTCAGGCTCTGATTAACGCATCGTGGAAGGAGGCGCTTGAGATGCAACTCATCACGTTGAAAATCGATAAGCCGGAAGCGACGAACTTCATTTTTGGGCAGACGCACTTCATCAAGTCCGTCGAGGACATTCATGAAGCATTAGTCAATTGCGTGCCGGGCATCACGTTTGGCCTGGCCTTTTGTGAAGCCTCCGGCAAATGCCTGGTGCGCTGGTCCGGCACCGACAGCGCCATGATCGAACTGGCGCAAAAAAACGCGAAAGCCATCGCCGCAGGCCATAGTTTCATCGTGTTCCTCGGCGACGGTTTCTATCCGCTCAACGTGTTGAACACCCTCAAAATGGTTCCAGAGGTGTGCCGTATCTTTTGTGCGACGGCCAACCCAACGGAAGTCATTCTCGCTGAAACGGAACAAGGGCGAGCGATCCTCGGTGTGGTGGATGGTTTTTGCGCCAAGGACATTGAAGGCGACGAAGACATCCTGTGGCGCAAAAACCTGTTGCGACAGATCGGTTACAAGCTCTGAGCTGAAGCGCCGACAATGAGTAGCGCCGTGACCGCGCCGCAGGCGAAACACTTCCCTGCGGGGTGCAGCCACGGCCACTCAGCGCCTCAACGAATCAGCATCGCTGCTGCAGCCGCCACCATGATCGCCGCCGCGCCGCGAAACAGCCGCTGTTGCGCTCGCAGGCTCGACAGCAGGTGCCGGATGCGCACCGCGCCAACTATGAACAGCGCGCCAACGCCCAGCAGAACCAGAATGGTCAGTGGCACCAGCATCAGCCCCCAGGTCTGCAACGAGACCGTCTCGAGGTTGATCACCAGCGGCAACAACGCCAGATAGAAGGCAATGGTCTTCGGGTTGCCCAGGGTAATGGTCAAGCCGGATATCGCCGCCGACAACAGCTCCTTCTTCTTCACCGGCTTGCCGACTTCAATCTCCTGATGGTTGGCGAACCAGAACTGCCAGGCCAGATAGCACAGGTACAGAGCCGCCGCCCAGCGTACCAACTGGAACAAGGCATTGAAGTGCTCGGCGATCATCGCCAGGCCAAATACGGCAAATGACAGGTAAGTCAGATCGCCGAGGATCAGCCCAAACAGCAGACAAAAACCCGATAACGCGCCACCGCTGACGCTCCGCGCCACCAGCGCCGCCATGCCGGGACCGGGAATGGCGGCAGCGATACCCAGAGCTGCCGAATAGGTAAGTACTTGTGTCATATCGAGCATGTCGCGTTCCTCAGGTCATTTATTATTGTTTTGCTCGACGGTTTCCGCTTCCGGCAAGCAAGGTTATCAACGGTTTCAACTGGATGAAGCAACCCACTGCCTGACGACTTCCCGGGAAAAGACCAGGTCCTGCACAGCCAATCCGACCGACTTGAAAATCGTCACACCCTCCTTATGAACCAACACGCGATCGGCGCTGACAGTGCCGATCTCTGTGCCCGCCTCCTGGCCTTTCAACAGGCCTTTGTTAACGGCCTTCATCACACACTCGGACGCCGCAAAAACCGATCGGTTGCAGTCCGTAAATAACGCGGCACCCTGGTACACATCTTCGTGCAACTCCTGAAACCCCAGAGCCGAAGAGCCGATTGCGTTGATATGGCAGCGTTCCGGTAGGTCGGCACGGACCAGAATGGGCGCGCGAGCTGCCGTGGTGGTACAGATGATGTCGCTGTCGCGCACCGCCTCGGCAACCGTGGCGCAAATCGCTACCTGCAAATCACAGTGGCGCTCGCTCCAGGACGCAAACTCACGACACGCCGCCTCGCTACGCCCCCATACAGAAACGTGCCTGACCGGCCTGACGGCGCGCATTGCCAGCAGATGAGCCCGGGCTTGCAAGCCAGTGCCCAGAATGGCCACACGGCTGGCGTCAGGCGCCGCAAGCATGCGGGTCGCGTGTGCCGACGCCGCGGCCGTGCGGATTTCAGTGATCGCCCCGGCATCTACCGCGACGACCGGGGATACTCCAGCCTCGTCATAGATCAACACGCTCCCCATATGCGAGGGACCGCGGACTTCAGCCCCCAACCGGACCACCACCGACTTCAAGCCGAACCCCTGATAGGGTCCGGACTTGATGTAAGCGGGCATGACCCCCATCAACTCGTTCTCGCCGCCCTTGACGATCGTACGCAACGGCTGCTCCACCTGGCCTGAAGAGTGCAATCTGAAGGCTTCCTCGCTGAGCCGCAGGCACAACTCGAAACTCAACAGTCCTTTGACTGAATCGCTGTCCAGATGAAGCATCGTTTACGCCTCGGCCGTTTGCTTGAACCCTTGAAAGGCATCCCATTTGAAGCGCTCATCGATTTCGGTGCTGGCGATAGCGTTCAAGATGGTCGACATGTTTTTCTGTGAAACACCGAGAACCACATCCAGCATGTTTTGTTTGCTGAAGCCCGCCTGCAAGACAGCATCAATGGCCTGTCTGCTCAGGCAACCGCGGCAATGAATCACTTCCAGGGTAAAACTGCGCAACGCCATCAATCGCGCATTGAGGCGGGTTGGCTCATGGGCGATGGCGTCGACGACGTGCTCATCCACGCCTTTGGAAAGGGCAATGAAGGCGTGGGCCTGGACCGTGTAGTCACAGCGGTTTTCCACACCGGTGGTGATCCACACCACGGCTTTCTCTTCTTCGTTCAACGAACTGTCGATAAACAGATCATGCGCGCGCTGATAGGCAGCCAGTAACGAAGGAGACTCCGACATGTAGGCGCTCTGATTGGGGATCCAGCCAAAGTTGTCGATGGAGCTCTGAAGCAGCGCTTTGCTTTTTTCAGGGGTCGAATCGATGGTGTGAAGCTTCAAGACAGTCATCATGACCTCAACGTGTATTCGAATAGTCCAAGGGTCACCCTGCCTCCGAACCGGGTCAGGCAGGGCTTTTCGATCAACTGCAGTACAAATTGGCTTCAGTCGGCAGTGCGCTCCAGCGAGTAAGCGCGAAGACAGACCAGAGCATCCGGATCGGACGGGTGCTCGAGATAAATTGCAATCCGTGGATGTTGGCAGCCACTTCCGTGGTCAGTGCTACATCGACCTCGCCCCTGGCTGCGGCTGCCGCGGCGGCGCTGGTGGAAAGTGCAAGGATCACTGAGTCGACCTCCAGCCCCTGAGGCAAGAGCTCCTTGATCAGGAGAAGCGGCGCGGGATGGGTGGCGACCGTCAGTTTTGCAGTCGTCAGCGGCCCCTTGCTCGCCAATCCATACAGCGGCGTATCGAACACGAAAGTCGCCACCAGGCTTAACCGCGGGTCCATGTAGAAGTTATGAATCTGCGGGTAGGCATTGGCCACGATCATCACCCTTGGAACATGCTCGTCCATGCTGGAGCGGGCATGCTCGTAAGAGTCGCTGAGATTGACCTGTACGCGTGAGCCTGGATATCGACGCCCAAACCAGTCACTGAAAAAGCCGGCGGCTGCTTCACTGCTGGTCCCGCGGGGACCCAGGGTGTGAATCATCACATCGCGCCAATCGCCAACGCCCAAATTCAAGAATTTACTGTCCATAGTCATGACTCTCCAGAGCGATCAATTGGATACCGGGCTCAACCAATGGGCGTATTTGCTATTCCGACCTCTTACCGTTTCCTGGTAGAGGCTCCTGATCGCAGCGCTTATTTCACCCACCCCGCTCTCTTGCAGCACGTAGTGATCGATTTGCGTCACAGGTACGATCTCGACGCCGGTACCGGCCAGGAAACACTCGTCGACTGAAAACAGTTCGGAAAACGAAATATCTCGCTCGACGACTTTCAATCCCAATTCTTCCCTGGCCAGGGTAATCACCGAATCGCGGGTAATGCCCTCAAGAATATGGGCACTCAACGGCGGCGTGATAAGACAACCGTCTTTCACGACGAAGACATTGGAGGTCGTCGACTCGGCCAGATTGCCGTGCACGTTCAACATCAACGCATCGTCAAAACCATTGCGTTGCGCCGACTCCATGGCCAACGCCGAATTGGCATAGCTGCCGGTAATTTTGGCCCGCGCGGGAAGCGAAACATCAGGAATACGCCGCCAACTCGAGATGGCGCAGCGAATTCCGCCGGCAGGCATGTAGGCGCCCATGCCCAGGGTATTGATCACCAGGCCAGTGCTGACCCCGGAGAGTTTCACACCAAAACCAACCCCAGGCAGCAACGCTTTCTTGTAGGCCAGGGGCCGGATATAGCTCTCGGTCGAGGCCTCGTTACGTCGCAGTAAATCGAGGATGATTGCCTTCATCTCGGCGCGACGCGGCAGGTTTTCCAACTGCAGCAACCTGGCTGAATTCTCCAGCCGCTTCAGGTGATCATCCAGCCTGAAGACATTCAACTCACCGTTACTGGCGACATAGGCACGAATGCCCTCGAAGACAGCGGTGCCGTAATTGAATGCCTGGGTCGTTACCGGTATCAGCGCTTCTGCAGCGGCGACAACCTGACCGTCAAAATACACCCAAGGATGAGGCTTGCGCTGAGCAACGGGAGTATTGCCGGACACATCAGTCATGATCAGGCCCTCCGCGCGGCAATGTTCAATGCGGTTTCGCGCTCGTTGTTGTCGCTACCGCTGCGCTTGTCATGGAGCCTTGCAGCCTTCCAACTGACCATCGCCGCAGTGCCGGTAACGGCATCGGTGGGGCCAACGGCGATGTGGACACGGGCGCCGAGCCTGGCCGCCATGGAGCTGGCAACAGCCTCCAGATCGTTGTCGAACGCGGTGTTCTGCTGCAACTCCAACGTGACGCTCAACTGATCGTCACCGCCCACGGTTTCCACCTGGATGTGGTAATCCAGGCAGCCTTTGAGATGCTCGAATAGTGCAGCCTCAACGTCGTAGGCGCAGTGATTGTGGCCGTTGATGACCAACGTATCCCTGACCCGACCGATAGGAATGATCTGCCAATGCCCCTTGCCCATCACCTGAGCCCTGACCATATCCCCGGTGCGATAGCGAATCAGCGGCTTTTGCCCTTGGTAAAGATGGGTAATGACCAATTCGCCGGTCATTCTCGAGTTCTCAGGCTCCAGCACTTTCCCCGTCAGCGGGTTGACCACCTCATAGACCACGTTCAAGGGAACTGTGCAGAGATTGCCGTCCTTGTCGCAGGCGGCCAGGATCGACGACTCTTGCGAGGCATACATGCAGTTGTACACGGCACTGCCCCAAACATCGCCGATATTGCGCAGCAACGCAGGGGTGGTCAGTTCACCCAGGGTGAAGATCAGCTTTACGCCCAGATCCGAGGGGCGCTGGCCCTTTTTGATCAGATGCCGGGCCAGGCTGATGGCGACTGCCGGTGTACAGACCAAGGCTGTGATCTTCAGCTCCCTGATCAGCGTGACTGCACGATCCAGCCCGACGACGGGCGATCGCGGCCACATTTTCACGACGGTGTGGCCAAGACTGCGACAGACGTCTTCAAACGTATCGCCGGTCGAGTGCAACTCCGTAGGCCCCATCACGCCGACAATATGGTGCTGACCGTGGGCACGAAACAGCTCGCTGTAACGAAGGATCAGGGGCGTGTTATTGAATATCGAATCATGCTCGTTGCGCGGACAGGGTGTCGCCGCTCCGGTAGTACCTGTGGTTTCGTAGTAGATCCAGGCGTCCGTCAATGGCGCCGACGCCATGCCATGGCCCGCCTCGCGCAAATCGTTCTTGGTGGTGAACGGCAGTTTCCGGAACGCATTCCAGTCAAGTTCATCTATCGAACTGTCCGATAAAACAGACAATCTATCCTGGTAAAAAGGCGAATACGCTTTGACATGACGCAGTATATTTTTAATACGCCCAAGCTGAATATCATTCAACTCCCCGACCGAGATACCATCCCTCTCAAATACTGCATGTTGCTGATGAACGGTACGTGCCAACTCCAGAAGCTCAGGCTTGAATAAAGCGTACACTACAACCTC
The DNA here is from genome assembly GCF_056397005.1 of Pseudomonas sp. 05N431. Lineage (NCBI taxonomy): Bacteria > Pseudomonadati > Pseudomonadota > Gammaproteobacteria > Pseudomonadales > Pseudomonadaceae > Pseudomonas > Pseudomonas sp. 05N431. The sequence continues at coordinate 277,036 of NZ_JBFTMN010000002.1, forward strand.
CTTGTCATTTGAACAGCGAAAGATTACCGGTCAACTTACTGATTGTTTTCTTTGGTCCGATCAAGCCGATGGCAACCAACTCTATGGCTGAACTGTCGGCTTCGGAGATACGCGCCTCATACTCCTGATAGGTTTTGCAGGATTGCGCCAAGGCGCTGAATGGCATGATGTGGATTTCATCATCCGCCAGCGCTTTCTCTTGAAGCTCCTGCAAATACTCATTGGTGGATAGCAGAATCGGTAACGGTGCGTAGATGACGCCGGGGTAATTAACATTGTCACGGCTTTGCATGTCAGGTCCGACCAAACCTTCTACCGAGCGCCCCAGACTGACACCGATAACGCTGACGGCATTGGCTGCATGCCCCAGCCCCAGCGCTTTGTCGACGACAATCACGCATTTGTGAACGGCAGCATCGAAATTCATTGAATCCTCCACGACTGTCAATAAACCTTCAGTTTTTCGAGTGTTGTCACACCGAAGTCAGCCCAACCATCGAGCAACCCGACAAACTTCGTAGTGTCACTACCAATATCAACATCAACCACCTGCCAACTGGCAATTTTTTGCCACTTCATTACACCCTGCAGATGATTGGGGTGCGTCAGAAACGCGGAGAGCGTCTCTTGAGTTTCAAATAACCCCATCACCACAAAGTCCATGGCCTGTTTGCGCGGACTAATATTCCTGCCACACGCCCAGCCGACTATTTCGTTAATATGAAGTGGGTGCTGACGTGTCGATGCTTCTGCATCGATGACTTCGTCGTCGCACCATTGAAAGGGTTCATCAAACTTGAAAAAAACCAGATGAAGAATCATTTATCACCTTGGGATCGCGCCCTCCGGAAAAGGAAGCGATCAACTGTGGTTTATTTATTCAACGACGCGTCCGGCATCGGTTTGTACGTAGAGGCTAAAGCGTGGCAACTCCAACATCAGAAGTTGAAAAAATCTTATCCCCTTTAGCAGGAGAAAAATTTTCTATTTTAATTGCTGGAAAGATGACTTCTGGTAGGATCTACCTCTTTACCACAGGGACGCGGAATTTATGACCGATCAGACGCTGAATCTGACAGATGTCAAAATCCTTACAGCCTTGCAACAGGACGGCAGGATCACCAACCAGACCTTGGCCGACCAGATCGGCATGTCTGCCTCGCCCTGCTGGCGCAGGGTCCGACAGCTGGAAGAACATCGCTTTATTCAGGGTTACAGGGCGGTGCTTGACCGACGCAGGATCGGGTTGGGAGTGATGGTGTTCATTCGGGTGAGCATCGACCATCACAGCGCAGCCGAGGCCCGGAAGTTCGAGCAGGAAGTGATGCAGCTGGAGGATGTGGTGGCGTGCTACAGCATCGGTGGCGATGCTGACTTCCTGTTGCAGGTAGTGGCACGCGATCTCGACTCGTTTGCCGACTTCGCGATGTCGGTCATCCGTCAGTTACCCGGCATCAAGGAGATGCAAAGCATGTTCGTGCTCAAGGAGATCAAGCCGTTCGTGTCGTTCCCGGTCAAGCGCTCCCAAGAAGCCTGAAGACACCGTCAAGACGTTCCCTCGACACGTTCGATGCTCCCGCCACACACGTGTGCAAACGACTCCCGATGCAGCATCGGAAGTCATTTGCATAGTGCTCAGAACTGCACGGCGTCCAGCGCGTAGAGGCATTCGCTACCGGCCTTGACCGCAGCGCTCAACGAGTGGATGCGCGGCAGCAGACGGGCAAAGTAGAAACGTGCGGTGCCCAGCTTGCTGGCGTAGAAATCATCGTCGGCCTGTTTGCCCATGGCCGCCTTGGCCATCAGGGCCCACATGTAGGCATAGGCGGTGTAGCCAAACACCTGCAGGTACTCGACCGAGGCGGCACCGATTTCGTTCGGGTTGTTCTGTGCCCGATCCAGCAGCCACGCGGTCAACTCGTCGAGGGTGTCCACGGCGGCGCTCAACGGCTTGCAGAACTCGCCGAGGTCAGTGCTGGCGTTGGCGATGAAGTGGCGAATCTCGGCGGCGAACAAACGGTAGAGCGCCCCGCCGCTGCCAACGATCTTGCGCCCGGCGAGGTCCAGTGACTGGATGCCGTTGGTGCCTTCGTAGATCTGAGTGATCCGCACATCGCGAACCAATTGCTCCTGCCCCCACTCGCGGATGTAACCGTGACCACCGAAGATCTGCTGGCCATGTACCGTGGTTTCCAGCCCCATGTCGGTAAGAAATGCCTTGGCCACCGGGGTCAGCAACGACACCAGTTCCTGGGCACGGGTGCGGGTTGGTGCATCGTCGCTGTATTTGGCGGTATCCAGTTGCAGGGCCACGTAGCTGGAAAACGCCCGCCCGCCTTCGTTCAAGGCCTTCATGGTCAACAGCATGCGCCGTACATCCGGGTGCACGATGATCGGATCGGCAGCCTTGTCCGTGTTCTGTGCGCCCGTCGGCGAACGACTTTGCAGACGGTCACGGGCGTATTCGACCGCGTTCTGATACGAACGCTCACCCAACGCCACCCCCTGGATGCCCACGCCCAGACGTTCGTAATTCATCATGGTGAACATCGCGGCCAGGCCTTTGTTCGGCGCATCGACGATCCAGCCGGTCGCGCCGTCAAAGTTCATCACGCAGGTGGCGGATGCCTTGATGCCCATCTTGTGCTCGATTGAACCGCAGGACAGCGCGTTGTGCTCGCCCAGCGAGCCATCGGCATTGACCAGTATCTTGGGCACCAGAAACAGCGAAATACCTTTAGGGCCGGCAGGCGCATCCGGCAGTCTGGCCAGCACCAGGTGAATGATGTTTTCGCTCAGGTCGTGTTCGCCACCGGTAATGAAAATCTTGCTGCCGCTGACCTTGAAACTGCCGTCGGCCTGAGGTTCGGCTCGGGTGCGAATCAAGCCAAGATCGGTGCCCGCATGGGCCTCGGTCAGGCACATCGAACCGGTCCAGGTGCCGGCGTACATGTTCGGCAGGTAACGTTCCTTGAGCGTCTGGCTGGCATGGGCATTGATCGACAGACACGCACCGGCGGTCAGCATCGGGTACAGGCCAAACGACAGACTGGCGCAATTGACCATCTCCTCGACCTGGGCCGAAATGGCCTTGGGCATGCCCATGCCACCGAATTGCGGATCGCCGCCCACACCGACCCAACCGCCTTCGGCGAACGCCTGGTACGCCGCGACAAAACCGTCCGGGGCGGTCACCGTGCCGTTGCTCCATGTGCAGCCTTGTTCGTCGCTGCTGCGGTTCAGCGGCGCGATCACTTCGGCGCTGATCTTGCCGGCCTCTTCAAGGATCGCGGCGGCTGTTTCTTCATCGATCACCTCGGCCAGGCCGGGCAGTCGGGCCCATAGCCTGGACACCTCGAAGACCTCGTTGAGGACGAAGTGCATGTCACGCAAAGGGGCTTTGTAATCAGACATCGTTGGCTTACTCCGCAAGAGTCCGGGCGTGACGCATGCCCGAAGGTTGGGTTGGCGCGGTTGCATCGGCGTGCCCATGAGGGGCCTCCGGAACAGGGCGACGATCAAGCGACGCCCCCCGCAGCAGGAAATACGACAGGGCAGGAATCAGAATCAGCGCGCCGAGCATGTTCCACAGGAACATGAAGGTCAGCAGGATGCCCATGTCCGCCTGAAACTTGATCGGCGACCAGACCCAGCACACCACGCCGGCCGCCAGGGTGATGCCTACCAAACCCACCACCCGACCGGTAAACGACACGGCGTTGCGGTAGGCCTGGGCCAGCGGCAAGCCCTGACGCTGGTAATGCAACTGCACACTGAGCAGATACAAGGCGTAGTCGACACCGATCCCCACGCCCAATGCGATCACCGGCAGGGTCGCCACTTTCACCCCGATGCCCATGACCACCATCAACGCCTCGCAGAGGATCGAAGTCAGCACCAGCGGCAACAGCGCAACCAACGTGGCGCGCCAGCTGCGGAAGGTCATCAGGCAGAACAGCGTCACCGCCGCGTAGACGTAAAGCAGCATGGTGCGATTGGCCTCGCGCACCACGATGTTGGTCGCGGCCTCAATACCGGCGGTGCCGGCAGCCAGCAGGAACTGGCGGTCATCGCTGCTGTTTTCCCGGGCAAAGGTCTCGGCGATCCCGACCACCGCATCCAGAGTCTCGGCCTTGTGGTCCTTGAGAAAGGCAATCACCGGCATCAGCGAGCAGTCGGTATTGAACAACTCTGGAGAGTTGACCGAGGCTTGCTGCGCGGCATAGTTCAAGACGTCCTGATTGCGCTGGATGCTGTTGAGCTTGGGGTTGCCTTCATAGGTCCCGGCCGTGATCTGGCGCACGGCATTGACCAGCGAGGCGGTCGCCTGCACGCCCGGATACTGCTGAAGTTCCCAGGCCAGACGGTCGGCGAGAACCAGCGTCTTGTAGTTCAGGCAGCCTTCCGGAGGCGTCTTGATCATTACCGCGAACAGGTCGCTGGATAACGCGTAGTGTCGGGTGATGTAGGCGTTGTCACGGTTATAGCGAGAATCGGCACGCAACTCCGGTGCACCACTCTCGAGGTCGCCGATCTTCAGGTGCTGGCTGATCACGAAGCCGCCGATACCCATCAGCAGTGCGATCAGTACGGCACCCGTGGCCCACTTGACCGTGGTGAAACGGTCGAGCCAGTCCCACAATTTGCCAAAGCCTTTGTGGCCATCCGCCCGGGTGTCGATGTTCAAGGCGCGCTCAGCAGCCTTGGCACCGACGCCGACATAGGAAAGCGCCACGGGCATCAGCAACAGCGAGGTAAAGATCAGCACCGCGACACCGATGCTGGCAGTGATGGCCAGGTCCTTGATCACCGGTATGTCGATCAGCATCAGCACGGCGAAACCCACGGCGTCGGCCAGTAGCGCGGTGACGCCGGCGATGAACAGACGGCGAAAGGTGTAGCGTGCGGCGATCAGTTTGTGGGTGCCCCGGGCGATGTCCTGCATGATCCCGTTCATCTTCTGCGCCGCGTGGGACACACCGATGGCGAAGACTAAAAAAGGCACCAGCACCGAGTACGGGTCGATGGCATAGCCCAGCCAGGCAACGATGCCCAGTTGCCAGATCACTGCGACCAGCGAACAGCCGACCACCAGCAAGGTGCTGCACACGCAGCGGGTGTAGAGAAAAATAATCACCAGCGAGGTGATCACGGCCAGGCCGAAGAACATCATCACCTGAATCAGGCCGTCGATCAGGTCGCCCATCAGTTTGGCGAAACCGATCACCCGGACCTTGTACTGGCCCTTGCCCTCCTCCCCAGATTTGCGGGCGGCACTGTCGCCGGCGAACTCGATCCTGTCGCGCAACTGCTCTTCAAGCATCTGCGAGAACCCGTGGTAGTCGATGCGCTGACCACCGGTCGCGGCCTTGTCCTGTAACGGGACGATCAGCATGCTCGACTTGAAGTCACTGGCCACCAGGTTGCCGACGAGTCCGGCGCGGGAAATGTTCTGACGCAACTGTTCTATTTGTTCAGTCTTGCCCTCATAGGTATCGGGCATCACCGGGCCACCCTGGAAGCCTTGTTCGGTGACTTCGGTCCAGCGCACCGCCGGGCTCCACAACGACTTCATCCAGGCGCGATCAACGCCTTCGGTGAGGAACAACTGATCGTTGACCTGTTTGAGCACGTCCAGGTAGGCGGGATCGAAGATATCGCCCCGGGTGTTCTCGACCACCACGCGCACCGAGTTACCCAAACCGCGCAGTGACTGACGGTTCTCCAGGAAATTCTGGATATACGGCTGGCTCTGCGGAATCATTTTCTCGAAGCTGGGGCGCAGTTCCAGGCGCGTTGCGGCCATGTAGCCCAGCACCACAGTGGCCAGCGCCATCAGCAGCATGAACAGCGGGCGATAGTTGAACACCAGCCGCTCCATCCGGTTACCGGAGTGGCGGTCGAAGTCACGCACGTCGCGGATCACCGGCATGGTGTCTTGCTTGATATTGCCCATGTCTGGGTTCTCGCTCTAAGGGTTCGAGGTCTTATTTATTGGGCAGTGCCTGTGCACCACGACTGCCAACCACCACCAACGCGCCATCGGCGGCCTGAGCAGCGCCGGCCACCGGTGACGGTTCGGGTTGCCGCACCAGGCGCATGTCTGCGCCAGCCCCCTGACTGACCAGCCTCTGCCCGCCCTGGGTGAACAAGCGGTAATGGCCGTTGGCGTCGACGATGCCGGCGGTGATGCTGACGTGCAGGCCACTGTCGAGCGCAGTCCAGCTGAGGCCGCCGTCCGCACTGCGCAGTACATTGCCGCGCAAGCCGTAGGCAATCACTTCGCCGGGCTTGCCGAGCACACCGAAAAAACTGCCCTGATAGGGTGTCTGCACGGCGGCGAATCGCTGCTGAGCCTCATCCCATTTGAGCAACAGGCCCTGCTCGCCGGCGATGTACACCCCATCGCCAGTCGAGGCGATGGCGTTGAGGTGGAAGCCCTGCGGGTTGTCGGTGCGGTCCTGAAACGCTGTCCAGTTCTGGCCACCGTCCTCGGTACGCAGGATCAGGTTGAACACACCGACCACATAGCCGAGGTGGTCGTTGGCGAACCAGACGTCGAGCAAGGGTTTATCCGCGCCCTGCTCGACCAGTCGCTGGCCTTCGGCAGCCAGCAGTGGCCATTGTTCGTTGCCGGGTTCTGCACTGGCCAACGCCCCATAACGCTGGACCAGCAAGGCACCGATCTGGCGGCCGTCCAGTTGCTTGCGCCAGGTCGCCCCGGCGTCGCTGCTGTGCAACACCACGCCGTCGTTGCCGACCGCCCAGCCCTGCATGGCAGAAGGGAAATTCACCGCCGTGAGATCGGCACTCACCGGCACCACGGCTTGCTGCCAGTGTTTGCCGGAATCATCGGAATAGAGAATGTGGCCACGTTGCCCGACCGCGACCAGTCGGTCGCCTGCGCGTGCCATGCCTGACAACGGGCTGCTGACCGCCAGGGCGCTGGCCCTGGCCGGCAGATCCAGCACATCGACATAACCGGCCGCCTGGGTCAGGCCCTGCAACATTGCAAACAAGATGCCCAGCGCCCACTGCAGGTACCTTTTGTACGAACACATACCGCGTCCTCTTCGGATAGCCGCGCCGGGACACACAACCGTGCAGCCCGACGTTCAAACCAGGTGTTCGCTTAGCGAATGCCGGACCCCGCCAGGGACTCCGGCGACCACTGCGCCTTGGAGAGCGGATCGATGTACTTGATGCCGCCGTAAGGCCCCACCACACCGTTGATGTTGTAGGAGCCACCGACCAGGTCGTAGATCATGAAGGGCGTGGAATCCGGGATCTGCTTGTCATAGCTTTGGCTGAGGAACGCGAAGGAGCCTCGGTACAGCTGACCACGGGCGTCGTACTGATCGGAGGCCAGAGCGGTCCAGCTGTCTTCATCCAGATAGAAACGACGCTTCTGATAGATGTGCCGCGCACCGGCCTTGAGGTTGCCCTCCACCACCCAGACCCGGTGTTTTTCCCAACGCACGTAGTCGGGGGCCAGGTGATTGGCGGTGGTCAGTAACTTGGGGTCCTGGGCGTAGGTCAACTTGTAGGTGTTGTAGGGCACGATCATTTCCTGCTTGCCCACCAGCTTCCAGTCGTAGCGGTCCAGCGCACCGTTGAACACAAAGACATCGTCGTAGGTGCCCGCACCGGCAGTGCCTGGATTAGGCGTGTCGTAGGCCAGGTTCGGTGCCAGTTTTACCCGACGCTGGCCAGGCAAGTACTGCCAGCCACGGCGCGGCTGCTGCAACGGGTTGGCGGCGTCCTTGAGCATCACCGCTTCGCCGGCCCGGCGCGCAGGGCCGGTGTAGGACAGCTTCATCTGGTAGTACACGTCGGCACTGCTGATCGGCTGCGCCAGGTTTTCGTAGATCGGATAGGAAATGAACGCCTGCCCGGTGGTTGCCAGGCTCGGCACTCCCGCGGAGTCGACGTTCCACGAGTCGTACTTGGAGTTGATGCTGACCCCCTGATAACGCAGCAGGAAGTTCCACATCGCCTCGTTGCCCGACTGCGGGATCGGAAACGGAACACCTGGCAGCACGTTGTCGATCGCCAATCCGCCTTCGAGGGACTTGGCGCCGGTGGCATTTTTCACGCCATTGTCCAGCACGGCCTTGGGCAGTGCGACGGTACGGTGGGTTGGATAGACATTGACGTGGAAAGTGGGGAAACGCTTGGCCAGTTCCACGGTGGTCGCCGTGAGTTGGCCCTTGTACTGGTCGACGTTTTTGCCGTCGATCACCAACAGTGGTTTTTCGTCGGCAAAAGGGTCCGGGCGCATACTGTCACCGGTTTTGAAACTGGCCGGCGGCGTGGTCAAGCCACCCGAATAGGCAGGAATGGAACCCTCGGCATTCCCGGCTTTTTCAGCCCCGACCAGAGTCAGGCTGCTGCCCAGCCTGGCGGCTTCCTGAGTCGATACAGCGGCCTGTGCCTGAGCGGCAACCGCCATGGCCAGGGAAACGCCCAGCAAAGTACGCACGAATTTCATGTTGTTATTCTCCTGCTCAGGTGACTAAGCCATTCGTGAATCAAAAGGTGGTTTTCATCGTCAGGTAAACCGCGCCACGGTCTGCGGTGGTTGCACCACCACCGGAAAAGGCCGAGTAGCCACCGCCAAAACACGCGTAGTTTTCGTTGCCGCTGAAGGCGTTCGGTGTGGAGCCATCACCGCTGCCGGCATTGGCCGCGCCGGTACTTACGCCGCTGACGTCACACTTGTCGGTCTTGCCGAAGGAATCCACGTACTTCAGGTCGACAAAGTATTTGTTGTACACAACGGCACCGACGCCGACCGCATAGTTGCCGGTGTCTTTGGCACCGCCACCGGATACCGGTGAAACGCCGGCAAGCCCCACGTTGATGGACATCGGCATGTTCAAGTCGACACCCGGGAAGACCTGGTACCAGGTCGGCGTGAAGTTGGCTGCAATGCCCCAGTTGTCCCGGGTCGGTGCATCGACGCCGCGGTAGCTGCTGTTGCCCTTGTAGAGCGCCTGATTCTTGCTATCGAGCTTGAGCAGGTTGCTGTAATACAGCTCGGTGAGCAGGGTCGCCGAATCGAACACTGGCGTCTTGGGCAAGGTCATCAGGCCGTTGAGTGTCCAGTGCAGCGTGTCACCGGTGGCACTCATGCTGTCGCCCTTGTCCGGTGCGTCATAGACAATACCGGTCTGCGCCGTACGAGCCGGCAACAGACCCAGACCGGCGCCCAACCCCAGCGGTCCGGTGGTACTGAGAATGGCCGGGATACTGGCCAGCGGCATGTTGTGACGGATGTTCAGGTCGGAGCCGACACTGACGCCGCCTATCTCTTTCGACAGGCTCAGACCGAAGATGTGGATATTGTCGGCATAAGCCAATTGATAGGTGCTGGTGCTCAGCGAGTTCAGCGTATTAACGACCGCCGGCACCATGCCCGCTGGCGGAGTCCCGTTGGGATTGGCCGAGCTGATCCCCGTGGCGTTCAACCAGGCTTGAGGCAAAATGTCCGAGGTCTTGCGGTAATAGAAGCCGAGCGTACCGTCCAGCCAGGCGGGCGACCACTTGGCCATCACGCCCCAGTCTCCGCTTTTATCCGGCGTCAGGTCGTGACCACGACGCACGTTGGTCAGCCCGTTGCAAGGCGCCAGCCCGCAACCCAGAGGACTGCCGGGCACCACGGCATTGGTGTTGCCCAGCAGGAACGACTGCGCGCCGAACCCCACCAGATCGGAACCGCCATAATAGGTACCGGCCTCCGGCAGGCGAGCAGCATTCCAATCCAGGAAGTACTGGGCACCCACCGTCAACTCGGGATTGACGGTGAACGACATCGACAGCTGATTACGCGGAACAAACAGTTCTTTGGCTTCGGTGCCGGGCGAGGCCGCCAGTTTGGCCAGGTCCAGGCCGGACTGGCCATAGCTGATCGAATGCACCGGGTTGAGGATGGTTTCACCCCAGAACACGTTGTGCTGACCGGCCTTGACGCTCAACAGCGACTCCTCGCCCACTTCGGTGCTATAGAACACGAAGGCATCGAGGATTTCGCCGGAAGGACCGGTGTAGTAACGCTGCGCGTAGTTGCTCAGGTGCGGGCTGCCATTGCCGACATTGTCACCGGTGACCGCAGCAAGGCGTGGGTCGTTGGCGACCAGACCCGACTTGGCGTCGTTGCCGTTGACGAACGGATTGGCGTTCGAACCGGTGTTCTCATACGCCTTGTCGTACCAACTGGCGGCACTAAGGCGAAAGCCCATGCTGTTCTTGTAGACCACATCCATCTCGGTCAACAGGTCAATACGGTTGGTGATGTTGGTTCGGGCCTTGCGGAAGTTGTAGTCGCCATCGTTGTTGTTCGGCGTCCCCAACATGCGCTTGTCGGCGTTTTCGGTGCGTACGCCGTAGTTGTATTTGACGGTGTTATCAAAACGCGCGGTCCAGTCCGGGTTACCCGTATCGAGTTCAACCGCATGCGCGGCCGGCATGGCGGCGGCCAGAATGGTCGAGGCCAACACGCTGTAACGCGAGGGTGTGAACCCGAGACGCTTCTTATTGTTGTGCATTGCGTTGTCTCCGCTTTTTTGTAGTTGTTTTAAGCGCAGCCGCCCTCACGCAACCGCTTGTTCCAGTGGTTTGCGTTTTTCAGGAATGAGGGCAATTGCCGAAGGCCTGCGGCCAACCGGCGCCTGAACTAGCGGTCCAACTCCAGGATGAGTGCTTCGGCTTGCGGCCAGCGGCCATAGCCAGCAGCCGGATTGAGATGCCCCACTGCGCCCAGATTGCGCAGTTCGGCACCCCAGCCTTTCGCCATGCGAGTGACGGCATCCAGGCTGGCAAGGTGATCGTTGGTGCTGCCGGCCACCAGGCTGCGGAACGGCAGCGGGCCTTGGGGTAAAGGCGCCCAACCATGAGTACGCAGCGTTTCAGCGGATGGGTAGCCTGACGGCCAACTGGCATCGAGATCCGGTGGCGCGGCCAGCAGCGCGCCCTTGATCGGGCGACTGTGTCGAGCAGCCCAGTGCGCGACCATCAACACACCGGCACTGTGGGCCACCAGAATCACCGGCCCTTCGATCTGCGTAAGTTCCTGCTGGATCGCCTGGACCCGCTTGCAGCAGTCGAGCTTGTCAGTTTCAAGCGGCGGCACACTGCGCACCTTGCTCAGGCGGGCCTCAAGCAGCGTTTGCCAATGTTCGGCAACGTGCTCGCGCAGGCCCGGTACGATCAGAACGGTTGCGGCAGTTTGCAGTTTGTCCACTTCAACACCTTCGCTTTCTCGATGACTCGACCGGCTCTGTCGCCAGAAGCTTTTTGTAGTGTCGACATTAAAGAGCGCCTACCCGTGGCGCTTTTCATTCGGCGTCAGTGACTTTTCTTTTGATGACAGATTTCCAGGCGTTGGCGTGGCGCGGCCGCTGATCAAAAAACACTGCAGGTCCGTGTAATCAATGGGTGAGCGTCGATTGATCCATGCGGCGACCGTCATTGCGGACAGAACCGGATGAGCGCCATCAATGACGTCACAACTGTTCAATTGATGACGTGCTGGATATAGTCGCCACGCTCATTTCCATCGGAATCTGCCCAGGAAAGACCTTCGCATGACCAAGCTTGTTCGCGCCGCCGTCTTGACCAACTACCTGGAGGTCAGTCAGTACCTGGGGTTCAACCCGCGCGATTTACTGGCGGCCGTCGGCCTGAGCAAGGCCCAATTGCAGGCCCCTGAACACCGTATTCCCATCGATGCCGCCGTGCGTCTGCTGGAAGAGTCGGCCGCCGCCAGCGGCTGCCAGAGCTTCGGCCTGAGCATGGCCGAATCGCGCCAGCTCTCGGACTTCGGTGTGGTCAGCCTGCTGCTCAGCCACCAACGTACGCTGCGTGATGCTTTTCAAGTCGTGGTGCACTACCGTCATCTGATGAACGATTCGCTGGCCATCTTCATTGAAGAGGCCGGCAAGATGGTGATCATTCGCGAAGAGGTGGTCACCGAATCACCGATGCCCAGCCGACAGGCCACCGAGCTGGCAATCGGCGTGATGTTCCGTCTGTGCGCCGCTCTGCTCGGCACACACTGGCATCCCTACAGCGTCAACTTCACGCACCAGCCTCCCGACAACCTGCAACTGCATCGTCGCCTGTTCGGCTGCAACCTGGAGTTCGGCAGCGAGTTCAACGGCATTGTCTGTTCCGATGCCAGCCTCGACATGACCAACCCCCATGCCGATCCGGCCATGGCTCGCTACGCCCAGAGCTACCTCGACTCGCTGCTGAGCCACGAAGGACCGTCGATGCTGTTCGAGGTGCGCAAAGCCATCTACCTGCTGTTGCCGATGGGACGCGCCACCATCGAACAGATCGCCCAGACCCAGGGCATGAACGTTCGGACCCTGCAGCGCCGCCTCAAAGACGACGGCTGCGCCTTCAACGACCTGATCAACGACGTACGCCGCGACCTGGTGCTGCGCTACCTGGAAAACCCGAATTACTCGCTCGGCCGGATCGCCGACATGCTCGGCTACTCCATGGCGAGCTCCTTCACACGCTGGTTCATCACCCAGTTCGGCATGCCGCCCGCCGCGTGGCGCAGTTCACAAAAACAGGCGGCCAAAGCACCAATGAACCCGACCTCCCTGCCCGGCTCCACAGAACCCTGAACCGCCAGAAATAGACACTGGAATTTCAAGCAAAAAAAACGGCAACTGCTGGCACAGTCGCCGCGAAAGAACCGGTGTTCATGACACCGGTCGAGAGCCTCACTGCGCCGAGAAGCCAACACAGCGCAGCCCCTGTAGCAGCTGGCGAAGCCTGCGTTCGGCTGCGCAGCAGTCGTAAAAACTGAGTGCGCGGTATTCCTGAAGCACCTTATCGTTTGAACTCACGACTGCTACGCAGCCGAACGCAGGCTTCGCCAGCTGCTACGGGAGGTGCGCCGCAGGCAGTATTTCTTAACGGGCTTAGAGCCCCCAGTGCAGCAACAACAGCACCAGGAGCGCGAGAAACACCGTCTCCCCCACCATCAGCAGGATCGGCTTGATGCCGACGGCGGCCAGCTCCTTGAGCTGGGTCTTCATACCCAACGCGCTGATGGAAACCACCAGGCTCCAGCGCGACAGTTCGTTGACCGAGCCCTGCACCGCCGGGGCCACCCATCCCGTGCTGTTGATACAGGCCAGCAGCAGAAAACCGACGGCGAACCACGGCAGCAGCGGCGGCCGCGTGCCTGTCCTATCGGCACCCTGCATGCGGGTGACCATTGCCGCACAGACGATGACCGGCAGCAGCATCGCAACCCGCATCAACTTGACCACCGTGGCCGTGTCGCCGGTCTCGGTGGACATGCTGTAACCAGCACCGACCACTTGGGCGACATCATGGATGGTCGCGCCCAGAAACACGCCGGCCACTTGCGGTGACAACGACAGCCAGTTGGCAATCATCGGATACAGGATCATCGCCGTGGTGGACAGTGCCGACACCCCGATGACGGTGAACAGTGTGGCGCGCTCTTTCTGCGGATGATTGGGCAACGCTGCCGCCAGCGCCAGCGCGGCCGAGGCGCCGCAGATCGCGGTTGCGCCACCGGTGAGCATGCCGAACAAACGCTGAAAACCCAGCGCCTTGGCCGCAACCACCGACACGCCGATCGTCACCACCACCAGAATCACCACCAGAGCAAAAGGCTTCCAGCCCAGCGCGGCAATCTGCTCCAGTGTGATGCGCATCCCCAACAGAGCCACACCAACACGCAACACAGTGCGGGCGGTGAACTCGATGCCGGCCTTGCACGCGCCGTCACTGGCCAGGAAGTTGAGCGCCATGCCCAACAGCAAGGCAAACAGCATCACCGGCGCACCGTAGTGCTCGGACAGAAAGGAGGCTGCCGCCGCAACGATCAGACTGACGATGAACCCCGGCGCCAATTCGCGCGTTCGGCTATGGATATGGGTGAGAGCGATGACGCTCATGGCGCGGACTCCTCGGAAACAATGACGATGAATGCCTGGCCGTCGACGATCTCGACCGGGTAGCTGGCGACTTTGAGTTGGGTTGAATTGAGCAAGTAGCCGCTGCGCAGATCGAAGCGCAGACCATGGGCGCCGCATTGAATCACCCTCCCCTCAAGGCGCCCGCCGCACAGCGAGGCACCCTGATGCGGGCAACTGTCGTCGATGGCAAACAGATCGCCCTCGACGTTGAACAGCGCCAGGCTTTTGCCCTCGAATTCAACCAGCGCACGGCCACCCGCCTGCGGGAGTTTTCCGGCAGGTACGGGTACACGCCGACTCATGCTGGCAGCCGTGAGCGATGGCTATCGAGCAAGGCTTCGCCCATGGCACCAAGCAACACCTCGGCAGGCTGTGCGCCCACCACCGTCAGACGACGGTCGAATTGAAAACTCGGCACACCGCTGCCAGCGCCTGCCTCGTTGCCGACGAAAGGATCACCGTCGCCTTGCAGACAGCCAGCCACGGCGCCTGCGTCGAAGCCACACGCTTGGGCGATGGCGATCAAGGTTTCATGACAACCCAGATCCTCGCCGTACTGGAAGTAGGCAGCGAACAGACGCTCAAGCAAGACATCACGCTGCGCCGTACTGCCCAGCACAGTGGCACGCTCCAGCAAGCGATGAGCATCAGCGGTATTGGGCATGGTGGCGATGCGGCTCAGGTCGATGGGCACGCCCACCGCCATCGCGGCCTGCCGCACCTGAGCCTGGCGCAGGCTCACAGCTTCGGTACTGCCCAGGCGCTTACGATAGAACTCAGCGAAGGGCTCACCCTGTACTGGCAGTTGTGGCAACAACTGCACCCCATGCCACACCGTAGTGATTTCCACACCCGGTTGCTGGATACGCAGCAGGTCCTGCGCGTGCTCCAGTTGGCGCTTGCCGATCAGGCACCAGGGGCAGATGAAATCGAAGAACACATCAATCCGTAAACGACCGCTCACACCTTCACCTCTAACACAGCTTCACTAATCGAATCGTTGACCCGCTCACCCGCAAGCCGGGCGATATCCTTCCGGTAATGACACTTGGCATAAAAGAACACCGCCGCTGCCGCGATGCTGACCAGTGGCACCCATTGAAAAGCAGCCTGCAAACCGATGAGGTCGGACACCCTGCCGGTGATGAACGGCCCCGGGGCCAGACCGAGCATGTTGTTGGCCAGGGTCAGCGTGGCGAAGGCCGTGCCGTGGACCGAATGGTGGGTCAGGTTGGCAACCATCGCCCCGGCAGGCCCGGTCGTGCCGGCGGCAATCAGCATGCCCAGGCAAATCAGCGCCAATTGCACAGGCCCCGCCGGCAAGGCGAACGCCGCCGACAGCAACAGGCAACTGCCCAGGCAATAAGCGATGGCCAGGGCGACCTTGCGCTCCGGCGAGTGCCGACACAGCCGGTCGCTGAGCATGCCGCACAGAATCATCCCCGCACCGCTGCACAGCACGATGATCGCCGCGACACCGCCGGCCTTGTCCGTTCCCATGGCGTAATAACGATTGAGGTAGCTGGGCATCCACACAATCACGGTGCCGCCGACGAACAGTTGCAAGCCGCTGCCGATATAGGCCGCGATCACTGAAGGGCTGGAACACAGCGTACTCAGCGGTCGCTTGACGGCTGCTGCCGCCTTGTTCGCCGCTTGAGCCGCGCGTTGCGGGGCGATGCGCGCTTCCTTGACGATGATCGGGTAAAGCACAGCGAGCAGCAGGCCGAACAACGCCATGCCGGCGAACGACCAGCGCCAGCCCAATTTGGCCGCGATGACACCGCCCAGCGCCATACCCAGCACCGAGCCGAACATGCCACCCGCCATGAAGGCACTGGCCAGCGTTGCGCGCATGTGTTTGGGAAAGACCGAAATCACTACCGCGATGCCGACGCTGCCGTAAGCCGCTTCGCCGACACCCACCATGAACCGGGCAATGAACATCTGCTGGTAGTCCTGCGCCAACGCGCAACCCAGCGTGGCCAGACTCCACAGCAGAGCCATCAACGCCAGGCTCTTAACCCGACCGAAGCGATCCGCCAGCAACGACAGGGGAAATGTCAGCAACCCCACCATCAAGGCGACAACGCCACTGAGCAGACCGAGCTGGCCGTCGCTCAGGGCCCACTCGCCCTTGAGCATCGGGAACACCGCGTTCAGCACCTGACGCGACATGTAATCGGAAATCAACAGGCCGAACGTCAGTGCAAAGACAATCCAGGCATATTTGCGCGCAATACCGACGCCACTGGCGTCGTCATCGTCCGCGGCGATTGGGTGAAAGGCCATGCAGCCTCCTCGAAACATTGTTGTATTTATTGTTATCGAGCGTGTTGCAATGCAGCGAGCGAGAGGCACCGACCTCCCGCTCCGCTGCCGGTCAGCCGCGTTGCGGCACACCTTTCTGGCCAGCCTTGCGGTTGGGGGCCATACCGTTGGCCAACAGGGTTTCTTCGATGCTCTGGTACTGCACACCGATGCGGTAGATCTCGCGGGCTTCTTTGCCGGTGGCGATTTCGCGCCCCAGCTCATGGGCGACACGCACGGTTTGCTCGATCTGCTGCACGGAGCTGAAACGCTTGCCCTTCTGATCAATGATCGTGTCTTCAATACCTACACGTGGGTGCAGCCCCATGGACAGTGCCATGACATTGAACGGCAGCACGTTCTTCAACAGCGATTCGGCGGTCAAGGTGCAGCCGTCCGGCGCACGGTGGACAAAGTTGAAGAAGTTGAACGGATTGGGGCCATCGAAACCGCCGCCGATGCCGATCCAGGTCAGGTTCAACGGCCCCATGTACACGCCCTTGCGCACCAGGCGTTCCAGGGTCTCCATCGCATGCATGCCGGTCAGCTGGAAATGCGGCTGCACACCCGCCGCCATCAGCCGCCGCAAGTGCTCAGCGACCCAGGCCGGGCCTGCCGGCACGGTCATCTCGCTGTAGGCCGCCTGATAGGCCGGGTTGGCCAAGGATGTGCCTTCCAGATATTCCGGATACAGCAGCTCCATGATGTTCATCTGGGTAGTGTTGATCGCCACCGTGACCTGATCCGGTTTTGGCGTCAGCTCAGCCAGCATGTGGCGCGTATCGTCAGACAGCCACTTGGCGGCTTCGCCATCGCTTTCGGGCGCAAAGGAAATCGAACCACCGACCTGGATGATCATGTCCGGTACGGCTTCGCGTACACCGGCGATCAACTCGTTGAACTTGGACAGGCGCTTGGAACCCTTGCCGTCCAGTTCGCGCACATGCAGGTGCAACACCGTGGCACCGGCCTCATAGCAATCGACCGCCTTCTGCACTTGCTCATCCATGGTCAGCGGGATGTCTTCTGGAAAGTCTTCCGGCATCCACTCAGGGCCATACGGGGCCACGGTGATGACCACTTTTTCCATGTTTTCCGGGTGCAGGGAATCGTCGAAGAATTGCATGAGTTACTCCTTTTATTATGGTTGTGCGCCCACGCCGGGGACGTGCCGGGCAAGCCTGTAGCAAGTACGAATGCAGAGACGGTCGATCAGAAAGTCTTGTCGCCGATGATCCCGGCTCGCTCCATCTTGCGATGGCACGGCGGGTAATCCATGACGGCGTAGTGCTGGGTACTGCGGTTGTCCCAGATGGCGATGCTGTTGGGTTTCCAGTGCCAGCGCACCTGATACTCGGGGATGTAGGCCTGGCTGATCAGGTAGCGCAGCAACTCGCTCGCGCCGGGGTTGGCGTCCTGGCCAAAACGTACCCGCTCAGGGGTGTGGTAGTTACTCAAGTGGGTGGTAAAGGCATTGACGAACAGCACCTTCTCCCCGGTTTCCGGGTGGGTACGCACCACCGGGTGCTCCGCATCCGGGTACATGGCCTTGAGCGCCAGGCGCTTTTCGATCGGCATGGCGGCACCAAAGCTCGCTTCAATGCTGTGGCGCGCACGCAGGTCGGTGATCTTCGCCTTTACGTCTTCCGGCAAGCGCGCGTAGGCCTCCACCATGTTGGCCCACATGGTGTCGCCGCCCACGGGCGGGCATTCCACGCAACGCAGCACACAGCCCATCGGCGGTGCTTCGCGCCAGGTCGCATCGGTGTGCCAGGCATTTTCGTAGCGGTCCATCGGCTGGTCCGGGCTTTTGTAGATGCGCACCAGGCCTGGATGATCCGGGTCACTGCCGGCCACTGGATGATCCTCCAGCTCGCCGAAGCGACGGGCGAAGGCCACGTGCTCGGCGCGACTGATCTCCTGATCGCGCAGGAACACCACCCGATGCTTGAGTAGCTGAGCACGAATCTCGGCAAAAAGACCGTCGTCGTGGACCGCATCCGCAAGGTTCACGCCGAGCAGTTCCGCACCAATGCTGCAGGTCAATTGTTCGACTTTCATGGAGGGCGATTCCCTTAAATGACGAAGATTGATGAGCCCGTGGTCTTGCGCGACTCCAGGTCGCGATGGGCCTGCACGGCGTCCTGCAAGGCATAGTGCTGGTTGATCTCGATCTTGATTCGACCGCTGCCGACGAGCTCGAACAGTTCACCCGCCAAGGCGGCTTTTTCCGCGGGGTCGGCGATGTAGTCCGCCAGAGCCGGGCGGGTCATGAACAGCGAACCTTTCATCGCCAGCATTACTGGATCGAAAGCCGGGATCGGGCCCGACGCCGTGCCGACGCACACCATCAGGCCGCGGCGCTTGAGCGAATCCAGGGAGCCCATGAAAGTATTCTTGCCGACACTGTCGAACACCACGTTGACCCCGACACCGTCAGTCAATTCGCGAACGCGCTGGGCGACGTCTTCATGGCTGTAATTGATCACATGATCGCAGCCATGAGCCCGGGCGACTTCGCCCTTGACCTCGGTGGACACGGTGCCGATGACCGTCAGGCCGAGCAGCTTGGCCCACTGCGAAACAATCAGGCCCACACCACCGGCAGCAGCGTGCAGCAAAATACTGTCGCCAGCCTTGAAATCGTAAATGCGCCGCATCAGGTACGACGATGTCAGGCCGCGCATGGTCATGGCTGCGGCGGTCTCGAAACTGATGGTTTCCGGCAGCTTGATCAGCGGCGCGGCCGGAATCAGACGCTCGGTGCTGTAGGCCCCCAATGTATTGAGAAACCCGGTGTAGGTGACGCGATCACCCACCTGTACGTTGGTAACCCCCTCGCCGATGGCCTGGACCACACCGGAAGCTTCAACCCCCATGCCGCTGGGCATCGGGATCGGGTAGGTGCCATTGCGAAAGTAGGTGTCGGCATAGTTCAGGCCAACCGCTACATGACGAAGACGGACCTGGCCTGGACCGGGTTCGCCGACTTCGACCTCTTCATAGCGAAGAACGTCGGGACCACCGGTTTCGTAGAAGCGTACGGCTTTGGCCATGTTTTCTTATTCTCCAGTCTGCAAGGTTGGCGTGCTGCGTCGATTTGCGTTGATTGGACTCTAGGACGCAGCCTGGCGGGCCGCTTCTCATCGGACGACAATGGCTTTTCATTTCGTGACAGCGGCCCGGGGGCGCGGCATCAACGCCTGTGATGGATGACTTACCCAGTGCCTCCCGATACCCTTGCTCACTCAGGTGCCTGACGGTGTTCCAGGTCAAACCACTCCCCATCCAGACGAGCAAGTCATGAAATCCCCTGCAGGTTTGCTGCTGTCGGGTATTGAGCTGGACCGTGCCAGCTCAATACCCCTGTACCGCCAACTCTATTTGCAGATTCGCCAACAGGTTCTCAGTGGAAGAATTCAAGGGGGCGTGCGCCTGCCGTCAACCCGGACCTTGAGCAAAGAGCTCGCGCTGTCGCGAATCACCATCCTCAATGCCTTCGATCAACTGATCGCCGAAGGTTTTCTGGCATCACGGACCGGGGCCGGTACCTATGTCGGCAATGAGTGGGAAAACCGCGGAGTGGCCGACGATGAGCGGCAGCGCCAGCCTCCCCGTCTGTCCGATCTGAGCCAGTCCATGCTGTCGTTGCGCAGCGATCATTTTCGCGGGGTTAGCTATGCCGACTGGGATCCGGCAAGCCCTACCTCGTTCCTGCCCAGTCACAGCACTTACGACGCGTTCCCGCAACACATCTGGAAGCGCCTGATGAACCGCCACCTGCACAAGCCGACCAAGGCCATGCTCGGCTATGGCGAACTGCAAGGCTTGCTGGCTCTACGCAAGGCAATTGCCGAATACGTCTTTGATGCCCGTGGCATCGACTGCAGTGCCGAGCAGGTGGTCATCGTTTCCGGCGCCCAGCAAGCCTTTAACCTGCTGGGCATGCTGTTGCTCAATCCACAGGACAGCGTGTGGATGGAAGATCCAGGGCATATCGCGGCGCGAATCGCGCTCCAGGCCCAGGGAGGTCTGGTGGTCCCGTTGCGTATCGACGAACAGGGGATCGACATCCAGCAAGGCCTGGCTCAGTGCCCTGATGCCCGCTTGGTGTTTACCACACCGTCTCGCCAGCATCCGTTGGGCGTCACCATGAGTTATGCGCGGCGCCAGGAACTGATCGACTGGGCCGCGCACAACCAGAGCTGGATCATCGAGGACGATTGCGACAGTGAGTTTCACTACAACGGCCGCCCCCTGCCTGCGCTCTATGCCATGGACCAATGGGCTCGGGTGATCTATGTCGGAACGTTCAGCAAAGTGCTCTTCCCGTCGCTACGACTGGGTTACGTGATATTGCCGCAGGCCTTGATCGAACCCTTCTGTACCTTGCGAGCGGTCATGGATCGCAGCCCGCCCACGCTGCTCCAGGCCGTGACGGCAGACTTCATGCGCGAAGGCCACTTCCTTGGGCACATCCGCCGCATGCGTGCGCTGTACCAGGCTCGCCAGAAAGCACTGGTCGAGCAGCTGCAACAACGGCTGGGCGGTTTCTTCAAGATCACCCCGGTGGAAGCCGGCATGCACCTGATCGCCTGGCTGCCGGCAGAGCTTGATGACGACGCCATCGCCAAGGAACTGGCCCGGCACAACATCCACACGTATGCCCTGAGCGACTACTGCCTTGAACATGTCCTGCCACCGGCCCTGTTGATCGGCTTTGCCGGCACGCCTGAAAACCAGGCCGAGGAGCGCGTCGAAGCACTGGCCCAGGCTTTGTCCGAGATGGGCTACCTGCAGCAGGCCACTTGAGGCAAGGCAAGTGGTCTTATGATTTAACTGATAATGGATCTATCGAGAGTTCCTGACTGGCGCGATAAAGGCTGCGCCGGCAGACCCGGCGTCTGAATCAGGAATGACTCGAATGAACAATAAGATCCAGGAACGATTCCATGCCTTGCTCAGCCACAAGGCTGCCGAGGCCGGAGCACCTCCCGCACTGACTGAAGCACTGGCCCGCCAGCTGCTCGACCGACTTGAGCAAGTGCGCCTGTTTGCCCATGCCTACCCCTTGCTGACCAACCTCACCCATGGCCGTGTCACACCTGCCGACCTGCTGGACTTCGCCTATCGTCACGAGCTGCAGGGGCTGAGCCTGCACTTGCTCGACGGCGAGGAAAACAGCCTGAGTCAAATGACACCCGCGCAACTTCGGGCGTTTGCCGAGAAGGCCAATGCGCTCGGACTGGATGTGCACCTGGAAATCAGCAGCACATTGAAAAAAGATGTCGATCAGGTTATCGGCATTGCCAATACCCTCGGGGTCCGCAACATTCGTGTTTACTCACGCTACGAGGGAACGCTGTCACGGGTCATGGACGTGATCGAATCAGACCTGCATTACCTCGCGCAGCAAGCTGACGAGCACGATCTGTTCTTCGACTTCGAGCAGCATGAAGAACTCAAGAGCGCCGAAATCGCGCACCTGCTCAACCGCCTCAACCACCCTCGACTGCATGCCTTGTTCGACTTCGGCAACATGATCAACGCCTGCGAACAGCCCCTTCCGGCGCTCCGTACCCTGGCGCCGCACATACGCCAGACCCACCTCAAGGGCGTGCGCATCGTCCCCGAGCAAAACGGCTTCGGCCATTACGGCGTACTGCAGGGCTGCGAAGAAGACGACCTGCCCAGCGCCCGCATGTTGTTCGAACTGCTGATGCTCGGCGAATCAACCCCGCAAGTGATCGCATTCATCCTTGAGCAGGAAAACCACTACGTCGCCCCGGCATTCCGCCAGACCTTCGAGGCCGCCGACCCGTTCATTGCATACCGGGAAATGAGTGAAACGCCGCTGCCAACCGGCTACTCGCTGGAGCGAATGCTGGCCGACGAACACCGCTGGGCGAACAACCAGGTCGCCTATGTACGAGGCCTGCTGGCCGAGTTCCGGACCCTGGCCGAACTGACCCTGGATAACCGCGCAAACGCCTGAACCTGACGTTACTACCCGATTACGCCTGGAGAACAATAATGACAACTCGTGACAAGGCCAAATGGCTCAGATTCCTGATTCTCATCCTCGGTGGCGGCACCATCTACAAGCTGGCGAACCTCAAGGACGCCTTCTATGTGCCGATGCAAACGTTCATGGGATTGACCCATACTGAAATCGGCTTGCTGCTGAGCGCCAACGCCATTATCGCCACCGCGCTGTTTGTCGTCGGCGGCCTGCTGGCGGACCGATACGACACACGCAAGCTGATTCCCATCGGCCTGCTCGGCACCGGTAGCCTGGGGCTTTACCTTGCGACCTTCCCGCCCTTCAGCAACCTGCTGATCGTGTTCAGCCTGTTGGCCGTCTGCGCCGATTGCATCTTTTGGCCTTCACTGCTCAAGGCCATCCGCAATCTGGGTGACGATCAGGAACAGGGACGGTTGTTCGGTCTTCTGGAAGGTGGACGTGGCGTCATTGATACCCTGGTCGCCTTTTCTGCGCTGGGCGTCTTCGTCGCCATGGGTTCCGGTGAGACCGGTCTGAAATCGGCGATCCTGTTTTACTCGGTCATCGACATTCTTGCCGGCACCCTGACCTGGTTCCTGCTCAAGGGCGGCACCGCGCAGTCGACCGCCAAGCCGAAGAACGGTCTGTCGAACCTGCTCGAGGCCATCAAGGTCCCGGGTATCTGGCTGGTCAGCCTCAACGTGTTCATGGTCTACATCGTCTACTGCGGCCTGACCTATTTCATTCCCTACCTCAAGGACATGTACGAACTGCCCGTGGCACTGGTGGGCGCTTACGGCATCATCAATCAGTACTTTCTCAAGATCCTCGGCGGGCCTGCCGGAGGCTTCATTGCCGACAAGCAATTCAAGAGCACCAGTCGCTATCTGAAATGGGCGTTCCTGGCGTTGCTGCCGCTGATGGCCGTGATCATGCTCATCCCGAAAAGCCACGGTTTCATCTATGCGGGCATGGCGGCCACCCTCTCTTTCGCGCTCATCGTGTTCTCCATGCGCGGCGTGTTCTGGGCGCCCATGGGTGAAGTCGGTATCCCCCAGCACATCACCGGTTCAGCCTTCGGTATTGGTTGTCTAATCGGCTATGCGCCTGGCATGTTCGCTTACGTCATCTATGGCGCAATCCTCGACCATTTCCCCGGCCAGCAAGGCTACAACTACGTCTTCAGTTTGATGAGCGTATTGGCCATTCTTGGGTTCATGGTGTCCAGCCTGCTGTATCAGGCTGTCCGCAATAACGCCACGACCACTGGCGAAGTGAGCGCAGCGCGAACCTGAACATCGGCCCGGTGACCGGAAACCGGGCGTAGTGCCCCGTCCTGAAATTGTTGCTGCATGGGCAGCGGATCGCCCCTGCAGCAACCTCGTCCCTCGAGCCATTTTCCCGTTTCTTTCGCAAGGTTAGCGGCTTCTCACCCAACAACTACCGGTACCAGTGAGAGCACGCCCACCGTCTACAATGCGTACCAGATCTCCAAGCGCGGAAACTCATTGCGAGTCATGGCAGAAGCTGTGCGCTGGGGCAAACGCGGCGCGCGAGTCAATACGATCAGCCCCGGCATCATCTTTACCCCACTGGCGCGGGACGAACTGAGCGGCCCACGTGGCGAAGGCTACCGGCGCATGATTGACCTGAGCGCGGCAGGGCGCGGAGGAACGCCAGATGAAGTGGGCGCCTTGGGCGCACTGCTCATGGTGCCTTCATTACAGGCAGCGACTTTCTGATGGATGGCGGCGTCACGGCTGCTTACTGGTACGGCGATTTGGCCCCCAGGTAAAACCGGGAAGCCACCCCGCCGCCCCCGTCCGTTTGCGCCGCATCCCGACCGCGCTGAAAGCCTGTCGATCAGCTTCGAGTCGCACCGACTGGCCTGAAGAGTGTGCAACGTCAAACCGATGCCAGCGGTGTCCTGTAGAAAAACGAACTTCTCATGCCGCAGCATCGCATGGCCAAGTTGCTCAGGCCGGACACCATTTTGTACCCGAAAATGATGCATCGACGTTCTTGCGCAATGCCTCAACCAATAATGTAAACGCGGGAGACTGCTGACGTCGGCTGGGGAAATAAAGATGGTATCCCGCAAAAAATGGGCACCACTCATCAAGCACCTGAACAAGCTGACCGGATCGCAATTGTTCCTGCGCAACGTCCTCAAATATAAATGCCAGGCCGAAACCTTCTACCGCCGCTTGTTGCGCCAGGCGCATGTTGTTGAACGTCAACGGGCCATCAACCCGTACATTCAAGTCACGTCCTTCCTTATGGAACTCCCAAACGTAGAGAGCTCCCGATGAAGGCAAACGCACGTTGATGCACGCGTGACGAGTCAGGTCATGGGGCATCTTGATCGCTGGACTGCGCGCCAGGTACGACGGCGATCCGACGACGATCATTCGCAGGTCAGGACCGATCCGTACGGCAATCATGTCCCGATCGATCTGTTCACCCAGTCGCACTCCAGCATCGAAGCGATCAGTGACGATGTCTGTTAATGCCGCATCGGTGGATATCTCTACCTTGATGTCCGGATACTCGAGTAACAGACGTGAAACCGTGGGCCAGAGGATACCTTCAGCCGCGTGCTTGCTCGCGGTGATGCGAACGCTGCCGGCCGGTTTCTGGCGCATTTCACTCAGCTCGCTCAGTTTGGCTTCAATGTTGCCAAAGGCGGGTCGTACGGTTTCCAGTAACCGCTCTCCCGCCTCCGTCGTGGCCATACTCCGGGTGGTGCGGGCGAGCAATCTGACGCCCAGGCGTGCTTCGAGCCGGCGGATGGTCTGACTGACCGAAGACTGTGACGTAGCGAGTCGTGCGGCTGCGCGAGTGAAGCTCAGCTCCTGCGCCACGACCAGAAAAACGGCCAGATCGCCGAGTTCAGATCGATCCATTTATTATCTCAAAGTATAAGTTCATGCAGATCCTAGCATCTAATCATGTGGATGCTCTCGTTCTATATTGGACAGCCGTACTTCCCGCGACTGGTGAGTCCGGCACCATTGAGGGCGTGCTGTCGGGCATAGCGATCCAGGATCACACGCACTTTTTATTAAATGCTCACAGGATAAATACATGTTGAGTTCCATGGAGCACGCTGACGAAAGCTCAGAGATTATTGAAATCCTGAACGCCTATCACACTGCCATGGTAGAGGCTCGTTCGTCTGATCTTGATCGCTTGCTCGAACCGGATTTCTCACTGGTGCATATCACCGGTTACGTTCAACCAAAGCACGAATGGCTTGATCTTGTTTGGTCGGGAGACTTCAACTATCACCGAATAGAACTGGAACAGAATTCGCTTGAAGTCAGCGTCAAGGGAAAATGCTCCACAGTGCAAGGTCGCGGCATTTTCAACGCCAGCATTAACGGCATGACTGCGCTCTGGAGATTGAGGTTCGTTTTAGTACTCGAGAAGCATGAAGGTGTATGGATGATCGCGAGTGCCCGCTACACCACTTTCTAAAGAACTGCGTTTAAACAGTGGCTGCGATGAGCGCGCCTCGCATGCCGCGCAACGTATTCAAGGCGATACCGCTGGATAGACGCCGTTCATTAATTGGCTAGAGCCGAAGGAAATCATTATGAAGAATGAGATTGTTGTCGTAATCGGCGCCGGTGGAATTGGCCTCGCCATTGCTCGCAGGCAGAGTTTTGGCAAAACTTTATTGCTCGCCGATTTCAATGAACAGGCTTTACAGGCCGCCGCCGACACTCTACGGGGTGCGAGCTACACCGTCGAGACGCGTCTCGTGGATGTATCGTCCAGAGCGTCAGTCAAGGCACTGGCAGACGCAGCGGCAGCTTTGGGCAGCGTTGTCCAGGTGGTCAATACGGCGGGTGTATCGCCAAACATGGCGCCTGCAGACCGTGTTTTGGCAGTCGATCTGTATGGTTCTGCCGTCGTCTTCGAAGAGTTCGAGCGCGTCATTGCGCCTGGCGGCGCTGGCCTCATTATCTCGAGCATGGCGGCCCATATGATGCCAGCCCTCACTCCAGAGCAAGATCATGCGCTGGCTTTCACGCCCGCGGACGAACTGCTCGAGCTCCCGTTCCTTTCTGCGGATGCGGTTCCTAACTCCATGGTGGCTTACATGATGGCCAAACGTGCCAACAACCTTCGCGTACAGGCGGCAGCGGTGAGTTGGGGCGAGCGTGGAGCCCGGGTCAATTCAATGAGCCCTGGGATCATTGCAACGCCACTGGCGCAACACGAACTCAACTCCCCCATTGGTGACGGCTATAGAGCAATGATTGCAGCCTCCCCAGCCAAGCGCATGGCGCCGCCTGAGGAAGTCGCGATTGCCGCTGCTTATCTTCTTGGGCCTGATGCAGGCTTCGTGACGGGAAGTGATCTGCTGATCGATGGCGGAGTCATTGCGGCGATGCGTGCAGGCAAGCTGCCCACTCCGGGCTGAAAATCATGGCCTACGATTGCATGCAAAAGCGATCAACCGGATGAGTCAACTCAAGCCTGACGAGGGATATGCTCATGAAAAATCTTTCAAAAGTGATTGTCGTTATTGGCGCCGGTTCGATCGGCCAAGCCATTGCCCGCAGAGTCAGTGCCGGTAAGCACGTCTTGCTGGCAGACCTGCGACAGGAAAACGCCGATGCCGCGGCAAAGGTCTTGCTTGACGCAGGATTCGAGGTCACCACGGCCATCGTGGATGTCTCCTCTCGCGAGTCGGTTCAGGCGCTGGTGCAGACCGCAACGGCCATCGGAGAGATCACCGGCGTCATCCACGCCGCTGGTGTTTCGCCGTCTCAAGCGCCAGCAGCAACCATTTTGCGGGTTGATTTGTATGGAACGGCAGTCGTGCTTGAAGAGTTCGGCAATGTCATCGCCGAAGGCGGCTCCGCGATCGTCATCGCTTCACAATCCGGCCACCGCTTGCCCGCGTTGAGTACCGAACAAAACAAAGCGTTGGCGACAACTCCAGCGGACGATCTGCTCGCGCTCCGGATGCTTCAAGCCGATCAGGTCACCGACCCTTTGAACGCTTACCAGATATCCAAGCGCGGGAACTCGTTGCGAGTCATGGCAGAAGCTGTGCGCTGGGGCAAACGCGGCGCGCGAGTCAATACGATCAGCCCCGGCATCATCTTTACACCATTGGCGCGGGACGAACTGAGCGGCCCACGTGGCGAAGGCTACCGGCGCATGATTGACCAGAGCGCGGCAGGACGCGGTGGAACGCCAGACGAAGTGGGCGCCTTAGGCGCACTGCTCATGGGGCCTGAGGGCACATTCATTACAGGCAGCGACTTTCTGATGGATGGCGGCGTCACGGCTGCTTACTGGTACGGCGATTTGGCTCCCAAGTAAAACCGGGAAGCCACCTCACAGTCCCCCATCCGTTTACGCCGCAACGCCGGCCGTGATCCGCACCCGCTTATTTCGCCGAGGGTAGAGACAGGTGCGCAATGGCAGCTTGAGCCATTTCAATCTCGGCGATGGCGTCTTCAGCATGGTCGGGCTTGACCCAATTAAACTCAGAGTCGCCAATTATTGCGCCGATTGACTTCCTGCACAGCTCGTCGGCTTCCACGCCTTGTCGCCCAGCGACGGCCATTACCGTTTTAAGCGCTATCTCAAGCGCAACCACTCGATCTTCGCTCATGACACGCAACCCTCTCTGTAGAGCATTAAGCGTAGATCAATCCGAACTTCAATGGATCATGCTCCCCTGGGGCTAAAACGAGAAAAGCCCTGCAAGCGTAAACTTGCAGGGCTTCTTGGTTAGGCTATCTATTCAATCTTCCCCCGCACAATCCTTCCCGCCTTCACCTCATCCGCATAAGCCAAAGCACCACCCAGGCTGCCCATAGAACTGGCTCAGCGTCATCAGCTCAAGCACCACAACCATAACGCAGAATGCGACAAATCCCCGCGTGAAGACCCTGCGAGGTTTTTCGTAAGGCTGAATATTGCCGAGGACGCTGAGAAGGTCGGATAAAAGTTCAAGAAATCCCATAGATGTCTGCCGTCGCTCCTTCAATTTAACCAGCCTACAACTCGGCGGCCAGCTGACTCGTACATCTCTCAGTGAAGTGTCGCAACCCTGCGGCTCTCTCCAATCCTGATCCGATCAAGCGCCCTGTTTAACGCATCTAAGGCATCGAGGAGGGCTTTCGCCTCAGCTTCTCGGCCATCACCCCAAAGGCGTTCAGCCATTTTGTTCAGGGCCTGAATAGAGCGCTCAATTTCAGCAGCGGTAGCTGCTGCTTTACTTTCCGGCTTTTTCTTCGGCATTCAGTAACCCTTCTGCAGGGCATTGCTCTGTCTTTCAATTGTTAGCACACCAACATTCCCCGCCAAAACACATGACTCAGGATCGCGATCTATTCCGGCTTGGATCTGACAATCCTTCCCACCCTCACCTCATCAGCATAAGCAGTCAGCCGATCAGCTTGCTCATGCAGCTTCTCGATCGTCGTCATGGCCTCCAGAAGCTCTGTGCACCTGCGTTGTTTTGTCTGCCTGAAACCTCCGAGACGGCCTCCTCGATGTCGAACGTGGCAGCTTTCAAGTCGCGGCGCAGCTCTTTGCTAGGTTTGTTGGGTGCCATGGTGACCTACAAAAGACTACCGAGAAAACCTCTTACCATCTGTTGATATCAAGTAGAGCCAGTCTGAATAGGGCAGGCGGAGGATGATTTTGGTCTTTTCCACTACAGCGGCCATGATCATGCCTCGACACAATAAGCTGACGCCGCCCTGCATCCGATCGCACATGGCGTCTGGGCTGTCGACGAAATTGGTCTTGTTCAGTCTCAGCATGATTACAGTACGTCCCTCAGGCAACGCGCCGATGGGTGGCACTACGAATAGGCTTATCTGCGTGTAAATCGCAATGGCGATGAATGCGATCAAGCCCGCAATCAGTAACTTTTTCATCGGAGCTCCTTTCCTCAATTGTCACGCTGCAAGCCACTCAGCACGCAAACATCCCCCACCAGAACACATTACCCAGAATTGCAAGCTGCTGCTCCTGGATCTCGGCGAAGCTGTAATCCTCGTCTGGATGCTGGTTTCGATTGAACGATGCGCCCTTCTTGGCTCAGGGAGGATGCTGCCGAAGAGAAATTTAGCACCATTAAATCGCCACTACGAACAGGAACTGCACCGCATGAATGCCTCGGCCTGGAAGAAGGCGCGGGTCAGGGCAGCAAAGAAGTGGCAGGAAAAGTACTTAAGGCCAGCGCATGGCGGATTCTTGCGGATCCGCATTCACGACCTCAAGCATTCTTTCGGTAGACGCTTGCAACCGACTCGCGCGCACGAGCGCTGACGATCCTGAAAAGGAGAGAAGCGTAAAGGAAAAGGCCAAGGTCACTCGAAAAGTCACTATGGCAGAAACGACAAAGCCGCTCGAAAGCGGCTAAGTCATTGAAAAATATGGTCGGGACGGAGTGATTCGAACACTCGACCCCTAGCACCCCATGCTAGTGCGCTACCGGACTGCGCTACGCCCCGACTAGGCGTGAAACCTGTTCCTCATCTCGAGGAACGCTCAAGAATATATCGCAAGCTTTTGAAAACTGGAAGTATTTAAAAGCAGGAATTTATTTCTTGAGTACCACCAGAACATCTTCGAGCTCAGCGATCATCTGGCGGATCATTTGCTTGTATTGGGTGGTGTCGTCTTTGGCTTCATCGCCGGAAAGGCGCAGACGCGCTCCGCCGATGGTGAACCCCTGGTCGTAGAGCAACGCGCGGATCTGCCGGATCATCAGCACATCCTGGCGCTGATAATACCGGCGATTTCCGCGGCGCTTGACGGGGTTGAGTTGAGGAAACTCCTGCTCCCAGTAGCGCAGCACGTGCGGTTTTACCGCACAAAGCTCGCTGACTTCACCAATGGTGAAGTAGCGTTTGCCTGGGATGACGGGAAGCTCGTCGTTATGACTTGGTTCCAGCATAAGCCTCAACTCGGGCCTTCAACTTCTGCCCTGGACGAAAGGTGACCACACGGCGAGCCGTGATCGGGATTTCTTCTCCCGTTTTCGGATTGCGGCCAGGCCGCTGGCGTTTGTCACGAAGGTCGAAGTTGCCGAAACCGGACAACTTCACCTGTTCGTTGTCTTCAAGAGCGTGCCTGATTTCTTCAAAAAACAGTTCGACCAATTCCTTGGCCTCCCGCTTGTTCAGGCCCAGCTCTTCATACAGACGTTCCGCCATCTCAGCTTTCGTCAAAGCCCCCATACGTCACTTCCTTAACGTGGCGTTCAACCTTTGTTCGAGCGAGGTGAGGATGTTTTGCGTCGTGGTATTCACCTCATCGTCATTAAGAGTGCGCGATGGATGCTGCCAGGTCAAGCCAACTGCAAGGCTTTTTCTATGCGGATCAATACCTTTACCCTGATACACGTCAAATAGCCTGAGGTCCGTCAGCCATTCGCCTGCATTTTCACGGATTACTTCCAGTACGGCACTGGCTGCAACGTCTTTGTCTGCCAGCAGCGCAAGGTCACGACGCACTTCAGGAAAGCGCGACAACTCGCTGAATTTAGGCATTTTGCCCAACGCCACTTCGGCCAGCACCAGCTCGAAAACGAAGACCGGACGGTCGAGACCGAGGGTTTTCGACAATTCAGGGTGGATAGCGCCGATGTAGCCGACTACGCGACCTTCACGCTCGATGCGCGCGGTTTGACCCGGGTGCAACGCAGGGTGGCTGCCTGGTACGAATTTGAACGAATCCAGAGCACCGGCAAAGCCCAACACCGCTTCCACATCGGCTTTGACGTCGAAGAAGTCCACGGTATCGCGACCTTGGGCCCAGCCTTCCGGTAGACGGCCGCCGCAGACCACACCGGCCAGCATCGGCTCTTGCTTCAGGCCTTCCAGCTGACCGACGAAGCGCAGGCCACTTTCGAACAGACGGACGCGGTCCTGTTGGCGATTCAGGTTGTGCTGAAGCGCCTTGACCAGACCCGGCCACAGCGACGAACGCATGGCAGCCATGTCGTTGGAGATCGGGTTGGCCAGCAATAGAGGCTCGACGCCCGGGTTGAACAGTTCGAACTGCTTCGGATCGATGAAGCTGTAGGTGATCGCTTCCTGATAACCACGAGCCACCAGCAGGCGGCGCAGTTCAGGCAGATCGCTACGCGCTTCAGCCTTGGCTTGCGGTGCCAGACGGGCTTGCGGGTAGCGAACCGGCAGACGGTTGTAACCGTACAGACGGGCCAGCTCTTCGATCAGGTCGACTTCCAGGCTGATATCGAAGCGATGGCTTGGCACTTCAACGCGCCACTGCCCTGCCCCATCCGCGGAAATCTTCAGACCCAAGGCACTGAGCAGACGCTCGACTTCGGCTGAATCCATTTCCATACCCAGCATCTGGGTGATGCGCTGGGCACGCAGAGTGACCGGAGCAATCGACGGCAGGTGCTGCTCGCTGACGGTTTCGATGATCGGACCTGCTTCGCCGCCAGTGATTTCCAGCAGCAGGCCGGTGGCGCGCTCCATGGCTTCACGGGCCAGCTGCCAGTCCACGCCACGCTCGTAGCGGTGCGAGGCGTCGGTGTGCAGGCCGTAGGAACGAGCCTTGCCAGCAACGGCGATCTGATCGAAGAACGCGCTTTCCAGGAACACATCGCGAGTGGTCGCGGATACACCGCTGTGCTCGCCACCCATCACGCCGGCAATCGCCAGGGCACGGGAATGGTCGGCAATCACCAGCGTATCGCTACGCAGGCTGACTTCCTGACCGTCGAGCAGCACCAGCTTCTCGCCTTCTTCGGCCATGCGCACGCGAATGCCGCCATTGATTTCGGCAAGATCGAAAGCGTGCAGCGGTTGACCCAGTTCCAGCATCACGTAGTTGGTGATGTCGACGGCAGCGTCGATGCTGCGCACGTCAGCGCGACGCAGACGCTCGACCATCCACAGCGGCGTAGGCTTGGACAGGTCGACGTTACGGATCACGCGGCCCAGGTAACGCGGGCAAGCAGCAGGCGCCAGAACCTCAACCGAACGCACTTCATCGTGCGCGGCTGGAACACTGGCAACGACCGGGCGTGTGACTTCGGCAGCGTAGAGCGCACCGACTTCACGGGCCAGGCCGGCCAGGGACAGGCAATCACCGCGATTCGGGGTCAGGTCGACCTCGATGCTGGCGTCGTCCAGGCTCAGGTATTCACGAATGTCCTGACCGACCGGCGCATCGGCCGGCAATTCCATCAGGCCATCGTTACCTTCACCGATTTGCAGTTCGGCTTGCGAGCACAGCATGCCGTTGGACTCAACGCCACGCAGCTTGGCTTTCTTGATTTTGAAGTCGCCTGGCAGTTCGGCACCGATCATGGCGAACGGGATCTTCAGGCCCGGGCGCACGTTTGGCGCACCGCAAACTACCTGGAAGGTCTCAGCGCCATTGCTGACCTGGCAAACACGCAGCTTGTCGGCGTCCGGGTGCTGCTCGGTGCTCAGCACCTCGCCCACGACCACGCCACTGAATTCACCGGCGGCCGGAGTAACGCTATCGACCTCAAGACCGGCCATCGACAGACGAGCAACCAGCTCGTCGCGACTTACCTGCGGGCTTACCCAGCCGCGCAGCCATTGTTCACTGAATTTCATCCTGCTCTCCTAAGAATTCGTTACGACTAGCGAAATTGCGCGAGGAACCGCAAGTCGTTGTCGAAGAACAGACGCAAGTCGTTCACGCCGTAACGCAGCATGGCCAGACGTTCAACGCCCATGCCGAAGGCAAAGCCCGAAAACTCTTCCGGGTCGATCCCGGACATGCGCAGCACGTTCGGGTGAACCATGCCGCAGCCCATCACTTCCAGCCAGCCAGTCTGCTTGCAGACGCGGCAACCTTTACCGCTGCACATCACGCATTCCATGTCGACTTCGGCGGACGGCTCGGTGAACGGGAAATACGAAGGGCGGAAACGCACTGCCAGTTCTTTTTCGAAGAACACGCGCAGGAACTCTTCGATGGTCCCTTTCAGGTCAGCGAAGTTGATGTCGCGGTCGACCAGCAAGCCTTCGACCTGGTGGAACATCGGCGAGTGGGTGATATCGGAGTCGCTGCGGTACACACGGCCTGGGCAGACGATGCGGATCGGCGGCTGTTTCGATTCCATGGTGCGGACCTGTACCGGCGAGGTATGGGTGCGCAGCAACATGTTGGCATTGAAATAGAAGGTGTCATGCATCGACCGGGCCGGGTGATGGCCTGGGATGTTGAGCGCCTCGAAGTTGTGATAGTCGTCTTCGACCTCAGGGCCTTCGGCGATGCCGTAGCCGATATGGGTGAAAAACTGTTCGATACGTTCCAGAGTGCGAGTAACCGGATGCAGACCACCCGAGGTCTGACCACGGCCAGGCAGGGTCACGTCAATGGACTCGGCGGACAGTTTGGCGGCCAGATCGGCCTCTTCAAACAGTGCCTTGCGCGCATTGAGAACCTCTGTGACACGCTCCTTGGCAACGTTAATCAGGGCGCCGACTTGCGGACGCTCTTCTGCCGGCAAATTCCCCAGGGTCTTCATCACCTGAGTCAATTCGCCCTTTTTGCCAAGGTAGTGAACCCGGATTTGCTCCAGGGCATTGATATCTTCAGCGCTTTGCACAGCCTCTAGTGCTTGAGAGACCAGCGCATCCAGGTTTTCCATGTACAGACTCCAGATACAAAATAGGGGAAGAGCTTGAAGGCTCTTCCCCTATTTATGACGTTTAACACCTGGCCCCACAGAGGTGAGGCCGGGTGACTGTCGGGGGTACTTAAGCCAAGGTGGCTTTAGCTTTCTCGACAATCGCAGCAAACGCCGCTTTTTCGTTCACTGCCAGATCAGCCAGAACCTTACGGTCGATCTCGATGGACGCTTTTTTCAGGCCGGCGATGAAACGGCTGTAGGACAGACCGTTGATACGTGCACCAGCGTTGATACGAGCGATCCACAGAGCGCGGAACTGACGTTTTTTCTGACGACGGTCACGGTAGGCGTATTGGCCTGCCTTGATTACCGCTTGCTTGGCAACACGGAATACGCGCGAGCGAGCGCCGTAGTAGCCTTTAGCAAGTTTCAGAATTTTTTTGTGACGTTTACGGGCAATGACGCCACGCTTTACACGAGCCATGAGTTACTTCCTCTATTCTTAACCAAAAATTAACGAAGGCGCAGCATGCGCTCGACTTTTGCCACGTCAGACGGATGCAGCAAGCTGCTACCGCGCAGTTGACGCTTACGCTTGGTCGACATTTTGGTCAGGATGTGGCTCTTGAAAGCGTGCTTGTGCTTGATACCGTTAGCAGTTTTCAGAAACCGCTTAGCAGCACCACTTTTAGTTTTCATCTTTGGCATGTTCGGATACTCCGCATTCAGTTGATAAACATAATCGCAAGGCCTGCCGTGCCCTGTTGATTACTTCTTCTTTTTCGGGGCGATGACCATGATCAGCTGGCGTCCTTCCATCTTAGGATGCTGTTCGACCGAACCGTACTCGAGCAGGTCACCTTCAACCCGCTTGAGGAGTTCCATCCCCAGCTCCTGGTGGGCCATCTCACGGCCGCGGAATCGCAAGGATACCTTGGCCCTGTCCCCGTCACTCAGGAAACGTACCAGGTTGCGCAGTTTTACCTGGTAATCCCCTTCCTCCGTCCCTGGACGAAACTTGATTTCTTTAACCTGAATCTGCTTCTGGTTTTTCTTCGCCGCAGCAATCTGCTTCTTCTTTTCGAAGATCGATTTGCCGTAGTCCATCACACGGCAAACCGGTGGGACTGCGTCTGCGGAGATTTCTACCAGATCAAGCTTGGCTTCTTCAGCAATACGAAGCGCTTCATCAATCGAGACGATGCCAATCTGCTCGCCGTCAGCGCCAATTAACCGAACCTCGCGTGCCGAGATATTCTCGTTGATCGGGGCTTTCGGTGCAGCTCGTTTATCTTGTCTCATTTCACGCTTAATAATAATTACTCCGAATCTGGGCGACCACGCCGGGAAACCGCTTGCGCGAGGAACTCAGCGAACTGGGCGACGGGCATCGAGCCCAGGTCAGCACCTTCACGAGTACGCACAGCGACAGTCTGCATCTCGACTTCCCGATCTCCAATAACCAAGAGATAGGGAACCTTGAGCAAAGTATGCTCGCGGATTTTAAAGCCGATCTTTTCATTTCTCAAGTCAGACTTGGCACGAAAACCGCTTTGATTGAGAGTTTTTTCAACTTCAGCGGCAAAATCTGCCTGTTTATCAGTGATATTCATGATCACTGCCTGAGTCGGAGCCAGCCACGCAGGGAACGCGCCCTCGTAATGCTCGATCAGAATCCCGACGAAACGCTCGAAGGAACCCAGGATCGCCCGGTGCAACATTACCGGGTGCTTGCGACTGTTGTCTTCGGAGACGTATTCGGCTCCCAGACGGATCGGCAGGTTAAAATCGAGCTGCAAGGTACCACATTGCCAGACACGACCGAGGCAATCTTTTAGCGAGAACTCGATTTTCGGACCGTAGAAAGCACCCTCGCCTGGCTGCAGATCGTACGGCAGGCCCGCACTATCAAGGGCTGAGGCCAGCGCCGATTCTGCGCGATCCCAAAGCTCATCGGAGCCGACGCGTTTTTCCGGACGAGTGGACAGCTTCATTTCGACGTCGGTAAAGCCGAAATCGGCGTAGACATCCATGGTCAGCTTGATGAACGCAGCGGATTCGGCCTGCATCTGCTCTTCAGTACAGAAGATGTGCGCATCATCCTGGGTGAACCCGCGCACGCGCATGATGCCGTGCAGCGCACCGGACGGCTCGTTACGGTGGCAAGCACCGAATTCGGCCAGACGCATCGGCAGTTCGCGGTAGCTTTTCAGGCCCTGATTGAACACTTGCACGTGGCAAGGGCAGTTCATTGGCTTGATCGCGTAGTCGCGGCTTTCCGACTGCGTGGTGAACATGTTCTCGGCGTAGTTGGCCCAGTGCCCGGATTTCTCCCACAGGCTACGGTCAACCACTTGCGGAGTCTTGATCTCCAGGTAGCCGTTTTCACGCTGAACCTGGCGCATGTACTGCTCGAGTACCTGGTACAGGGTCCAGCCGTTCGGGTGCCAGAAAACCATGCCCGGCGCTTCTTCCTGGGTATGGAACAGGCCGAGACGCTTGCCGATCTTGCGATGGTCGCGCTTTTCAGCTTCTTCGATACGCTGGATGTAAGCCGCCAGTTGCTTCTTGTCAGCCCAGGCAGTGCCGTAAACGCGCTGCAACTGCTCGTTTTTGGCATCGCCGCGCCAGTAGGCACCGGACAGCTTGGTCAGCTTGAAGGATTTCAGGAAGCGGGTGTTCGGCACGTGCGGACCGCGGCACATGTCGACGTATTCTTCGTGATAGTACAGGCCCATGGCCTGCTCGTTCGGCATGTCTTCGACCAGGCGCAGTTTGTAGTCTTCGCCGCGACTGGTGAACACGTCGATCACTTCGGCACGCGGAGTGACTTTCTTGATGACGTCGTAATCTTTTTCGATCAGCAGGTGCATGCGCTGCTCGATCGCCGCCAGGTCGTCCGGAGTAAAAGGACGCTCGTAGGCGATGTCGTAATAGAAGCCTTCATCGATGACCGGACCGATCACCATTTTCGCCGTCGGGTACAGCTGCTTGACCGCGTGGCCAATCAGGTGAGCGCAAGAGTGGCGAATGATCTCCACCCCCTCTTCATCCTTGGGCGTGATGATTTGCAGGGTCGCGTCGCTGTCGATGACATCGCTGGCGTCAACCAGTTTGCCGTTGACCTTGCCGGCCACGGTGGCCTTGGCCAGACCGGCACCAATGGAGGCCGCGACCTCGGCTACGGAAACCGGATGATCGAAGGAACGTTGACTGCCGTCGGGAAGAGTAATAGTGGGCATGGCGCCTCCTCTCCTAGTGGTGACCCCTACCAAAGGTCACGTGGGTTGGGATGAGCAGCCAGTACGCGATTCAGTCCAGGCCATTCAATAATGAACGCCTGCCTTACAGCGGCAGGAGCCTTGCGGCCAACCGGAAACCGAACCAGAGTGACTGGAGATCAAATCAGGGTTATTCGGGTATTGGCCGCTACTGGCGAACAGATCGTCCAGAGCCTGAAAATACCCAAGCGCTGGATCCTAGCACAGATGAACGGTCGTCGCCGCGACCTTGTTTGGCCAACGCTGAATTCAGGGCTTTTGCATCAAAAAAGTGAACTTGAGATGTACGGCCCACCTCAAATAGGCTGAGAATCGCCACACATTATCGACCTCATGGAGTTCCAGCTATGCGTCTTATCCGCCTTATCGCCCTTGCCTCCCCACTGATCATGCTGCTCCCGCTGAGCGCGCAGGCTGCCTGGCCTGCCGGGGTTCGCGAAAGCTATATGAAGGACTGCGTTGGTGCCGCCAGTCAGAGCGTCGACCAGAAAACAGCCGAACAACATTGTGCCTGTGGCGCGGACAAGCTGAACGAGAAGTTTACGACTGCCGAAATCAGCGAGCTGATGAGCAAGACAAAACAGCCGAGTGCGGAGCTGCGAACCAAGGCGCTGGACGCCATTGCGGCCTGCAGAGTCGTTAAATAAGCTGCCGCAGGGCTAAAAACACCGGCCCTGGCGAGTAAAAAACAGCTGAAAAGCCACTATTTCAGACAAATTACGCAGCTTTTACAGCTTTTTTTACAGGGCGTGTATCTGGCTGAAACCCTTTTAAACCGGGGCTTCCAGCCATATACAGTGACAAAGAACAGACGATACGAAGGCAAACAGCACGTCCGGGGGGCTCCCAAATCGAACATTTCGACTATGATACTCCGGTGTGCCCAGTTGGCCTGAGCAGCACAGCACTACTGAAAATATATGTTTCTTGGAGATACACCATGTCTAATCGCCAAACCGGCACCGTTAAATGGTTCAACGATGAAAAAGGCTTCGGCTTCATCACTCCTCAAGGTGGCGGTGACGACCTGTTCGTACACTTCAAAGCTATCGAAAGCGACGGTTTCAAAAGCCTGAAAGAAGGCCAAACCGTTTCCTTCGTGGCTGAGAAAGGCCAAAAGGGTATGCAAGCTGCACAAGTTCGCCCAGAGTAATTTCCTGGCGCACTAAAAAAACCCCGTCCATGTGACGGGGTTTTTTATGGACGCAACAAAAGCCTGAAGCGATCAGCCGCAGTTGACGCGGGTAATGATCAGGCTGGCGTCGGTGTTGAGGTTCAAACGATCCGAACGGTATTCCAGAGTGATCATGTCGTTCGGCCTGAGAACTCGTGCAGTCTGCGACCCGGAACGCGTGCGGGCCTGCTCCAGCAATTCTGGCGAAGCCTTTTGGCCAACGGTGAATTCAGCAGCCTTTGCCTCACAACGGCCGCTACCAGCCTCGGCCACCACAGGGCTTTTTGCCGACTCGGAGGTACTGCTGCAACCCGCCAACATGCCGGCGACCAGCAAAGTACCCAATGACGCGAGCTTCCAAGGCATGACGCCTCCTTTTCAATAGTTGAACTGCATTCGTGCGACAGTCGTTTGGGCGTTTGGTTTCATGGTCAGTACCATC
This sequence comes from Pseudomonas sp. 05N431, assembly GCF_056397005.1. NCBI lineage: Bacteria > Pseudomonadati > Pseudomonadota > Gammaproteobacteria > Pseudomonadales > Pseudomonadaceae > Pseudomonas > Pseudomonas sp. 05N431. The sequence continues at coordinate 315,846 of NZ_JBFTMN010000002.1, forward strand.
CCCCCGCCTTCAAAGCCGTCAAACACGCAAGTTTGCCTGAGCTATCACCTGCTGTTCAGTGCGCAATCGTGACTGAATATGAGCAGGCTCAGTAGATATCGATGTAATCAAAGGGTGGCTTCGGCCAGTTCTGCTTCAATGCGTTGAATATCTGCATGACCCAGACCTCATCACTGGCGGCAACCATGCCTACATACCCGGAGCCCTTGGCCCACGTCTCAAGGCGAAACAGCAGCCCGTCGATATCCGTTCCGCCGACAACACCTGACGAAATGTAGGCAATCCCTGACTTGGTGACCCGTAACTGGGTGTGCGTATCGTCGCTGGCAGACGCCAGCAGCTGGCGCACTGCCTCTAGCGTCAAGCCGTCCGGGGTATTCAAATCAATCTGCACAGCGCTGTCCTTGAAATCTACAAAGCCCAAGTGTCGCATAGCCCTCCGTTCACGCCTAAGTCGGAGTGCCAAAAGCTGCGCAAGGTGGTTAACTCGACAGACAGACTTCCCGACCTCGCGAGACACTCATGACCACCGTGACCATCGACGCCGACATCAAAGTCAGCTGGCCCCAAGGCCACAGCTCTTACAGCCCCAGCACCCCGGAAGAGCTGGCAATCATTGGCATAGACCTGCTGGTCAAGGACCTGGGCACGAAAGCCGCTCAACAGTTCATCGAACAGGTATTCGAGAAGTACCCCATCGACGACATGGGCGCCGCCCACACGTAAAGGGAGTAAAACCCCGCAGGCTGGCACCTGCGGGGGTATGACTTACTTGAGACGGGCGAGACGCGCCGTCAGCAAGTCAAAGAAGCCCTGTGCATCGCCGTTCGCGACCCAGAAGGCGTTCTTCGGAGCTTTCAGGCCGTCGTACCAGTCAACGATGGTCTGGCCAAAGGTCGGCCCTTCGCGACTGTCGACGACCACGTTCACCGCACGACCGGTAAACAGTTCCGGCTTGAGCAGGTACGCGATCACCGTAGCGTCATGCACCGGGCCACCTGGAATACCGTAGTGTTCCATGTCGCCTTTGACGTATTCGTTGAGAATATCGCCCACCAGCTTGCTGGCGTTATTGTTCAGCGCGGCAATCTGCTTCAGACGAGCATCACTGGTCAGGATCTTGTGGGTGACGTCCAGCGGCAAATAGGTCAGCTTGACACCGCTCTTGAGGACCACTTCAGCGGCATGCGGATCAGCGAACAGATTGAACTCGGCCACCGGGGTAATGTTGCCGCCGTTGAAATGCGCACCACCCATGATCACCACTTCCTTGATGCCTTGGGTGATTTCCGGATCCTGAATTAATGCCAGCGCCAGGTTGGTCTGCGGCCCGAGCATTGCGATAGTGATGCTGTGAGGCCTGGCCGCGCGCAACGTGTCAATCAGATAACTGACCGCATCGCCTTTGGCCAGACCTTTCTTCGGCTCGTGCACCGTGACACCCGACAGGCCTTCCTTGCCATGAATGTTCTCGGCATAGATTGGCGTGCGCATCAGCGGTTTCGGTGCACCCGCATAGACCGGCACCTCTTCGCGCCCAGCCCACTCGCGGGCCAGCCGCGCATTACGCGAGGTTTTGTCCAGGCGCACGTTACCGGCGACGGTGGTCAATGCGCGAATGTTCAGTTCTTCGGGCGACGCCAGGGCAAACAGCAGCGCAACGACGTCATCGGCACCCGGATCGGTGTCGATGATCAGATCAATCTTTTCCGCCGCGTGGGCGCCTGTAGCGGTGAGCAAGGACAAAAGCAGCAGACTCCGGATCAGGTGATGCAGTCTTTGAGCATAGCGGTGCATAGCGCACTCCTTGTGCGTGGGTAAATCAAATCGGGATATGGCGGACTAGAAAGTCACTCCAGCGACCAGCACGATGTTGCAGTACGGCTGACATTCGCCCGTACGAACAATCGCCCGCGCCTGTCGGCTAAGGAGCTTGAACTCGTCATGACTCAGCAACCGCCGCTGGCCCATCGCGGCATTGGCCGTCAACTCGTCGATCGCCTGCAGCGCCGGCGGCTGCTTGAGCAGGATTTCTTCGGCCAGCACATGGCTTTCCACCTGCATCTCACTGAGCACGACGCGCAAGGTACTGACAAAATCCGGAATGCCCTGGGTCAATGCCAGGTCGATCAACTCAACCCCGGGCGGCACCGGCAGACCGGCATCGCCAATCACGACCATGTCGCCATGGCCCAGAGAGGCAATCAGCCGTGACAACGCGATATTGAGCAAGGGTGTTTTTTTCATGATGCTTTAAAGGCCTGTACGTCTGACAAGGAAGGAATCGAGGGTTGCGCACCGGCCCGCGTCACCGACAAGGCGGCGGCGACCTGACCAAAACGAATGGCCTCGACTTCGCTTTTGCCAGCGGCCAGGGCCGCGGCAAAACCGCCGACAAAGGTGTCGCCAGCCGCGGTGGTGTCGACTGCCTTGACCTTGGGTGCCGGAAAATGTTCAACACTCTGTCCGTTGGCGAACAATGAACCCAGGGGCCCCAACGTGATGATGACCTTGCCGGCACCGGCGGCGATCAATCGGCTCGCGGCCAGCTCGGCGCTCTCCAGAGAGTCCACCGGCAAACCGCTCAGGGCCGAAGCTTCGCTTTCATTGGGGATCAGGTAATCGACTGACGAATACCAGTCGGCCGGCAATGGGCTCGTTGCCGGCGCCGGATTCAGGATCACCGTCTTGCCCAGCTCACGACCACGCTTGAGAACATAACCAACCGTGTGCATCGGCACTTCCAGCTGACAGATGATCACGTCGGCCGCCGCAAGCACCGTATCGAACCCCGCGACCATGCCAGGTGTCAGCTGACCGTTGGCACCCGCAACGATGACAATCGCATTCTGGCTGTTGTCATCGACCACGATCAGCGCCACGCCGCTGGAACCCTCGACCGATGTCAGCGCCTGACAATCGATCTGTTCTGCCAGCAGCGCAGCGCGCAACTGCTCGCCATAAGCATCGTCACCCACGCAGCCGATCATCGACACCTGCGCACCCAGTCGGGCAGACGCGACCGCCTGATTAGCGCCCTTGCCGCCCGACACGGTGGCAAACGACTCGCCATGCAGCGTTTCTCCTGCATGCGGCAACCGCTGGGCGCGGGTTACCAGGTCCATGTTCAGACTGCCTACAACCACTACTTTTGCTGGCATACATCCCTACTCATCAATTCGCTTCAGCGGTATTGGTCGAATACGCCGGCCAGCGGCGCGGTCGACTCTCGCATGACAATGCTGGGCCTCACGATCCGCTGATCGGTCGCCAGTTCAGGGGTCGCGATCCGTCGCAACAGGACCTCCGCAGCCATTTCGCCAAGCTGCAGGATCGACTGGCCGACGGTGGTCAGCGCTGGATAGACATAACGGCTCATCTGAATATCGTCGAAACCGATGACCGACAGCTCGCTGGGCACCCGGACATTGCGCTCGGCGGCGGCCCGCAGTACGCCGATACCGATCATGTCGTTGCCGGCAAAAATTGCGCTGGGCGGGTTCTTTTCCAGCAATATTGTCGCCGCGCTGTAACCACCGGTGCTGGTGAAATCACTTTCGAGCATCCGCTCTTTCGGCACTTCGACGCCTGCCTCTTGCAAGGCCCGGCAGTAACCTGCCAGACGCATCTGCGCCACGCTGGTATGTGCCGGACCGCCGATGGTGGCGATGTCGCGATGGCCCAGTTCGAGCAAATGCCGGGTCGCAAGATAAGCGCCGTATTCATGATCGATGCGCACCATGTCCGCATCGAGCCCCTCCAACCCACGGTCGACGATCACCATCGGCGTACGCACGCCCGCTAGCCCTTGCGCCAACCCGCTATCGCCGCCAGCGGACGCGACAATCAGCCCGTCAATGCGTTTTTCCAACAGCACGCGCAGGTAACTGCGCTGCTTGTCCGGGTTGTCGTCGGAGTTGCAGAGGATCACGCAATAGCCATTACGCTCGCAGTAATCTTCGATACCACGGGCCAACTCCGCGAAGTACGGGTTGAGGCTGTTGGGCACCAGCAGACCGATGGTCGCGGTGGTTTTTGCTTTGAGCGAGCGCGCCACGGCACTGGGCACGTAGTCCAGGCTTTTGATCGCGGCCTCGACCTTGAGCCGAGCTTCTTCACTGACCGGCCGGGTCTTGTTTACCACGTGGGAAACCGTGGTGTAGGAGATCCCCGCGAGCGCTGCTACATCCTTGATCGTTGCCATGATTCAGCTCCGTCGACTTGCACGTTGGCTGCGGTAGGTGTCCAACACCACTGCAACCACGATCACTGCGCCGGTGATGATACGTTTGGTCGGTTCGGTCGCGCCGATTTGCGCCAACCCGGCAGCCAGTACAGAAATGATCAAGACACCGAAGAAGGTGCTGATCACCGAGCCACGACCGCCCATCAGGCTGGTGCCACCGATCACCACGGCAGCGATGACTTGCAGCTCCAGGCCGGAACCGGCATTCGGGTCCGCCGCTTCCAGACGCGAAATCTGGAACAGCGCGGCAATACCCGCCAGCAACCCCATCAGGCTGAACACCAGAATCTTGTAGGGTTTTGGGTTGATACCCGCCAGACGCACAGCTTCCTCGTTGGTGCCGATACCGATCAGGTAGCGACCGAACACGGTACGGGTCAACACCGCCTGGGCGATGAAGATAACCAGCAACGCGATAATGAATGACGGTGAAATACCCAAGGCAATCGGATTGGACAGCCAGGCAAAGGCATCACCGATGTAGGCCGTGCGCGAGCCTGTCATCTGATAGGCAACGCCGCGAGCCATCTCCAGCACACCCAGCGAAACAATGAATGACGGGATGCGCCAGGCCACAGTGATTGAACCGGTGATGGTCCCGGCCGCTGCGGCAGCGGCCATGCCCAGCAGCGCTGCCGGCAAGACGCTCCAACCCCAGCCGAGGATTGCCACGCTGACGGTCGAGCCCGCCAAGGCCAGTACCGAACCCACCGAAAGGTCGATGCCGCCGATGATCAACACGAACGTCATGCCGACTGCGAGCACCATCAGGTCCGGGATCTGGTTGGCCAGCGTGCTGAAAGTGTCATAAGAGAGGAAATGGCTGCTCAAGACCGAGAACAGCGCAATCATCGCCAGCAAGGCACCGGCCAGGCCAAGGTAGGTACCGAGGCCGTAAAAATTGCCACTACGCTTGCCAGCAGACACTACGGGTTTGCCAGCAGACATTGCAGTTTTCATGGGAGATCCCTAGGCGCCGCTTCATGGAGCAACGCATCACGTTTTTGGTAGCCGGCAAAAGCGGCGGCAAGCAAATCATCCTGAGTCCAGCTGTCGCGTTCGAAGGTGTCGATCAAGCGTCCGGCCGACAACACGCCAATACGGTCGCAAATCAACATCAGCTCGCGCAGATCGCTGGACACCACCACCAGCGCCTTGCCCTGGCGCGTCAACTCGCCGAGCAACGCATAAATATCGAACTTGGCACCGACATCGATACCGCGAGTCGGCTCATCGAACAACAGCACCGAACACTCGCGCTCAAGCCAGCGGCCGATCACCACCTTCTGTTGATTGCCACCCGACAGCTCGCTAACCAGTTGCGCAGGACTGGAACTGCGAATGCGCATGGCATCGATCTGACGCTGCGCCAGCGCCATCTCGTCACCCGCATTCACAATGCCACCACTGGAGATCATCGGCATATTGCCCAGGGCGATGTTGGCGCTGATCGACTGAGTCAGTAGCAGGCCTTCGCCTTTGCGATCCTCGGTGATCAGGGCAATGCCGTGACCGACCGCATCGGCGGGCGAACGAATGCTCACCACTTGCGCCGGCGAACCCAGCGCGACCGTGCCACTGTCTGCCGCATCGGCACCGAAGATCAGCCGCAGCAGCTCCGTACGCCCTGCCCCGATCAAACCGGATATTCCGAAAATCTCGCCGCTGCGCACCTCGAAAGACACATCGCGAACCTTGTCCGAACGACTCAGTCCTTTGACGGTCAGCGCCGGTGCACCGATGTGTCGAGGGCCCAGATCGATGTGCTCGCCCAACTCGCGGCCGACCATCAGATTAACCAGTTGCTCGCTGTTGTAGTTGGCCATCGGCTCGACGCAGACCAGATTGCCGTCACGCAATACCGCGATGCGCTGAGCAACCCGCGCCAGCTCTTCCAGCCGATGGGAAATGTAAATGATCGCCACGCCACGGGCTTGCAGGCGGGTGATTTGCTCGAAGAGCATCTCGACTTCGCGAGCCGTCAACATCGCCGTCGGCTCATCGAGAATCAGTACATGGCAGTCGCCGATCAGGTTGCGCGCGATCTCGACCATTTGCTGATGACCGATCCCCAGCTCACCGACCAGCGTGTCCGGATCGATCGCATCGAGCCCGACCTGAGCCATCGCGGCGATTGCCGCTTTGCGCAGTTGCTTGCGGCTAATCCATCCGCCATTGCTGGGCAGGTTATCGAGAAACAGGTTTTCCGCGACAGACAAGGTCGGCAGCAGATTGAGCTCCTGCATGACCATGCGTATGCCCAGCTCTTCAGCCTGGGTTCGGCTGCCAGGACGGTAATCGCGTCCCTGGAATTGCATTTGACCGGTGGTCGGAGTGACTAGCCCGCCAATGATTTTCGACAGCGTGCTTTTGCCAGCACCGTTCTCGCCGGTCAACGCCAGCACTTCACCACGCATCAGCGTCAGGTCAATGCCGGTCAACACCGGTTGCGCATACGTCTTGCCGACACCGCTGACCGAAAGGACTGCGTTCGGGGCACAAACTGACATAAAAAACTCTCCATGCGCTCGCCCTTCCGAGCGAGCGCCGTTGTGTCGCCAGAATGACTACTTGGTAACCAGCTCAACCGGAGTTTCGATTACGCCATTGGTGCCACTGTCGACCTTCTCGCCCTTGAGTATTTTCAGTGCGGTTTCAATGCCAAACACTGCTTGCTTGGCGGCAAACTGATCGGCAGTCGCCAATACGCGGCCGTCCTTGAGCATTGGTTTGATGGCATTGATATTGTCGTAACCGACCACTTGCACCTTGCCCGCCTTGCCTGCTGCGCGCACCGCCGAAACGGCACCGACCGCCATGCTGTCGTTACCCGCCAGCAGGGCCTTGGTTTCCGGGTACTCGCTGAGTATCGAGGCGGCAACCTTGTTGCCTTTATCGATTTCCCAGTCACCGGACTGCAACGAGACGACCTTGATCTGCGCCGCTTCCATTGCATCCTTGAAGCCAGCGGTGCGAGCCTGGGCATTGGTGGTGGTGGAAACACCTTCGATGATGCCGACTTCGTCACCGGCCTTCAGCTGTTTGGCCAGGTACTCGCCGACCAGACGCGCGCCTTTGCGGTTATCCGGGCCTACGAACGGTACGGTCATGTTCTTGCTTTTGACGACGGCCGGGTCCAGCTGATTGTCGATGTTGATCACAGTGATACCGGCATCGATAGCTTTCTTGATCACCGGAACCATAGCCTTGGAGTCAGCTGGCGCAATGACCAGCGCATTGACCTTGGCCAGAATCATTTGCTCGACGATGCGCGTCTGGCCAGCCGTGTCCGTTTCGTCCTTGATCCCGTTGGAGATCAGCTCGAAATCGGCAGGATGTTCTTTCTGGTAATCCTTGGCGCCGTCTTCCATGGTCAGGAAGAACTCGTTGGCCAGTGACTTCATGACCAGCGCGACTTTAGGTTTTTCAGTGTCGGCGAAGGCCGAAGAGAGGGGCAAAACGGTGGATGCGGCAGCCAGCATAGCGACAGCGAGAAGACGTCCAGCGAATGGCAGCTTCATGAGTTCACTCCGATCTTATGATTATTGTGAGCAACGCTTATGCATACGCTTCAAATCCGTTCACCAGCGCTCTGATACGTGGGAACGAGGATCGCCGGCCAACTGGGATCAAACCGTCGACCGGCTCGCGCAAACGTTTGCGTAGACCGAACTATGCGAACCCTGCTGACATTTGTCAACGGCCAGAAAAAGCCGTCTTGTGATCTGGTTGGCGAAAAAAACGGCAATGTCGATTATGCCGTGGTGTTGACCACCGAACCGCTATTGGCCCCCTTGCCCAGCTCCTTGACCAGGCTGCTGCTCACCTCCATCAGCGCACCGTTGGTTTGAGCGATCTGCCCCTGAATCGCCATGACCGCGGTGGTCTTGGCTTCCGGCGTCGGATATGACGCCGCTTGGGCAGCCTCCAGTTGCTGTTGTTGCTGACGCAATTGTTCTTGCAGTTCCTTCATGCGTTTGAGCAGCATCTTCACCGTGATGCTTTGGTTACCACCGTCATCCGCCTGGGTCTCCGCGCCCGGGTTTTGCCCTACCGGGCCTGTCCTGACTTGCTTGCTGTCACCTTCCTTGCCACCCGCCAGTTGCGTCGCGGCGTCTGTCGCCGCATCGTTAAATGCGTTGATTGTAGCGAGCGATTTACCGGCAATTGTGATGCCGCCCGCGTTTGGAAAACCAACTGAAATGGACATATAAGCTCCTGCACAAAAAATGATCCTGAAAGGATCATCGACCCCTGAACCATTTTCTTTAGCACTAATGCCCTGTCGAAAATGTGGGAATCCTAGATTTGCGTTGTAGGAGATATCGGGCAACCGAACACTTCCCTTACACATATTCGGAAACCCGGACGACAATCGCCTCGATCACCATCAAAACCAAACAATAAATTGATATAAATCATAAGGTTAAAAAAATTTTCAATCCAAAGTATGACTGGTACAGATCCTGCTCTTACTGGGTACCCCGGCATACAGATCTGCTTGGGGTGTTTCTAGATGAACCTGCATCAGCACCGTCATCACTACTAGAGAGAAAACAATGAAATCTGCCTTTAACACCTTTATTCCGGGCGCTTTGGCCCTCCTGCTGCTCCTCCCCACTGCACTGCAAGCAAAAGAAGTCGAAACCAAACAGAAACTGGCAAACGTGGTCGTCCTGGCTACAGGCGGCACGATTGCAGGTGCTGGCGCCAGCTCGGCCAACAGTGCTACGTACCAGGCCGCAAAAGTCGGGATCGAGCAGTTGATCGCCGGCATCCCTGAACTGAGCCAACTGGCCAATGTTCGCGGCGAGCAAGTGATGCAAATCGCCTCCGAAAGCATCACCAACGAAAACCTGCTGCAACTGGGCCGCCGCGTGGCCGAACTGGCCGACAGCAAAGACGTCGATGGCATCGTTATCACTCACGGCACCGACACCCTGGAAGAGACCGCCTACTTCCTGAACCTGGTGGAAAAAACCGACAAGCCAATCGTCGTTGTCGGCTCGATGCGCCCAGGCACCGCGATGTCGGCTGACGGCATGCTCAACCTGTACAACGCCGTTGCCGTAGCCGGCAGCAAAGATGCTCGCGGCAAAGGCGTGCTGGTCACCATGAACGATGAGATCCAGTCGGGTCGTGATGTCAGCAAAATGATCAACATCAAGACTGAAGCGTTCAAAAGCGCGTGGGGCCCATTGGGCATGGTAGTCGAAGGCAAATCCTACTGGTTCCGCATGCCAGCCAAGCGTCACACCATGGATTCGGAGTTCGACATCAAAACCATCAAGAGCCTGCCTGACGTCGAAATCGCCTATTCCTATGGCAATGTCGACGGCACTGCTTACAAGGCCCTGGCCCAATCTGGCGCCAAAGCCATCATCCATGCCGGCACCGGCAATGGCTCGGTGTCTTCGCGTGTCGTCCCGACCTTGCAAGCACTGCGCAAGGATGGCGTGCAGATCATTCGTTCTTCCCACGTCAATGCCGGCGGCTTTGTCCTGCGCAACGCCGAACAGCCAGACGACAAGTATGACTGGGTTGTTGCGCATGACCTGAACCCGCAAAAAGCCCGCATCCTGACGATGGTCGCACTGACCAAGACGTCGGACAGCAAAGAGCTGCAACGGATGTTCTGGGAATACTGATTGATTGCGTCCGGCCTGATCCGGTCGGACGCTTGCCCCTCCACTCGCCCGTTCGGGCGAGTGATCTACCTCGCGCCTTCCCTGCCGTTACTTCTGAATAATCACCAATCGGTTTACAGCAAACGGAAAAATTCGCTGTCAGAGGATTTTCTTGAATTTTAAGCAGTTGCGAAATTGCCTACAGTTAAATACTGTATGCACGTACAGCTTAATAAGGAGCACCCTGTGGCCACGACCTCTTCAGCAGCGACCAACCCTCCAGGCTCTTACGAACGACTCGGTTTGCGCGTTCAAAAAATCATCAACTCCCCGACCGCCCAAAAAGCCAAGGCTGCCCTGATCTTCCGCCTCCCCGACGAGCCGGTAGAGGAATGGGAACGCTTGCTCGAGGAAATCGCCGAGAACGACAACGTCACCCTCGCTTATCGCGACGATGGCGGCGTGCAGATTTTCTGGGTTGTGCCGAAGGAAGACTGAGTCAATGATTGTTCGCTGTTTTGCTTTGCTGTTGTTGCTCTTCGTTGTCGTCAGTGCTCAGGCCGATGCGCCTCGCACTTTCAACGAAGCGAAAAAGGTCGCCTGGACACTCTACGCCCCACAGTCCACCGAGTTCTACTGTGGCTGCAAATACACGGGCAATCGGGTCGACCTCAAAGCCTGCGGTTACGTGCCGCGTAAAAACGCCAAGCGCGCAGCACGTATCGAATGGGAGCACATCGTTCCGGCATGGCAAATCGGTCACCAACGCCAGTGCTGGCAACAGGGCGGTCGCCAGAACTGCACACGCCACGACTCGACCTATCAGCGCGCCGAAGCCGATCTGCACAATCTGGTGCCAAGCATCGGCGAGGTCAACGGGGACCGCAGCAATTTCAGCTTCGGCTGGCTCCCCGTGCAATCCGGGCAATACGGTTCGTGCCTGACGCAGATCGACTTCAAGGCCAGGAAGGTCATGCCCCGCCCATCCATTCGCGGGATGATCGCTCGCACTTACTTCTACATGAGCAAGCAATACGGTTTGCGACTGTCCAAGCAGGATCGGCAACTGTACGAAGCCTGGAACAAGACTTACCCGGCACAAAGCTGGGAGCGCCAACGCAATCAGCGCGTCGCGTGTGTGATGGGGCGCGGCAATGAGTTCGTCGGCCCCGTCGACATGAAGGCTTGTGGTTAATCAGGCGGAGTCAATCACTGAGCCGTGCTGTGCTCGATGACCATTGATTCAATATTCATCTTCTTCGCCTTGGCCAGTGCCGTAGTCAGCTCGACCTGCCTTGCCTCGGCTTCGGCTTTCGAGTTGAACGGCCCGACCAGCACCCTCTGCTTACCGTCTTGCGTGACCACGTAGGAAACAAAACTGTGTTCGATCAGCCAGCCAGTGAGATCGCTGATCGCCTGCACGGTCTCGCCCTGAACCAGAACATCCCATTGCGGGGCAGCTGCCACAGCGGGCGCAGAAACAACCGGTGCCTGAGGTTTTTTCGACTCCGCGGCCTTTTCCTGACCACATCCGGTCAACGCCAATACCGCGACCACCAACGCCAATTTGCGCACAACCTTCCCCTCTGAATGCCAAAAGCCAGGATTTTATCACCCGGGAATGCCCCGCGACCCGGTAAACAGGCCTCAAAACAACGAGAATGATGTTTCTCGCCTCTGTATAGTCGCACCTTGGGAATTAATGCAGCGTCTGCACGTCAGAAAGAGGCACCCAAACCGTGACACTTAGCACTAATCTATAGGTACTACCGACATCTGCATTGTCTGAGTCAGGTGCCCTACAAAGCTATCAAGGAGAAGATCATGCTGATACTCACCCGCAAAGTCGGTGAAAGCATAAACATCGGTGATGACATCACCATCACCATTCTGGGCGTTAGCGGCCAGCAGGTCAGAATCGGCATCAATGCCCCGAAAGACGTTGCGGTGCATCGCGAAGAAATCTACCAACGTATTCAGGCGGGCCTTACTGCGCCGGACAAGCGCGAAACCCCCTGAGCCCGTCAGCAATCAGTAGCCAGCCCTTTCTCTCACGGCAACGGCTGGCTAAAGATTCTGCGCGCCCTCCCCCTCCCGTCTCCATGACAACGGCGCAGCACCGACACCCCCGCCGGTGATGCCGATACTAACGGCATAGCCATGAACCTTGCTGTCAGACGCTTCGGATTCAGCCCGGTGAAAACCTCACAGCCGGCCTGGACGCTCCAATCCATAGCTCAGCAACGTTAGCCGACTATCCAAACGTCACACCTCGCGCCATGCCTGTCGCGGCCACGACCATCAGGATAATCAACAGTGCCTCGATATGACTGATCCGCGCAAAGAGACCGACACGCCCGACATCAATCGGCGCACCTCGACTCAAAGCGATCCGCCACTTGATCAAGACCACCATCGGTGCAATCTCAAGCAGCAGGATGATGACGAATAAAGTCACTTTCAGATGGAACAGCGGTTGATGCAGGTAATAGTCCGCCCCCTTTTCGTACCCGCCAAAGGCACGGATCCCGCCGGTAACCAGAAGAATCAGTGCAGAGATCCCCCAAAAGTTATCTGCCAGCAAAACACTGCGAGCCCCCGCACCCTCCGAGGTAACTCGACGAAAAGCCATACCACGCGTCAGAACTCCCCAGAGCGCCAGGCCATAAGCCAAGAGATGGACCGCGGCGAGAAACCATTGAACCAGCATCGAATTGCTCCCCATTCAAGACGAAAAATAATCGGCCTGTCAGTAGTAGCCGAAAATGCCTCGCTTCGCCGACAAGACAAACAAGCATCTTGCCCCGCCTTCAATTGGTCGCGATCAAACGGGCAGACAACTCTGTTTTATTCCGGCGTTTCGTCGCCATTCAGTTGATTGGGCTTGAGCCGCAGAGCACACTTGCATCAGTTGAAGGATCAACGCCCCTATCGATCAAAAGCCCGCCCACCTGCGGGTTTTTTTTCGCCTGTGTGATGGTCGTTACCCGACGCATGTGAAGAGCCCAGCGCGATGGCTGGGCTCAGTTTATTGCCGGTGTTCCATCATCTTGTCAGCAAGAATCCTGGCCCTGTCGACCAATAGACTCTGCCACTCATCGTGACTCGACTTCGAGCCCCCTATCGTCGGCGCCGTGAGATTGCTTTCGGCTATCAGCGCAGCACAAAAATACTGATCCCAAACGACTCTTTCTCCAGCCGTACGTCTGTTCATTTGGTCGGAGTTCATATGCGGCTCCTTTTGATGAGGTAGCCCAGCTATTTTACGCCCGAACCACGCACATGCCGCACTTGAGTTGGCAGTTGGCGCACGCCGCCCCAACAACCGATTCTCGCTCCAGGCAGGCTGCCAATCCCGAGCATCGGCAATCAACCAAAAACATTCGATTTCAAACAGGAACAGCTCCAGAAAGACCACCCTCAATTTGATTTTTGAGTGTGCCCAAGGCCGAAACGATTTGTTGACTGATCTGTGGGTTCGCTGCGATATCTGCCTCATCCATTCCTTTAGCCAGCAAGTCGACTGTTATCGAGGCGGGCTCGACAATAATCGCGGACATCGTTTCCAACACCAGCCTTAGCGCCGCTTGGGCGTGACTCGCCCGCGGCGATGCGTTGAAAAGTGCTACCGGCTTACCGGGGAACTCCTGACTGGCCACGAGCCAATCCAGTGCATTCTTGAACGAGCCCGGAATTCCACGAGCGTACTCAGGGCACGAAATTAGAATGCCGTCTGCCTCGGCAATAATCCCACGCAACTCTGCGACGATCTGCGGAGGATCGTCAGCCAGATCCGGATCGAAATGAGGTAATTGACCCACCTCCAGGTAGTGCCTGATCGACATCCCCTGAGGACTGAGTCTCTCGGCAGCACGCAGTAGCGCTGAGTTTGAAGAGGCTGCGCGAAGACTTCCTGAGATCGCAAGCAGTTGCACCATGTGTATACGCTCCATGATTTGGTGGACGAATGAATTGTCGCATACGCAGGCCAAAGCCATCTTTAGCGTGAGAGCAATCCCGATCGGCAGCCGCGCTCGATTGCATCGCAGTCAGTCGGCCTGGTTGTCATGGCAGATCTCGGAGGTAGAATTAGTGGTGGATTGTCGGCATCAGTGAGACTGAGTCCTTCGAGGGCAACACTATGCAAACCACTGAAGATGCAATCATTGCGGCAGCACGACAACGTGCCGCAAGCCGGGGAGATAACGAAGCCCTGGCTGCAGCTTCAGCACTCGAAGTCGTGGAAGCCCTGAAAAAGTCTTTAACGGGAGACAAGTACCAAGAGGCTCTCGAAAGGCTGTATCTCGAGTACACAACCTCCTGAGCTACCCCTACACTCACTGGCTGCACATTTCTGGATTGACCGTCGGCATCCACTCGAGAGTAGCCAGATCAATCAGCGTGAAATGGCCGCCCATCCAGCCGCCAGTGTCGATGTGATAGACATTGCCCAGCACCGCAGGCTGAAGGACCACCGTGTGGCCAACGATCACGGCCCTGATGCCACTGACACCAGTAGCGTTTTCGCTGGTAATGCGAGAACGCGACCACTGGCAGATAGTTTGCACACTACGCTGCATTGCACCTTGCTCCCGCTCAAGGGCGCCAAGCATTTGCGCCCAATCATCGAACGGGCAATCGGCATGCACGATTCCCACCGGCCCTATAGACGTCATTACTTCAATTGCGATAGGCAGCTCGGCGAACAGATCGACATAGAAGGCCTGCTCAGCGCCGGATAGAGCGTACAGCCACGCACCACCGTTGATTATGTGCAGGTAACTGGCCTGGCCTTTATGGCTGAGCCGATGGCCATCGACCGCCATTTGCTCATGATTGCCCTGCACGGCAAAGAACCACGGCTTGGCCAGCCACACATCAACGTCGGTAGATTCGGGGCCGCGGTCAACCATATCGCCAACACTGAAGAGTCGATCGGTTGCGGGGTTGAAGCCGACAGCATCAAGTGCCGCCTGAAGCCTGGTGAAATGGCCGTGAATATCACCCACGGCAAAGTCGCGGCCCGCGGTGTTGATTGTGAAACGCCGAACCTGGGTCATGCTGCCACCCTCGGTACCGTCTTAAGGCTCTGTTCAATCCAGTGTATTCGCCTCACTTGCGACTCTTATGCTACCCCCCTTGAAGGCTTCGAACTCAGCCATTTGCGAAGGCAAATGCTGACGTGGATATGTAGCACCGCGGTGGAAACGAGGACAAGCTCAAAACGGTGAAGGCGCTCACTACTGAGGTTTCTGTGCCAAACGCGAGTTTGAGGCGAAATCTTCAAGCAGTGGAGCGCGCCCAGTTCAGATTGGTGCAACACATTTGGCAGCCCCACCGCGTACAGCAGGTCTCGACTTACTGCTTGGTAGGTTTGTGTATCGGGAGCGTTGTATGTTTCGGTTTGTTTGGTGGGTTTACGTGACGCCTTCTATCGTCCTCACCATCTTCTCGGGCTGGCTTAGGTCCTGGCTTGATGTCGGTCAGCCGCTGCCGGTCTACTCACTTCAGTTTGCATGCTTGTGTGAATTTGTCTGTTTCTCGTGTAGATCCACCTGCGGACACGGTTCCAGACCATTTAGAGTCAAACTCTTCCGACTGGATTCCAAGTTGAATCACCGACTTCGCCTCACGAAGGTCAGCTAAAACCTTGAGGATTTCCTCTTTCTCGTGAGTGACGTACTGAGCGTAATCGTCATTACGTTTGGCGCTCTCTGCCGTGAAGTGATGAATCTCACCTTTGTCTACTTTGATGAGAAGCTTCCACGCTGAGCTGGTTCGCTCGCTCGGCCATTTTTCTTTCTGCAAGAGTGCGAGGGAGAGCCCCTCCGAATCGCAGTCGAATGCCACCATTTGGTTCGGGCTAATGTTGCCGAGAAGCATCGCTTTCTTGCCACCTGAGAAGATATCGTCTTCAGTGGAGGTACTCCAGTCGGCACTGGCAGCCGATGAAATGGAGATCCCAACAAATGCAATCGCTGCCGCTATCCCTGCTTTCATGTCGATACCCTTGAAAGTGATTGGTTGATCTTAGCGACTCTTTGGGCACCTTGCCATCACGTCACACTCTTGACCTGGAGCGGGGGGCATGGCGCTGTGGAAAGCTGTTTTGATTGGCTCTTGCAGGGGTAGGCTTGCTTGTACGCCATCATGATTAGCAGCGAGTCGTGCTCGTTGAGTAGCTTAGGATTGTCTTTCAAGAACTTGGTAACGATCTTCACTGACTGCCCACGGCTGACACCCTCGGAGCCAACTGGTAGGCAGAGCTTGAAATCTTTTGTCAGGCTGTCGTTAAGGATTAGTATCGATTCCGTCACACCTTGGACCATCCCGAAGCACATACCCGTGTCGTAATTCCCGCTAACTCCAGCGTCCATGTTCCTGACGGCTACCTGACAATGCTTGAGTAGCTGATTCCCGTCAGCCATGGCCTGACCGCATCCCATCGCCGCCACCAGCGCAACCGCTGCCGCTATCCCTGCTTTCATGGTGATTTCCTGATGTGTGCCCTGTCAGTAACAGTTGGTGTCGACTGTCTGACCGTAAGCGGTCGAAGTGCAGTGTGTTTGCTTTGGTAGTGCAGCTGGTTGCTGGACAGGTATCACATACGCCTTTTGTTGTTGATTCTGCTGATTCTGCAGGTTCAGTAAGAGCGCCTGAGCAGCACGTTGCTTCTGATCCGAGTTTTGCATTTGCTGGTCAGTGGCAATCTTCTTCAATTGGATACGGCAGTTCACATATGTATCCGTACCCGGCTGAGCGCCGAATGACTGGCATTCAGCATCATCGTTGCTCGCCTGATGCCCTTCGGCAACCGCAAGGTTCTTCAGGCTTTCTTGCCGAATTGCGTAACCCTTGGTCCCCGGCAGGCAGTCATCCCACGCAATGAGCCCTGTTGCACAGTCCATGGGGTGATTGGCACATCCTGCCAGAGCCAACAGTGCAACCGACGCCATCCATGCCTTCATGATGAAATCCTTGAGTGTGATCGTCGAAGCTTACCGCACGCATTGGCACGCAGCCATGACGTCACCCGCCAAAACAGTGATCGTAGATCGCTTGTACTTTCCACTCGACTGTATCCGTGAAGCCCTTCGTAATCCAAAAATTCCCCACCAAATCATCGTTACAGAGGAAAACGGGCGTTACTGCCTTACCGTCCTCGTGATTACAGATAGCCCCATAGCTGTCACCTCTACCTCCGGCTGCCTTGGGCAGATCAACAATCATGCTGCACTGATCCACAGAACCCGGCGTGTTGGTGTCGTGTAGGGACCGATTGAATCCCTTGATAACTTCTACAATCTTCTCAGGCTTGTCGATGGAAAATACATAGGCATGCGCAGGAGCGAAAATCATAAGCTCTCGTGCTGACGCATCAATCTGAATCAACGCCAGGATCGCTGCCGAAAACGCTGTCACCCATGCCTTCATGATGAGTTCCCTGTGAGTAGTCGCCAGAGCTTACAGCCCACCTTGGCAATCAGCCACTACGTCACAGCTTACCTCTAGAGCTCAGAGCCACCGGCGTACGCGCGCACAGTATCTGGCAAGACGGTGCTGCTCCAGCTACTGAAGACAGGTGGTGACACCTCACTAAAAGCCGCTGGACATGCCACAGAAAGGTTGCCAGCTTGAACCACCTCTCAGCTAACGGCACGGTGCTATTACATGTCGGATCTCACCTTCATATCTTCGTTCACGAACAACGTCTTGGTGATCTTTGACGGTCTCAGCGACGATGAGAAGCAGAACGGGCGCTGGCTTGAAGAAACAGTGAACGACTTCTCCGCCACAATCCATAGACCCGGTTACTGCACTCGATACCGCGTGTACGACGCCAAAGAGCTTTACGCAGTCCTCAAGATGGTTGAGGTAGATTGCAAGACAGGCATCACCAAGCCGGTTCTGCATTTCGAATGTCACGGGGACGCAGAGAAGGGATTATTTCTCGCCCGTAGCGGCGAGTACGTTGGCTGGCAAACCCTGTTGCGTCTGGTGTCAGGGATCAACACAGCCAGCGGGAACAACACAGGTTTGGTGCTGGCTTCTTGCCATGGATTTGAGATTACGAAGTTGGTGCGAATCGATCAACCGTGCCCCTTTCACTTTGTCTTAGGGTCAGACACCTCTGTGCAGGCCGGCAATCTCGACGACGAAATGACGGCGTTCTACCGAATGATTATGGCGACCGACGACCTGAATGCAGCCATGGGCGAACTTGGAGAACAGTACAAGAGCTTCCTTTGTACTGAATGGTTTTACCGTGAGTTTGCCGTTTTCGTGATCAAGCATTTTTCTGGGAAAGCGAAGTCCGCCATGACCGAAACCATTCTGGGCAACCTTGTTGCCATTAGAGGCAATAGCCGACTCAAAGATCTTCGCAAGAAGGTGAAGGATCACATCAGAACACCAGCAATCGCGTTTCGCGATACGTCCAAGATATTTCTTCATAACAAGCAACCAGTGAGCTACCCCCAGTTCGAAGCATTTGTGAATCAAGCTAACTAGCCCTTCTTTCTGGCGTTCACATTGCCCAGTGTGAACGAAGCCTATATTTTGTGAACGCTCTGCATGAAACCCAAGACAACAAAAAAGGGCCCACCTTTAGGTGAGCCCTTCTAGACCGCCCAGCAGAGCGGATTTTGTTTGGTAGGCACGATTGGACTCGAACCAACGACCCCCACCATGTCAAGGTGACCCCTAGACCTATGCAAGTTGTTGATACCTAAGGAAAAACTATTATTTTTCACGAGGTACAAAACAACCACATCACCCTATAAGAATCAATAACTTAGCGTTGTATATTCCTACAGTAGTTCCTCCTTTCTCCGGCGTTCTGCCAACCGAACACATCCCCTTCAAACACAAGACACCTTCCACAACTGATCGAGCCTGGTCGTGTAGCTCTGACTCATCATTTCGCGCCGCATCCCCCAGTCCGGATTGCTCGGCACGCTGGCCGAACGAAGCGTTCCCCTGCCCCATCGTTGATTGATCTCGTCCAGAATCCCCATCAGCTTTGTGGAGGCGCGCGAATGTGAACAAATGGTGACGTAGCAAGGCAGGCCGTTCGAGGATATTGGAATATTCAGGGCTGTATGCTGAATTGATCGCCCCGTGGGTAAGTGCACCATTGGCGTGTTTATGTGTATTGATAGCAATATCAGAGCTGACAAAGTCCAAAACTCCGCACCGTACCTTTAAGCCAAAACTGAATATTGAAATAATAAAATATAACCCTTTGCAATAACAAAAACACCTATTCAACCCATACTGGGCTACCGCTCATCTCTTGCCTACAAATATTTAAGATAATTATTTGACCCCCTAAACCTTTGGCCTATAGTTCAACTCGAAAACTGCTTAACAAAAGCCAATCCGCTGAGCATTTAATTCATCGCACCCCTCTAACCCAGACAAAGGAAAGTCATAATGGGAATTATTGTTGATGTACTAACCGTGATAGATGTAGACACCATCATTCAATACTACAACGAAAAGGGACACCCGGACATCAGCACTAACCGCAACCAACCAACTATGCTGAGCTACGATTTAGCCCAAAAAACAATCCACATGACTGCCAAGTTTAGCAACGGACTTCAACATCAAGGAACAGGCAACCTATATCTCCCAGTAGGAGTTGGCGATGTCATTCGATGGCGCGCAACAGACATCTCAAGGAACCTCGGCACTGCGGTGATACTAGATAAATTCAAAATTCTTAGTTCCAACCCCCCTGGAATTATTGACCAGCCTAGACTAACGCCAATCACTGACAACGTATCATCGCTTAATCCCAATAACCCAGACGGACCACCAATCCCACAGATGATCACTATAAATGCATGGGAGGCTACTGCAGGAGCCAGAGGCACCGTAATATACACATGGTCCTTTATTATCATCGACAGATTTAACAAAGTCGTTGGATGCTGCATGTGGGATCCAACACTCAACATCGAATAAACTGGATGACTATTAGGCAGCAAGACTCTCGCCCAACATAAATTGGGCGAGAGCCCTAGTACTGTTCACCTATTACGAAAGTCTATTTAGTACATACGCCACACTCGCAGCACTAAGTCGACCACCCTAAGCGCTGACATTTAAAGAAATCAATACTTGTAAAAAACCCAATTTGCAGAAACATCCATTGCATACGCTTGACACGCAGCCAGAGCAATCAGTCCCCGGTCGCCGTCGTCGGTGATGCCGATAATTCTTTGAGCATGCGCTGGGTCAAGTCGGGCGCGTGTTCCTCCATGAGCTGATGCAGCAGATGCCGGACAACTCAGTCGACAGCGTCGTGACCGATCCGCCCTACGGAATTCGGTTCATGGGCAAGAGCTGGGATGGCCGGGACATCGAAGACCGCGCCGCCTACCGTGCCAGCATGCCGTCACACGCTTCAGCGCGCGGGCCGAACGGCGGACACAGATCGGTTGCAGCCGAAGCAGGAAGACCGCCGCCGAGGCAGCCAAGGCGCTGAAGATGCACATCAAGTGTGTGCAGCTGATTGCTCAGGAAAACAACTTCAAGTTCGCCGCCCCCTCATGAGGCGGATCAACAAGATGGCCAGTGCGTGGCGCCGGCCAACCTGGCTGGGTTTGCCGGCTAGCGAAACCGAAGAGGTGGGCCATGGCCGAGGAAGAGCAGCAGCGCAAAGCCGCCTAACCCTCCCGCGTTGCCCACCAGCACCTACCCACGAGCCATTTAAATAAATCTAAATCACTTAGCGAATACCAGCCATTTTAAAGGGTCGAACTCACTTCTTGAACTGGCAGTAGCCTCAATCTTATCAAGAAGCACCGCTAAAAACATACGAACAGCAAAATCGAGATCTTCACACGTCATAAATTTACCGGCGTACTTGTCAATACCAGAAAGATCTTTCTCATATTTCACCCCCCACAAATCGCCGGTGTCAATATAAACTAGAGCGTCATTCCTCGAAATAAATTCATCTTTGAAACAAGCCTCCCCCAGATGAGGGATCTTCTTCGTAAAACCAAACATAGCGCAAACGGGGTAAAACTCGTCCGCCCCCCTTTCCGTTAAATGACTAGCTAACTTCAAGCCCATTTCATTGGTCGGATCGAATGATGCAACCAGTTTCGAGAACTGATTCATGGCAGATGAGTCAACGATACTTTTCACTTCAATAACTCGGACAACAGAGTCAATAGGGTACACACCACTGCCGTCCCGCTCAAAAATCGGGGGAAGTCTTCGTTTATCATAAATAACAATATCGACTTGAGGACTCTGACAACCGTGAATATCCACCACCACTCCCGATCCAACCCCGAACTGAACGGGAAGGAATTGGTTTAGCAGGCTTTTCACGAACGCTTCTCTAAACCCTCCCTTTTCACCGTTATGTTCAATACCAGCAGTCGCTAAAAACAATGACCTTAACTCATTAACTTTAGCCTTAAACATTGCCTCAAACATATGACCTCACCATAAAAAATTTCGACAGCAACAGTAGGTCTGCCTAATGACAACATCAATCAACCTGTTCGCTGGCTTCGACGGACGGAGCAAATCACGATGGCGCCTTCAACTGCTGGTTATTCAGAGCGCCGTGCGCGTTAGCGATTAGCCGTTTGAAGGCGCCATCTTGCTGCTTGCAGAAGTTGCTCGTTGAACAGTGAAGAAAATTTCGGCCTGAGCATTATGGCTTCAACGGTGAGATGCTCTTTGTTCTCGCGCAGTAGCTTCTGAAACCCCTCCTGAAAATCAGGTGATTGAACGAGCCTTATCGACGCCTCAACGGGATGTTGTGCTCGATTCATCGACTCCCATTTTGTCGGGTGGTAGCCGAATTCGTGGCACTCACGAATGGCATCGAGAATCGCTTGGGAAAACTCCGCTCTTAACTGCTCCATCTGATCGCTCCATGCCTACCAGGATGGCACATCGCCTTCCTGAGCATTCATCAATACCCCACTTCAACGAATAACGCCAGCCGGCGAGGCAGGCGCCTGACTGGAGATAACCTATGAGCATTCCAGCAAATGCTTTGAGCGACGAAGAGTGCCTGCACTACGCGGCGCTCGATCCGGCGGTCGCCGCCGAACTGACTCGGCGCCTCACCGCGCAGAGCATCGACCCGAGCGCAGAGCGTGAAGAGTTGCGCGAGGACGTCCGGCGCCTCGAAAGCCAGATTGATGACGACGCCAACGAACTGAACACCCTGCAGGACGATGCGGCAGAGGCCTGTACGTGGATCAAGCGAGCCATGGACCCGGAAGACCGGGAGCTTTCACTGAATGCGCTGCTGCAGAAAGCGCTCGACCGCCTGGAGTGATGCCATGAGCACATTTGCTGTATTCGGAATGAATGAGCACTTCGCCCGCGAGGAGGCGAAAAGGAAAGTCCGCGACTTCAAAATCAAGGATGGCCGCCGGATTGAGCTCTCGATGAGCCAGTGGCTCCAGGCGGTCGAGGATCGTGTCGTCAAGATCATGGACGGCAAGCGCATCGCCCAGCTCAGCAGCATGTTCGATGCCTCGCAGTACGCCGCCGACTACGCCGAGCGCCTTCGCAAACTGGGGCGCTGCCGCGACGTCATCATCAGAGCGAAGGTGAAGCTGCCGCAGAACGATGTGCGGAAAAAGTCGCCCACAAAGATCTCCTGGATGGACTATTCGCCAGAGTCGACTGCGGCGGCCTGACCCACCCTCACCTATTACGCTGAATGGTCTGTAAATAGGTCAATCGCCTGCCTGTAGGTGGCAAGCTATATTATCTGCCGCAAGCAAATAACGACCTCAAGCTTCTGCCTGTCGTCGGGAGTTCCTATTCGCTTCAGCATCGCTCGGGCGTCTTCCTCGATCGCCGCGAGTGCATCGATATCGCTTTGCAATCTCATGTCAGTCTCCCGTCAGGCTGCATCGAACATAAACCGATAGCCCACTTCAACGAATCACGCCAGCCTAAGGATATCTGCTACAAGCCGTAAACCGGCACAGGTACCTATCAAGCGAAGGATCTGTAAGCGTGCTGATGCCAAGAGTCATTCAATATCGATTCAATGAAATCTGAGAAGGCGAATTCGAACTCGGCCGACATTCCACGATCGCTAGACCTTCCATTGATGAACGCAAACTTTAAAAGCCCGTTTAACACCATCCCCATGACTGGCAGGACGCGCTTGTAATTATCGAAGGATATTCCAGAAGGTATTCGGTTATCTAAATACACTTGAACTTCGCTGACACTCAAGAATGTATACTTCATACACCCTGCCAACCACATGAAATCTCCTATCCACCTTTCTACTTCACGTCTACTTGGTTGTATTGGATTGCATGATAGATCGGCGAGCTTTGCAAAAGACCGTTGCCAGGACTGTATTTCTGAATTACCTACCTCACTGAATTCAAGTGCCGGATTTCTATTACACGGAAACATAGTTTCATACAGCTCATATCGCCGAAAAAACTTAATACCGAACTCAGACTCCATGCCATCTAGCCATTCATTAAATGACTCAACATGCATTTTGTGTGTTTGTCTTCTTATCGATATTGCAGTATCGAATGATTGCTTTTGTGCGGCGCTCGCGGCTCTCCATGCAGCAAATGCTGCTATTGCAGTAGCAACGGCAGACAGGATCGCGAACCAATCTACAAGCTTCACACCCTCAGCCGGCGGCGCACCTGCAAAGGCATGCGTGAACAAACCTCCGGCCAAAAAGAGACCAATGCATCCACCCCAGATCACCTTGTCCTTGGTCACAGCCTCTACCCTCCCCTGATCGAGTGACGAGTATGCCGAACTCTCTAATTTCCCGCGAGATATCCCATGCCCATTCAATACGGTTCTGTTTGCTCTGGCATCGAGGCTGCGACCATGGCTTGGCATCCACTGGGCATGCAGGCAGCCTGGTTCGCCGAGATCGAGCCCTTCCCCAGCGCGGTACTGGCTCATCACTACCCCAATACGCCGAACCTTGGCGACATGACCCGACTCGGTGCCCAGGTGCTGGCCGGCAAGATCGCCGCGCCGGACATCCTCGTCGGCGGAACTCCGTGCCAGGCCTTTAGTGTCGCCGGCATGCGCCAGGGCCTCACCGACCCGCGCGGCGCCCTCACCATCAAATACGTGGAGCTTGCAGATGCAACTGACTATGTTCGCGCCAGCCGAGGTGAGCCCGCCTCCGTTGTCGTTTGGGAAAACGTCCCCGGTGTCCTCAGTGACAAAGGGAACGCCTTCGGATGCTTTCTTGGCACGCTTGCTGGGGAAGACTGCGAATTGCAGCCTTCAGGGAAGAAATGGCCAGACGCTGGTTGTGTGTATGGACCCAAAAGAACAATCGCATGGCGGGTCCTGGACGCCCAATATTTCGGCCTGGCCCAACGACGCCGTCGTGTGTTCGTTGTCGCAAGTGCTCGAGACGGATTCGATCCCACCGAGGTACTTTTTGAGCGAGAAGGCGTGCGCCGGGATACTGCGCCGCGTAGAGGCGAGGGGCAAGACGTTGCCGGACACGCTCCATTCGGTCCTGCGCTCCAATGTGGATGCAGCTACCTGTTCACCGACGAGCTAGGCGAATGGGGCTGCCCGAACTGCGAAGGCGAGGAAGGGCCCGCAGTGAGCGTGTTGGCGGGTGTTCCGGCCTTCGGTGGCGAGAATTCGGAATCCTTGTTTCGGGCGGGCTCGCTCAATGCCCATGGCGTCCGTAACGACTTTGCGTCGGAAACCTTCTGCGTCCAGGAGGTGTACGACCAGGACGAGCACGGCATGCTGGTTGCCGGCCAGCAGTTGCGCCGCCTCACACTCATTGAGTGCGAACGTCTCCAAGGCATGACCGACAACTACACGCTGATCCCCTGGCGCGGCAAGCCTGCATCCGAATGTCCAGACGGCCCGCGCTACAAGGCGATCGGTAATTCCAAAGCCGTAATCGTGGTTCGCTGGCTCGGGATTCGGATCTTGCGACAGATTGAAGCCTGACCGATGTAAGTCTCCGGCATGAGCCTTCCCGCTTCAGAGAAGGCTCATCGTATCGCCTCTTATTTTCCGTTCTCGTTACTGGTTAAGGATTCAGGTATCGAAGGATTTCATTGATCAGCGTGATTGCCGCGCTGAGCAAGACCACCCACTCCGTAAGTTTCGCCATACATTTTCTCCGTGGGGACTTTCCCACTCGGAAATGCAGAACACAGACCTATAAACCTCCAACACAACTCTCTCCACCGCCCGGGCATGACCCGATATAGGACGCCCCACACCGGCGGGACCAACACCCAAGGTATACGTCATGGGAACCGGATAGCCAATGCGTCGCTAAGGATGTACGAGCAGCCTATTAGTAGAATGGCTGAAATAAAAATGAAAAATGCACCTGAAAAGCACCAGTACACAAAGCGGAGCTGACCGAAGTAACACTTCCGATCACCCCAAAGAACTGCTTGAACTGCACCAAAGATGCACCCGAGCCCCACTAACACAACGATTAGGGTGGCGGCTACCGCCCATGCAACTTGCCTTATATTCAAGCCTTCGAACATCGCATTCGCGGTCAGAAGTGACATGCCAGTAATTGATGCCACTGAGCTAACCACGCTTAAAACCTCAGACCATTTCATATCCGCTCCTTAGAAAAATTGCGGCGGATATTCGCATAACCACCCCAAAAAGCCACTAAATCAGCCGGTATAGCGGCAAGGACGAAGTCATGCCCAAACATAAGCCAGAACTGGCCAGCATCTACAACGTGTTCGGCCTCAGCTCCAACCATGAACTGTCGACCCTATTGGTCAACATCGAAAATACCAAGCGTTTTGCCGATCTGCTGCACGCCGTGGAGCGCGAGTTCTTCATGGTGCCTGGCGAGCCATCAGGCGAGCCCGAGGATGAGGGCGCGCCGATTGATGATGATTGCCTGGTCAATTGCAGGGGCTCAACGTCGGGCGACTACCTCAAGCAGTTCAAGGCGGCATTGCCGATCGCGGCGGCGAATTTGATACCGGACTATGAGGCGCCCGAAACCCGAGAGAAGTGGTCGCTCACTGGTGAAAACGGCTCCTGGGATTACGACAGCCTTGATGAACTGCTGAAGGACAACTACGGCCACGACAGCGATGGTGATGGGCACCCCGCCAGCTTCAGGCTTGGGCTGTATGCTGGCCATGCTCACCGGTGACGCTGCACCGAAGTTCAGCGGCTGCCTGGAGCGATTCGAGAAAGAATGGCTGACCACTAAGACCTATGCCGCCAGCACCCTGAAGGAAATCAAATTCAAGTTGGCCCGTTACCGCGAAGACCTTGGCGACCTGATGATGGGGCAACTGGATGTGCTTACGGTGGCTGAGTACCTGGATGGTTTCGAGAACAACGCCTACACGAAGCACCGGGGCCTGCTAGTCCAGGTGTTCGCTTTCGCCGTGGCCAAGGGCCTGTGCGATCGCAACTCCGCCGAGCTGACGCTGGTCAAGAAGGAAGCCGAGAAGAAGCGCCAGCGCCACACTGTCGAGGGGCTGAACACGATTCTGGAGTACGTGGGGACGCCGATCTGGCTGAAACGCGCCATCCGGTTGGGATTGCTGAGCCTTCAGCGGCGGGAAGACATTGTGATATGGCCGAAATCAGCCGTGGACCTCGAGCAGAACACCATCAAAGTGTCGCCCGGGAAGACGCAGAACTATGGGAAGCCAGTGCATCTGGAGATTGTCATGAGCCAGGCGCTACGGGAAGTCATCATGGAATGCATGAAGTCGCCGGTCGTCTGCCCGTACCTGATCCACTACTCACCGAAGGCACGCAAGCGGACTCAACTCGACGCTAAGTTGAATTGGAACGCGGTGACGGCGGACTACCTGACCAAGTCTTTCGCCCAAGCGCGGGACGATTCAAAGGCCTATGAAGACGTGCCGGCCGGTGAGCGCCCCACCTTCCACGAGATCCGTGCACTCGGCGCGTGGTTGTATGAGCAGCAGGGCTTTGCACAGGAGTACATTCAGGCTTTGATGGGCCACGCAGATGTGAAGATGACCGAGCACTACCAGGCAGGGCACGGTGATGAAACGGTGGTTTACATGAAGGTGAAGGCAGACCTAAAGGTGTAGCGCGGTGGTCGTTTGCCCAAAGTATTCCCAAAGTTTGCCCAATCGCAGGCAACAAAAAAGGGCCCACCTTTCGGTGAGCCCTTCTAGACCGCCCAGCAGAGCGGATTTTGTTTGGTAGGCGCGATTGGACTCGAACCAACGACCCCCACCATGTCAAGGTGGTGCTCTAACCAACTGAGCTACGTGCCTGCTGTGAGGCGGCATTCTACGGAATTCCGGAGGGGTGTCAACACCTTTTTTTCACCTAACCCTATGAATATGCAAAATATTTAATTTTGGTACGGCAAAGAAGATATTCCGGGTAGCTGGTAGTCGATTTTTAACTCAGGTAGGATCGGCGCACTCGTAAAATATATTAAACAGAGGCTGCAGGATGGCGAACATCCCTTATCCGGAATCCTATTACGCCGCGTCGGCCAACGCCGCCCCATCGCGCCCATTGCTGCAGGATGATGTAGAGACCGATGTCTGCGTTATCGGTGCGGGCTATACCGGCCTGTCCAGCGCACTGTTTCTGCTGGAGAGCGGGTTTCGGGTGACGGTCCTGGAGGCAGCCAAAGTCGGCTTCGGCGCCTCGGGCCGCAACGGTGGCCAGATCGTTAACAGTTACAGCCGCGATATCGACGTGATCGAACGCAGCGTTGGCCCCAAGCAAGCGCAAATGCTCGGTCAGATGGCCTTCGAAGGCGGCAAGATCATTCGTGACCGCGTGGCCAGATACCAGATCCAGTGCGACCTGAAAGACGGCGGCGTGTTTGCAGCGATCACCAACAAACAGATGGGCCATCTGGAGTCGCAGAAGCGCCTGTGGGAGCGCTACGGCCACACTCAGCTGGAACTCCTGGACAAGCGCCACATTCGCGAAGTCGTCGCTTGCGATCAATACGTGGGCGGCATGCTCGACATGAGTGGCGGCCACATCCACCCGCTCAACCTGGCCCTGGGTGAAGCCGCTGCTGTCGAGTCGCTGGGCGGGACGATTTACGAACAGTCACCCGCCGTACGCATCGAGCGTGGCGCTAATCCGGTGGTGCATACGCCTCAAGGCAAGGTGAGGGCCAAGTTCATCATCGTCGCCGGCAACGCCTACTTGGGCAATCTGGTTCCAGAGCTGGCCGCCAAATCAATGCCGTGCGGCACCCAGGTGATCACCACCGAACCCTTGGGCGATGAGCTGGCAAAGAGCCTGTTGCCTCAGGATTACTGTGTCGAGGACTGCAACTACTTGCTCGACTACTATCGCCTTTCTGGCGACAAGCGCCTGATCTTCGGTGGCGGCGTGGTGTACGGCGCCCGGGATCCGGCCAACATCGAAGCGATCATTCGACCGAAGATGCTCAAAGCCTTCCCGCAACTCAAGGATGTGAAGATCGATTACGCCTGGACCGGCAACTTCCTGCTGACCTTGTCGCGCCTGCCGCAGGTCGGACGCCTGGGTGACAACATCTATTACTCCCAGGGCTGTAGCGGCCATGGTGTGACTTACACGCACCTGGCAGGCAAAGTCCTGGCCGAAGCCTTGCGCGGTCAGGCAGAGCGCTTTGATGCCTTTGCCGACCTGCCGCACTACCCTTTCCCCGGCGGCCAGTTGTTGCGTACACCGTTTGCGGCGCTAGGCGCCTGGTATTACGGCCTGAGAGACAAGTTCGATTTCTGATTGATCGCGCTCACAAAAAAACCGCCAACTGGCGGTTTTTTTGGAACTGAACTCAAGCGCCACCTTGAAATAGCGAAAGCCAAATTCCAGAAACAAAAAACCCCGGTCTTTCGACCAGGGTCTTTGCTATCGATTCGAAGTAGCCAGTGGCTCTCTTCGTGCTTCAAGGCGTTCAGTGGGCCTTGAGGCAGATATGGCGCAGCGGACGGGACTCGAACCCGCGACCCCCGGCGTGACAGGCCGGTATTCTAACCGACTGAACTACCGCTGCGTATCGCTCAGACTTGCGTCTGTGTGAACCTTTGTCGGACTGAAGAGCTTGCAGGCTTTTCAATCTCAAACCGGGAAAACCCGATCTGGAAAATATGGCGCAGCGGACGGGACTCGAACCCGCGACCCCCGGCGTGACAGGCCGGTATTCTAACCGACTGAACTACCGCTGCGCGTCGGTGGAGGCTTTTTACAGCTTCCTTCCTGCTTTCGCAAGACTCAAGAAGTGGTGGGTGATGACGGGATCGAACCGCCGACATTCTGCTTGTAAGGCAGACGCTCTCCCAGCTGAGCTAATCACCCTTTGCTTCTCTGAGGCCGCGAAATTTACGCAGATACCGAAGCTAAGTCAATAGCCTGCTTGAAGTTTTTCTGAAAAAGACAAAATCATGTCATCTCCCTGGGCGCCAATCAGTGACACCCCCAACCTCAAGCCGTCTCCAGCCCTGCCCCGGCACCTCGGTTAATCGCTATAAATCATTTTCTTGGTCATGCCACCGTCGACCACAAACTCCTGGCCCGTGACAAACCCGGCATTCTTCGACAGCAGCCAGGCCACCATCGCCGCCACATCCTCGACCGTCCCCACCCTGCCCGCCGGATGCTGAGCATGATCTGCATCGCTCAGCGGTTCGGCACGTCGCGCTGCCGGATCACGCGTATCGATCCAGCCGGGACTGACCGCATTGACCCGAATCTCCGGCCCCAGGCTGATGGCCAAGGCGTGAGTCAATGCCAGCAAACCACCCTTGCTCGCCGCGTAAGCCTCGGTATCCGGCTCCGACTGCGCCGCCCGGGTCGAGGCCAGATTGACGATGGCGCCGCTGTGAGCACGCAGATAAGGCGCACAGTGCTTGGCCAGCAGCATGGGCCCGCTGAGGTTCACTGCCAGCACCCGATTCCAGTACGCCAGATCGAGGCTTTCCAGCGTGATGTTGTGCGGATCGGCGACAGCCGCATTGCACACCAGCGCGTCGATGCGCCCGAACTGCCCGAGCACCTCGGCGACGCCCTGCGCTACCTGCTGCTCATCGGCCACGTCCATGCTAATGAAGCAGGCGTTGTCACCCAACACCTTGGCAACCTTCGAGCCGCGCACCCGATCCAGATCGGTCAGCACCACCTGCCAGCCTTCGCTGACCAGCCAGGCGGCAATCCCCAGACCGATGCCGCGCGCAGCACCGGTGACCAGTGCAACACGGCCATTAGTGCCACTTGCAGGCGTGGACAACTCGATCACAAGGCAGCCAGCCCGCGCGCCAGATCCGCTTGCAGGTCAGCCACATCTTCCAGGCCGACCGCAATGCGGATCAAGCTGTCGCGAATCCCCGCCGCCTCACGCTCTTGCGGCGCCAGGCGACCGTGAGAGGTGGTGCTCGGATGGGTGATAGTGGTCTTGCTGTCGCCGAGGTTGGCGGTGATCGAAATCAAGCGCGTGGCATCGATAAAGCGCCAGGCGCCCTCTTTGCCACCCTTGACCTCGAAACTCACCACGGCACCAAAACCTTTCTGCTGACGCTGGGCCAATTCATGCTGCGGATGGCTCTTGAGGCCGGCGTAATGGACTTTCTCGATGCCGTCCTGCTGCTCCAGCCACTCGGCCAACTGCTGAGCATTGGCGCAGTGCGCCTTCATGCGCAGGCTCAACGTCTCCAGCCCCTTGAGGAAGATCCAGGCGTTGAACGGGCTCAAGGTCGGCCCGGCAGTACGCAGGAAGCCGACGATTTCTTTCATCTGCTCGCTACGACCGGCCACTACGCCGCCCATGCAACGGCCCTGGCCGTCGATGAACTTGGTAGCCGAATGCACGACCACGTCCGCACCGAGCTTCAGCGGCTGCTGCAAGGCTGGCGTGCAGAAGCAGTTGTCGACCACCAGCATCGCGCCCTTGGCGTGAGCGATTTTCGACAACGCAGCAATGTCCACCAACTCGGCCAAAGGATTGGACGGCGATTCGACGAACAGCAATTTGGTGTTGGCCTTGATCGCCGCGTCCCAGCCGGACAGCTCAGCCAGAGGCACGTAATCGACTTCGATGCCAAAACGCTTGAAGTACTTTTCGAACAGGCTGATGGTCGAGCCGAACACGCTGCGCGAGACCAGCACATGATCGCCAGCGCTGCACAGGCTCATCACCACCGCAAGGATTGCCGCCATGCCAGTGGCCGTCGCCACCGCCTGCTCGGCACCTTCAAGAGCGGCAATCCGCTCTTCGAACGAGCGAACGGTCGGGTTGGTGTAGCGCGAGTAAACGTTGCCCGGCACTTCGCCAGCGAAGCGTGCCGCCGCATCGGCAGCGGTACGGAACACGTAGCTTGAAGTGAAGAACATCGGATCACCGTGTTCGCCTTCCGGCGTACGGTGCTGACCGGCGCGTACGGCCAGGGTATCGAACGCTACGCCATCGAGGTCGCTGTCCAGCCGACCGGCATCCCACTCCTGACTCATGCTGTCACTCCTTGCCTTGTTCTTTATGGGTAGATACAAAACCGGCCCCTCAGGGCCGGTAGAAACTCAGTTGTTGTACAGATCGATGATCGCACTGACTGCCTGCGTCTTGACCTTGGAGGCATCGTTACGTGCCTGCTCGATCTTGTTCAGGTAAGCCTCGTCGACGTCACCGGTGACGTACTTGCCGTCGAACACCGCACAATCGAAGTTCTCGATCTTGATCTTGCCGCCACCGACCGCTTCGATCAAGTCAGGCAGGTCCTGATAGATGAGCCAGTCAGCGCCGATCAGATCAGCCACGTCCTGAGTCGTACGATTGTGGGCGATCAGCTCGTGGGCGCTCGGCATGTCGATGCCGTACACGTTCGGGTAACGCACGGCCGGCGCTGCCGAGCAGAAGTAGACGTTTTTGGCGCCGGCTTCGCGTGCCATCTGGATGATCTGCTTGCAGGTGGTGCCGCGAACGATCGAGTCGTCCACCAGCATCACGTTCTTGCCGCGGAATTCCAGCTCGATGGCGTTGAGCTTCTGGCGTACGGATTTTTTCCGTGCAGCCTGGCCCGGCATGATGAAGGTCCGGCCGATGTAGCGGTTCTTCACGAAGCCTTCGCGGAACTTCACGCCCAGGTGGTTCGCCAGCTCCAGCGCCGCAGTGCGGCTGGTATCCGGAATCGGGATGACCACGTCGATGTCGTGATCCGGACGCTCGCGCAGAATCTTCTCGGCCAGCTTCTCACCCATGCGCAGGCGAGCCTTGTAAACCGAAACGCCGTCGATGATCGAATCCGGACGCGCCAGGTAGACGTGCTCGAAGATGCATGGAGTCAGCGATGGGTTGGTCGCGCACTGACGGGTGTGCAGCTTGCCGTCTTCAGTGATGTAGACCGCTTCGCCCGGCGCGAGGTCGCGAATCAGGGTGAAACCGAGCACGTCCAGGGAAACGCTTTCGGAGGCGATCATGTACTCGACGCCTTCGTCGGTATGACGCTGGCCGAAAACGATCGGGCGAATGCCGTGCGGGTCACGGAAACCTACGATGCCGTAACCGGTCACCATGGCCACGACCGCGTAACCACCCACGCAACGGTTGTGCACGTCGGTGACGGCCGCAAACACGTCTTCTTCGGTTGGCTGCAACTTGCCGCGCTGGGCCAGCTCGTGAGCGAACACGTTGAGCAGCACTTCCGAATCGGAGTTGGTGTTGACGTGGCGCAGGTCAGATTCGTAAATCTCCTTGGCCAGCTGTTCAACGTTGGTCAGGTTACCGTTGTGCGCCAGGGTGATGCCATACGGCGAGTTGACGTAAAACGGTTGAGCTTCGGCCGAAGTCGAGCTGCCTGCAGTCGGATAACGCACATGGCCAATGCCCATGTGACCGACCAGGCGCTGCATGTGACGCTGATGAAACACGTCACGAACCAGACCGTTGTCCTTGCGCAGGAATAACCGGCCATCATGGCTGGTCACGATACCGGCAGCGTCCTGGCCGCGGTGCTGGAGGACGGTTAGCGCGTCATACAGCGCCTGATTGACGTTCGACTTACCGACGATACCGACGATGCCACACATGCGACGCAACCCCTACTTAATGAAACTGAACTGAACACATCTCACTGCGGCGTTTTGGCCGTCGGCAAGAGATGCTCCTTGAACGGTATGTCAGCGGGTACGCTGATACCGCTGGCCAGCCACTGACTGCTCCACCCTAATATGAGGTTTTTGGACCAGTCTGCAACCAATAGAAATTGTGGCACGAGCCTTGACTCCTGCCACCACTTATCCTGCTGTACCGGGCCCAGACTCAAGAGCCCGACGGCGGTGACCACCAGCAGCGCGCCACGCGCCGCGCCGAAGGCCATGCCAAGAAAACGGTCGGTCCCGGACAGGCCGGTGACGCGAACCAGTTCACTGATAAGGTAATTGATCATTGCGCCCACTATTAAGGTGGCGACAAAGATGATGGCACAGCCCGCGATCACGCGAGCCGACGGTGTTTCGATGTATCCGGTGAGGTACGTGGACAGTGAGCCACCGAACATCCAGGCAACGGCTCCTGCGATGATCCAGGTCAGCAGCGACAAGGCTTCCTTGACGAAGCCGCGGCTCAGACTGATCAAAGCGGAGATGGCGACGATCGCGACGATCGCCCAGTCAACCCAGGTAAATGGCACAGTGCAGCCTACAGACGGATAAGGCGGCGCATTTTAGCAGAGCCCATGGCTGTCGGTAAGCTGCGATTGCAAGTGCATTTGAAATCAGTCAGTTAGCCGCGCTCAGGCTGGAAGCGAACGACAAAACCCTTGAGGTTCTGCTGCCGGCCCAACAGGTCACGCAGGCGATCGGCCTCTGCACGCTCGATCAACGGACCGACAAACACCCGGTTCTTGCCATCGGCGGTACGGATGTAGGCGTTGTAACCCTGGCTGCGCAGGGTTTTCTGCAAGCTTTCGGCGCTTTCACGGCTCGACAGGCTGGCCAACTGCACCGACCAACTGACCGACAGGCCATTGGCATCGACGCGACTCTGACTGGTATCAGGCTTGCTCGGCGCCGCCGCGATCGGTTGCGCCGGTGCCGGTGCCGGTTTGGCGGCAGGAGCCGGCGCTACAGGCTTGGCGACAACCGGAGCTGGTGCGACAGGAGCGCTGGGGGCAACCGGCTTGGAAGGGGCTTTCTCGGCAGCAATCTCGTCATCGCCTGGAACCGGCTCCTGCGGCAACGCTTGCGGCTCCGGCACTACCACGGGCTCGATCTGTACCTGCGGCATTGCCGGGGCTTGAGGTGCAGCCGGGGCATGAACCACCACCTGACGCTGCTCATCTTCCCGGGAAAACAGCATTGGCAAGAAAATCACCGCCAATGCCACCAGAACCAGAGCCCCAACCATTCGCTGCTTGTACGCGTTATCCAGCAAAGCCATGTGCAGCTTCCTCCGTGGAGCGCCGAGCCAACCATTCGAGGGCCTCGGCAACACAATAAAATGATCCGAACAGCAGAATTTCGTCTTCCGCCGTTGCCAGCGCACATTGCCCTTCCAGGGCATCCGCGACACTTGCATAGGATGCTACCGACGCCCCAAGGTTCTGCAACGCAACCTGCAAATCCGCAACCGGACGCGCGCGTGCAGAATCAAGCGGGGCGACAGCCCAATGCTGGACACTACCACTCAATTCGCCGACAACTCCATCGAGATCCTTGTCAGCCAACAAACCAAACACCGCCAACCGTCGACCTGCTATTGGCCGGCGAGCCAAACGCTGAGCCAGATACTCGGCCGCATGCGGGTTATGCCCCACATCCAGCATCAGGTTCAGGCGCTTGCCGTGCCAGTTGAACTGGCGGCGATCCAGACGCCCGACCACTGTCGTCGCTTTCAATGCAGCGGCAATTTGCTCGGCCTGCCATGGCAAACCCAGCAGCGCATAAGCCTGCAACGCCAGCGCGGCGTTTTCCATCGGCAGATCAAGCAGCGGCAAGTCATGCAGCTCTATCGCACGCCCTTGTGGATCGACACCCCGCCACTGCCAGTTCTGCTCGGTAACGCCCAAATCAAAATCACGCCCCCGCAGGAAGAACGGGCAATTGAGCTCGCGCACTTTATCCAGCAAAGGCTGAGGCGGATTGAGGTCACCACAGAGCGCAGGCGCGCCCTGACGGAAGATGCCAGCCTTTTCGAAGGCAACGGATTCGCGGGTATTGCCGAGATAATCGGCGTGATCAACACCAATGCTGGTGACCAGCGCGACATCGGCATCCACCAGATTGACGGTATCCAGACGTCCGCCGAGGCCGACTTCCAGCACCACCGCATCCAGATCAGCACGCTGAAACAGCCAGAACGCCGCCAGAGTGCCCACCTCGAAGTACGTCAGGGAAATTTCACCGCGCCCGGCTTCGATTGCCGCAAAGGCTTCGCACAACTGCGCATCAGTGGCTTCGACGCCATTGATCTGCACCCGCTCGTTGTAACGCAGCAGGTGCGGAGAATTGTAGACACCGACCGTGAGCCCTTGCGCCCGCAGCAATGACGCCACGAACGCACAGGTAGACCCCTTGCCATTGGTGCCGGTGACCGTGATCACCCGAGGCGCCGGCTTGCCCAATCCCATCCGGGAGGCTACCTCTTGCGAGCGCGCAAGCCCCATGTCGATGGCTGACGGATGCAACTGCTCAAGGTAGGCGAGCCAGTCGCCAAGGGTACGTTCGGTCATAGGTTTGCAGGCACCGGCGGAACCACGATTGGCTCGACGGGCGCAGCCACGAACTCAGGCGTCGGCAGACCCATCAGCTGTGCCAGCAGGTTACCCAGACGCGGGCGCAGTTCCTGACGCGCAATGATCATGTCGATTGCACCGTGCTCCAACAGGAATTCGCTGCGCTGGAAGCCTTCCGGCAGCTTTTCGCGAACGGTCTGCTCGATAACGCGCGGACCGGCGAAGCCGATCAGGGCTTTTGGCTCACCGACGATCACGTCGCCGAGCATCGCCAGACTGGCGGAAACACCGCCGTAGACCGGGTCGGTCAGCACGGAGATGAACGGAATGCCTTCTTCGCGCAGACGCGCCAGTACCGCGGAGGTCTTGGCCATTTGCATCAACGAGATCAGCGCTTCCTGCATCCGCGCACCGCCGGAAGCGGCGAAGCAGATCATCGGGCAACGGTTTTCCAGCGCGTAGTTGGCCGCACGCACGAAGCGCTCGCCGACGATCGCGCCCATCGAGCCGCCCATGAAGGAGAATTCGAACGCCGACACCACTACCGGCATGCCCAGCAGGGTACCGCTCATGGAGATCAGTGCGTCTTTTTCGCCGGTCTGCTTCTGCGCAGCAGTCAGGCGATCCTTGTACTTCTTGCCGTCGCGGAATTTCAGACGGTCAACCGGCTCCAGGTCAGCACCCAGTTCGGCACGGCCTTCGGCGTCAAGGAAGATGTCGATCCGTGCACGTGCGCCGATGCGCATGTGGTGGTTGCACTTGGGGCAAACATCCAGGGTCTTTTCCAGCTCTGGACGATACAACACCGCCTCGCAGGACGGGCACTTGTGCCACAGGCCTTCAGGCACCGAGCTTTTCTTCACCTCGGAACGCATGATCGAAGGGATCAGTTTGTCTACTAACCAGTTGCTCATGCTTTCTTTCTCCAGTACCGGCGGCCCGAACGCTTTGGTTCGCAGCCCCGCGTATGCCCTTGAGCTAAATTCATGTGTGCGGCGATGATCGGTGGATAGCCGGGTCAGCAAGACTGACCTTCGTACAACCCAACAACCCTCAGCCATGCCTGCCTTATGCAGTACACCTGTTTCGTACAGTGCAATGGACGGCGGCAGACTGCCAGCCGTCACATCAACTACACGCTAGTGCGCACTGCCTGTATAAACGCGCGAATCTTCGCGTGATCCTTGATGCCCTTGCTCTGCTCTACCCCACCGCTGACGTCCACCGCGTACGGGTGAACCCGGGCAATGGCCTCGGCTACATTGGCCGCCGACAGCCCGCCGGCAAGGATGATCGGCTTGCTCAAACCTTGCGGTATCAATGACCAGTCAAAGGCCTCGCCGGTTCCACCGGGAACACCTTCGACATAGGTATCGAGCAAAATGCCGCTGGCTTTAGCGTAAAGATTGCAACTGGCAGCGATGTCGTCGCCCGCCTTGACCCGCAATGCCTTGATGTACGGCCGATGGTAACCCTCGCAATCGGCCGGAGTTTCGTCGCCGTGGAACTGCAACAGGTCCAGCGGCACCGCGTCGAGAATCTCTCCGAGCTCGCAACGGCTGGCGTTGACGAACAAGCCCACCGTGGTCACGAATGGCGGCAACGCGGCGATGATCGCGCGGGCCTGCTGCACCGTCACCGCCCGTGGGCTTTTGGCATAGAACACCAAACCGATTGCGTCCGCCCCGGCCTCTACCGCCGCCAACGCATCTTCAATGCGGGTAATCCCACAAATTTTGCTGCGAACGGCTGACATGTCGTTTGAACCTCAGGGCAAATCCGGGAAAGTCCCGGATGGTAGCAAATGCATTCGAGGGCGTCAGCCGTCAAGTTCCGAGAAGCCGGTCAGGAAGTGCGGACCGATGTAACGCTCGGGCAACTCGAACTCATCGCGATATTCGACCTGCACCAGGTACAGCCCGAATGGATGGGCCGTGACGCCACCGGTACGGCGGACCCGGCTTTCCAGCACTTCCTTGGCCCATTCCACCGGACGCTCACCGGCACCGATGGTCATCAGCACACCGGCGATATTGCGCACCATGTGATGCAGGAACGCACTGGCGCGGATATCCAGCACAATCATCTTGCCGTGTCGGGTGACGCGCAGGTGATGGATTTCCTTGATCGGCGACTTGGCCTGGCACTGTCCGGCGCGAAAAGCGCTGAAGTCGTGGGTACCGATCAGATGCTGCGCCGCGTCGGCCATGCGCTGGACATCCAACGGCCGGTGATTCCAGGTGACCTCTTCGTTGAGGTGCGCCGGGCGGATCTGATCGTTGTAGATCACATACCGATAACGCCGGGCAATCGCCTTGAAACGCGCATGAAAATGCGCCGGCATGACCTTGGCCCAACTGACACTGATGTCGTGCGGCAAGTTGATGTTGGCGCCCATGACCCAGGCCTTCAACGAGCGGTCGACTTGAGTATCGAAATGCACCACCTGACCACAGGCGTGCACGCCGGCGTCGGTGCGACCCGCGCAGTGCAAGGACACCGGCGAGTCCGCGACCTTCGACAGCGCCGTTTCGAGGATTTGCTGCACGGTGGCCACACCGGACGCCTGACGCTGCCAGCCGCGATAGCGCGAGCCTTTATATTCAACGCCCAACGCGATCCGGAAAAAGCCGTCGGCCGCCATTTCGGCGGCCGGGTTATCTATATTTGCCAAGGAATGACAGCCTGCTGATCTACGCAAAGGCGTGCATTATAAGGCCGCAGGGCCGGGACGCCATGTTCATGGTGTTTTTTGTTCGCGCCCCGATAAGCGATATGACATTTGCATGCGCCGCCGCAGTTTCGCTATATAGACAAATACATAACGAAAACCAAAAGCCTGACGAGACCTGACACATGAGCGCCATACAAAAGGAAGCCGTTGGATTGGCCTACAGCCTGGAGGGAATGCTCCACGCCAAACGCAAGACCTGGGAAGCCATCGAAGAAATGGCTCGCCGGATAAAACCCGGCATGCTGGAGTCCGAAGCCCTGGTGATGGGGCTTGAAGTACTGACCGAACTGGGCATGGACCGCATCTGGCACCCGACCAAGATCCGCTTCGGCGAGAACACCCTGAAAACCTTCAAGCAGCCTTCGAGCGGCGATCCGGTGCTGGCTGAAAACGATATTTTCTTCATTGACCTCGGCGTTGTGTGGGATCGCCACGAGGGCGACTCCGGCGCCACGTTCACTACCGGCAACGACCCGGAAATGATTGCCTGTGCAGCCGCCGCGAAAACCCTGTTCGATCAGGTCCACGATTACTGGCGAACCCACCAGGTCGCCGGCCCCGAACTGTATCGCTACGCCGAAGAACAGGCATCCGCCATGGGCTGGGTGTTGAACCTGGACATCAAGGGTCACAGGGTCAGCGACTTTCCCCATGCAATCTATCGCGCAGGGGATCTGGGCAATTTCGAAGCCTGCCCGAATGTCGGACTGTGGATCCTCGAAATCCAGCTGGCCCACCCTACCCGACCGTTTGGTGCGTTTTACGAGGATTTGCTGGCCTGACAGCCTCAATGAAAATCCAATGTGGGAGCGAGCCTGCTCGCGATGGCATTCCAACAAACGCCATCAGCTCACCGTGAAAACAAAAACGGCAGCCTCGATGGGCTGCCGTTTTCGTTATGCGTTACCGGTCAATCAGGCCATACGCGCCAACATGTCCTTGGCTTCGTTCTTCTGACCGTCATTACCCTCGCTGAGCACCTCACCGAGGATGTCCCGTGCGCCGTCGTTGTCCCCCATGTCGATGTAAGCCTGCGCCAGATCCAGCTTGGTCGCGACTTCGTCAGTGCCCGAGAGGAAATCGAAATCGGGCTCACCCATCTCCATCTCCATCCCCGCCGCCGCGTCTTCAGCGGTGAAGCTTGGCTCGGCGATAGGCGGATGTTCCAGGCTACCGGACAAACGATCCAGCTCAGCATTAACGTCGTCCAGTTCGGACATGAAATCGTCTGGCTCAGGCTTGGCGTGAGCATCGATTTCATCTGCCAGGGACAGATCGAAATCGGCCGGCAACTCCAGATCATCAAGCGCCGCTTCAGTGACTGCCGGCGACTCGACTGCTGGCAGGTCTTTCAGATCGTCGTCCAGGTTGAGCAGGAACTCGTCGTCGGCCAGGGTCGAACCCGGTACGTCGCCACCCAGATCAAGGTCGAAATCCGACAGATCATCCAGGCTGTCCTTGGCTTCGGTCTGCTGTTGCAGAACAGATTCGAAGCTCAGATCGTCATCGAGCGGAAAAGCGTCCAGATCCAGCGCCGACTCTGGCGTAACGGACGCTGGCGATGCTGCTTCCAGATCATCCAGACTCAGGTCGAAGGCGCTGTCGAAGTCATCATCGGCCGGTGCCGCTTCAGGTTCCGGCGCCTTGGGCTCCTCGTGCAGCAGGTCCTTGACGTACTGTGCATCCAGTTCGGCAGCCACCGCTGCGGCGGCGATGCCGCCAACCGCTGCCACGGCAACCATCGCCGGGAAGCGGTTTTTCAGCTGTTCAACGTCAGCATGATTTTTGCCATTGGCAACCAGCTGACGCTCTTGTGCCACGAAAGCACTGCGATCGCCCTGCTGGCCGTAGACTTCCATCAGCTTCAAGCGCAGGTCGCTGCGTTGCGGCTCTTGCTTGATACCGTCTTCAAGCAGGCTGGCTGCCTGATTCAGACGCCCGGCATTGATGTGCGACTGGGCTTGCGCCAGGACATCGTCCGAACGCTCGGCTGCCGGCGCGACCAATGGCGCTGCAATCGGCGGTGTCACTACTACCGGCTCCACGACTGGAGCTGGAGCTGGAGCCGTTGCAAGCTTGACGACTGGCGGCGGCACTTCGAGGCCTTCGAAGCTGCTTTCCGGCAGATCGAGGTCTTCCGTCAGGTCCGACTCTTCAGCCAGCGCCTTCGCCATGCGCTTGTGCTTCTCGGCTTCCTGTTGAGCCTTGCGCCGACGCGCCAGCAACAACAGCAGCAACAGCACCACCACGGCACCGCCACCCACCAGACCCAGGAGTATCGGATTGGTCAGCAGTTCGTTGTACTTTTGCTCGTCACTCGCTGCCGGGACTGCCTGAATCGGCGCCTCGGCAGGCACTGCGGCCGGCGTTGCCTCTGGCGCTACCGCGGGGGCAGGCGCCGCCGCTGGCTGGGCAACCAGATCAGCCGAAATCGGCGCCGAAGGTTGAGCAGCACCAGCACCTGCGCCCGAGCCTTCCGCCTCCAGCTTGGCCAGTTGATTATTCTTCAGCTCGATCAAGCGCTGGAGCTTGTCCAACTGACTCTGCAAGTCAGTCATGCGGCTTTTCAGCTCGGCATTGTCGCGACGCGTCGTATCAAGGCCTTCCTGGGCTACCGCCAGCTTGTTGCCGATGGCCTTGCTATCGCCCGCTGCGCCTTTACCACCTTTTTTGCCAGGCTCGCCCGAGACCAGGCTCAGGCGGTCCTTGGCAGTCCCCTGCGGCGCGAGCACATCATGCCCGCGCTTGGTTGCATCAAGCTGTTGCGCCTGCACCCGGTGAACCGAGCGACGCCCCTGACGCCAGGCCGTGTTCTGCGCAGCAACTTCGGCAATGGCTTTAGGCTGTGGCAGGCTGGTGCTTTGTGTGGCGTCCGGCAGGCGCAAGACCTGACCGGTCTTCAGCCGGTTGATGTTGCCATCGATAAAGGCGTCCGGGTTCAGCGCCTGAATCGCCAGCATGGTTTGCTGGATCGAGCCGCCATTGCGCGCCTTCGCGGCGATTTCCCACAAGGTGTCGCGCGGCGTCGTGACGTGCTGCGCAGGCTTGCTCGCGCCAGTCACT
Source organism: Pseudomonas sp. 05N431 (assembly GCF_056397005.1). Taxonomy (NCBI): domain Bacteria; kingdom Pseudomonadati; phylum Pseudomonadota; class Gammaproteobacteria; order Pseudomonadales; family Pseudomonadaceae; genus Pseudomonas; species Pseudomonas sp. 05N431. Next base: position 357,192 of record NZ_JBFTMN010000002.1, read on the forward strand.
GGCGCGTTGATCGCCGGCGCTTGAGCCGGTGCGGATTGCGCAGCAGCGTCAGCCGTCTGCGGCGAGAATTTGGACGGATCGAGCAGTACGCTGTAGTCGCGCAGCAGTCGGCCACTTGGCCACATCACCTGAACCAGGAATTTCACCATCGGCTCGGAGAGTGGCTGACTTGAAGTCACCCGCAGGATGCTTTTACCGCTGGCATTGAGCACTGGCGTGAATGTCAGGTCGTTGAGGAACGCCTGACGATCAACCCCGGCCTTGGCGAAATCGTCGGGCGATGCCAGGCTCGGCACCACTTCGGCAGCGGTGAGGTCCTTGACGTCGAGCAACTCGATTTCTGCTACCAGGGGCTGGTTCAGGGTCGACTTCAGGGTCAATTCCCCAAGCCCGAGGGCATGCGCCATACCGGAGGACAGCGCCGAGGCGGCCGCTATTGCTAACACCAGTTTGCGAACTTGAACCATAGCCTCATCCTTTGTTGAACTTTCCTCGGCAAGCGAGAAGGTGTTGATACCGCTGCCGTAAGGCATTGCGCGCAGCCTCGAAGAGTCTCTGCGCGCGCTTATTTCACTGATGCCCTTGGAAGCCCCTGATGGCGGCTCGCCTCCAGCATTCAGGCCTCGCGGCCTGTACGACTAGAATCTATTTGCAAATTGTTGCCAAGTATCTTTTACACAAGGTCTTTTATCAACAACTCAGCCACCTGCACCGCGTTGAGTGCAGCGCCTTTGCGTACGTTATCTGACGTCAGCCACAGGTTAAGTTCCGCCGGGTCGTCGATACCGCTGCGAACCCGACCAACGTAGACCACATCCTGGCCTACCGCATCGCCGACCGGCGTCGGGTAATCGCCCGCCTCGACCAGCTCGACACCCGGCGCCGCCTCAAGTGCAGCATTCACCGCCGCCAGGTCGACAGCCTTGGCTGACTGCAAGGTCACGCTAAAGCTATCGCCGAAAAACACCGGGGCTTGAATGCAAGTGACAGAAATCTTTAATAAAGGCCGCGCCATGACCTCGCGCAGCTCTCGAACCAGGCGTTTTTCCAGCAGCGTATGGCCCTGAGCATCCGGCGTGCCGACTTGTGCCAGCAGGTTGAAGGCCATTTGCCGATCGAAGAAACGCGGCTCCAGCGGGCGAACATTCAACAGCTCTGCCGTCTGCCGGGCCAGTTCGCTGACCGCTTCGCGGCCCTGGGCGGAAACGGCCAGGCTGGCAGTGACGGTCACTCGCTGCAAGTCGAGCAACTCGCGCAACGGCGCCAGCACCACGGCCAGGGTGGTGGCCGATGCACTTGGGCTGCTCACCTGAAACGGTTTTTTCAAGCCGTCCAGCATTTGGCTGTTGGCTTCCGGCACCACCTGCGGCGCTTGCTCCGCCGGCAAGGCGCCAGACAAATCGATCAGCGCGCAACCGGCGGCCGTGGCACGCGGCGCAAAGCTCAGGGTGACCGCAGGGCCGGCGGCGAAGAACACCAACTGGACCTTGCTGAAATCAAATTCGTCAACTTCCCGCACCCGTACGTTCTTGCCGCGAAACGGCACCGAATGCCCTGCCGATTCACTGCTGGCCAGCAGGTGCAGGTTGGCAACCGGGAAGTCGCGCTCTTCGAGAATCTGGACGAGGGTTTCGCCGACAGTACCGGTGGCGCCGACGACGGCGATATCAAAGGACTGGCTCATGGATCTACCTCAGGCGAAACGGGGGGAGCGGCACTTTACCGGGTGGTTGGCATGCAGGCAATTCTGCAGAGGATTTGCGCTGGTCGACCTGGCCTCATCGCGAGCAAGCTCGCTCCCACACTGACCGCGTGAACAATGTAGGAGCGAGCTTGCTCGCGATGGTGGCCGATCAGGCACCCAACAATTCTCAGAGCATCCACCATAAAAAAACCCGCAGCTCTTTCGAGATGCGGGTTTATTCATTACATCAGCGAATCAACGCTCCAGCAGGATCCGCAGCATGCGACGCAGCGGTTCGGCCGCGCCCCACAGCAGCTGGTCGCCGACGGTGAAAGCACCGACGAACTGGGATCCCATGTTCAGCTTGCGCAGACGGCCAACCGGTACGTTCAGGGTGCCGGTGACCTTGGTCGGGCTCAGCTCCTGCATACTGATTTCGCGCTGGTTCGGCACCAGCTTGACCCACGGGTTATGCTGGCTGATCAGCCCTTCGATATCGGCGATCGGCACATCTTTGTTCAGCTTGATGGTCAGCGCCTGGCTGTGGCAGCGCATGGCGCCGATGCGCACGCAGATGCCGTCCACCGGGATCGGGTTCTTGAAGCGACCGAGGATCTTGTTGGTCTCGGCCTGGGCCTTCCACTCTTCGCGGCTCTGACCGTTCGGCAGTTCCTTGTCGATCCACGGGATCAGGCTGCCGGCCAATGGCACGCCGAAGTTTTCGGTCGGGTACGCGTCGCTGCGCATGGCTTCGGCGACACGACGGTCGATGTCGAGGATCGCGCTGGCCGGATCGGCCAGTTGATCGGCGACAGCGCCGTGGGTCACACCCATTTGCTTGATCAGTTCACGCATGTGCTGCGCGCCGCCACCGGAGGCCGCCTGATAGGTCATGGCGCTCATCCACTCCACCAGGCCGGCTTCGAACAGACCGCCCAGGCCCATCAGCATCAAGCTGACGGTGCAGTTACCGCCGATGTAGTTCTTGGTGCCCGCGTCGAGTTGCTGGTCGATGACCTTGCGGTTCACCGGGTCCAGAACGATCACCGCGTCATCCTGCATGCGCAGGCTGGAAGCGGCGTCGATCCAGTAACCCTGCCAGCCGGCTTCGCGCAGTTTCGGGAAGACTTCGCTGGTGTAGTCGCCACCCTGGCAGGTCAGAATCACGTCGAGGGTTTTCAGCTCTTCAATGCTGTAAGCGTCCTTGAGCGGAGCAATATCCTTACCCACGGACGGGCCTTGGCCACCGACATTGGAAGTGGTGAAAAACACCGGCTCAATAAGATCGAAATCCTGCTCTTCCAGCATCCGCTGCATGAGCACGGAACCGACCATACCGCGCCAACCGATCAGACCTACACGTTTCATCGCAACTACACCTTTTACAAAAAGTGGGCTCGCTTGCCGGCATCAGCGGCAAGCGGGGCCAGAGAGATTACAGATTCCGCAGCGCTGCGACTACTGCGTCGCCCATTTCCTGCGTACCTACTTTCGCGCAACCCGGCGACCAGATGTCACCTGTGCGCAGCCCTTGGTCCAACACCAGGCTGACGGCCTTTTCAATGGCGTCAGCGGCCGCAACCTGGTTGAAACTGTAACGCAGCATCATCGACACCGACAGAATCGTCGCCAACGGGTTGGCGATGCCTTTGCCCGCGATGTCCGGCGCCGAACCGTGGCACGGCTCGTACATGCCTTTATTGTTGGCATCCAGCGAGGCCGACGGCAACATGCCGATGGAACCGGTGAGCATCGAGGCTTCGTCGGACAGGATATCGCCGAACAGGTTGTCGGTGACGATCACGTCGAACTGCTTCGGTGCACGCACCAGCTGCATGGCGGCGTTGTCGACGTACATGTGGCTCAGTTCGACATCCGGGTAGTCCTTGGCCACTTGCTCGACGATTTCGCGCCACAGCTGGCTGGACGCCAGAACGTTGGCCTTGTCGACCGAGCAGAGCTTCTTGCCGCGTACGCGTGCCATGTCGAAACCGACGCGGGCGATACGGCGGATTTCGCTTTCGCTGTATGGCAGGGTGTCGTAAGCCTGACGCTCGCCATTCTCCAGCTCGCGTACGCCACGTGGCGCGCCGAAATAGATACCGCCGGTCAGTTCGCGGACGATCAGGATATCCAGGCCCGCAACGATTTCGGCTTTCAGGCTCGACGCTTCAGCCAGTTGCGGATACAGGATCGCCGGGCGCAAGTTGCCGAACAGGCCCAGTTGCGCACGAATCTTCAGCAAGCCGCGCTCTGGACGAATGTCACGCTCGATGGTGTCCCATTTCGGACCGCCCACCGCACCCAGCAGCACCGCATCGGCAGCACGCGCGCGAGCCAGGGTTTCGTCGGCCAACGGCACGCCGTGCTTGTCGATGGCGGCGCCGCCGATCACGTCGTGGCTCAGCTCGAAATCCAGTGCGAACTTGTCATTGGCCAGTTCCAGCACCTTGACCGCTTCGGTCATGATTTCCGGGCCAATACCGTCACCTGGGAGAATCAGAATCTGCTTGCTCATGCGTTCCTCATGTCATCAGTCGGCGCGCTCATGGGCGCGCCCGGAAAAATTCCAGCGCTCGGCGCTTATCGTTCAGCCATCAGCACCAGTACATCGGTGCTGAACGAACCATCGGCTTCAATCTCGAAATACTCGCGAACTTCATTGCCCATCGCCTGCTGCAACTCGCGGATCGCCACGCGCAGCGCTTGCGGCGTACGCATGCGCTCGACCCAGGAGTTGTACTCCAGGCGCAGCCGCTGGCGCGTGGTGCTACGGGTATGCAACCCCGCCTCGCTGACCTGACGCAACCACTCCCCGGCGGAATAATCACGCACGTGGCTGGTGTCGCGCAGTACCTCGACACTTTGCAGGTAAGTGTCGAACAACGGACTGCCCGGCGACAAGACATCAATGAACGCAGCCACCCCACCCGGCTTGAGCACCCGGCGCACTTCGCGCAGGGCCACGCCGAGGTCGCTCCAATGGTGCGCCGAATAACGGCTGAAGACGAAATCAAATTCACCCTCGGCAAACGGCAGGCGCTCCGCCGCCCCCAGCACGGTGGTCACGTTGTTCAGACCACGATCGACCGCAGCGCCAGCCACCACGTCAAGCATCTGCTGCGACAGGTCGTAGGCCACTACTTCTTTCACCAGCGACGCCACATGAAAACTCACATGACCGGCGCCGCAGCCCAGGTCCAGCACTCGTGCATCACCGCGACCTGCCAGTTCAGCCTGTAGCAGCGCAAACTCGGTGCCCTGGGCGTGTACAGCGCTGCTCAGGTAGGCGGCAGCCTGTTCACCGAATTGCTTTTGTACTACGTCGCTGTGCTGGGCAGTGCTGGTCATGATGACTTCCATTTTTGGTGAGTCTTTTGTTGTCTGGGCTGCCGTCATCGCGAGCAAGCTCGCTCCCACAGGGGTTCGTGAACACCGAAAATCCAATGTGGGAGCGAGCTTGCTCGCGATGAGGCTAATACTACCTACCGAAATGCCGGATCAATCACGCGTCGCGAAACAACCATGGCTGGCTCGCGCGGTGCTTGGCTTCGAACGCGGCAATCGCATCGCCGTCCTGCAAGGTCAGGCCGATATCGTCCAGGCCGTTGAGCAGGCAATGTTTGCGGAACGCATCGATTTCAAAGCTCAGTACCTTGCCGTCAGGACGGGTCACGGTCTGGGCCTGCAAGTCGATCTGCAATTGGTAGCCCGGATTGGCTTCCACTTGCGCAAACAACTCGTCGACTTCAGCGTCGCTCAGAATGATCGGCAGCAAGCCGTTCTTGAAGCTGTTGTTGAAGAAGATGTCGGCGTAGCTCGGCGCGATGATGCTGCGGAAACCATACTCTTCCAGGGCCCATGGCGCGTGCTCGCGGCTCGAACCGCAGCCGAAGTTTTCCCGGGCGAGCAACACGCTGGCACCTTGATAACGCTCGGCGTTGAGTACGAAGTCCTTGTTCAGCGGACGCTTGGAGTTGTCCTGATACGGTTGCCCGACATCCAGGTAACGCCACTCATCGAACAGGTTCGGACCGAAACCGGTGCGCTTGATCGACTTCAAGAACTGCTTGGGAATGATCTGGTCGGTGTCGACGTTGGCACGATCCAAAGGCGCGACAAGACCAGTGTGCTGGGTAAAAGCTTTCATGCTGCGCTCCTTCAGATCAATTCACGGACGTCGACGAAACGACCGTTGACAGCGGCGGCGGCGGCCATTGCCGGGCTCACCAGGTGCGTACGGCCACCGGCGCCCTGACGGCCTTCGAAGTTGCGGTTGGAGGTCGATGCGCAATGCTCACCAGACTCCAAACGGTCCGGGTTCATTGCCAGGCACATCGAGCAACCCGGCTCACGCCATTCGAAACCGGCTTCGAGGAAAATCTTGTCCAGCCCTTCAGCTTCGGCTTGCGCCTTCACCAGGCCCGAACCCGGCACCACAATGGCTTGCTTGATGGTCGAAGCCACTTTGCGGCCCTTGGCGATCACCGCCGCAGCGCGCAAATCTTCGATCCGCGAGTTGGTGCAGGAGCCAATGAACACGCGGTCCAGTTGAATGTCGGTGATCGCCTGATTGGCGGTCAAACCCATGTACTTCAAGGCGCGGACGATAGAGTCGCGCTTGACCAGATCCATCTCTTTAGCCGGGTCCGGCACGTTCTGATCGACGGCAAGGACCATTTCCGGGGACGTACCCCAGCTGACTTGCGGCTTGATCTGCGCAGCGTCGAGTTCAACGATGGTGTCGAACTTGGCATCCGCATCGGACACCAGGTCTTTCCAGGCTTCGACAGCCATATCCCACTCAGCGCCTTTCGGTGCAAACGGACGACCCTTGACGTAGGCAACGGTCTTTTCGTCAGCAGCCACCAAACCAACCCGCGCACCGGCTTCGATGGACATGTTGCAGATGGTCATGCGGCCTTCAACCGACAACTCGCGAATCGCGCTACCGGCAAATTCGATCGCGTGGCCGTTACCGCCAGCGGTGCCGATCTTGCCGATAACAGCCAGGACGATGTCCTTGGCAGTCACGCCGAACGGCAATTTGCCTTCGACGCGGACCAGCATGTTCTTCATTTTCTTGGCGACCAGGCACTGGGTAGCGAGCACGTGCTCGACCTCGGAAGTGCCGATACCGTGAGCCAACGCGCCGAACGCGCCGTGGGTCGAGGTATGGGAGTCACCGCAGACCACGGTCATGCCCGGCAAGGTTGCGCCCTGCTCCGGGCCGATGACGTGGACGATGCCTTGACGCACGTCATTCATCTTGAATTCGACGATGCCATATTCGTCACAGTTGTCATCGAGGGTCTGAACCTGCAAACGCGAGACTTCGTCAGCAATGGCAGCAATGCCGCCCTTGCGCTCTGGAGTCGTCGGTACGTTGTGGTCCGGGGTCGCGATGTTGGCATCGATGCGCCACGGCTTGCGCCCGGCCAGACGCAGACCTTCGAAGGCTTGCGGCGAGGTCACTTCGTGAATGATGTGACGATCGATGTAGATCAGCGCCGAACCATCGTCGCGCTGCTTGACCAAATGCGAATCCCAGAGCTTGTCGTAGAGCGTTTTGCCGGCCATCAGACGTTTCCTCATCAGCTTGTTTCTATGCCCCGGGCTTGAAGCGATTCAATAACCCCTTGGCTTGTGAGGTCGATCCTATGGGGTTACATTAAATAACTCAAATTCATATTTTTTATGCTTTGGATAACCAACTGGAATACAACCATGGACCTGGCCAACCTCAATGCTTTTATAGCCATCGCCGAGACCGGCAGCTTCTCCGGCGCAGGTGAACGGCTGCACCTGACCCAGCCCGCCATCAGCAAACGCATCGCCGGGCTGGAGCAGCAGTTGAAGGTGCGGCTGTTTGATCGACTGGGCCGGGAAGTCGGCCTGACCGAGGCCGGACGCGCCCTGCTGCCGCGCGCCTATCAGATTCTGAATGTGCTGGATGACACGCGTCGTGCGCTGACCAACCTGACCGGCGAAGTGACTGGCCGCCTGACACTGGCGACCAGTCATCACATTGGCCTGCACCGCCTGCCGCCCTTGCTGCGGGCGTTCACACGACGCTATCCCGAGGTCGCGCTGGATATTCAGTTCCTCGATTCGGAAGTCGCCTACGAGGAAATACTTCACGGCCGCGCCGAACTGGCGGTAATTACCCTGGCACCCGAGCCGCATACACTAGTGAAAGCCACGCCGGTATGGGACGACCCGCTGGATTTCGTGGCGGCCCCGGAACACTCGCTGATCAGCAACGGCGCAGTCAGCCTGGCCGATATCGCCCGCCATCCGGCGGTTTTCCCCGGTGGCAACACCTTTACCCACCATATCGTGCAACGACTATTCGAAGCCCAGGGGCTGACGCCGAACATCGCGATGAGCACTAACTATCTGGAAACTATCAAGATGATGGTTTCCATTGGCCTGGCCTGGAGCGTGTTGCCGCGCACCATGCTCGACGATCAAGTGGCACGCATTCCTTTACCGGGCATACAACTCACTCGCCAGCTAGGCTATATCGTGCACACCGAACGGACGCTGTCGAATGCTGCACGGGCTTTCATGGCCTTGTTGGACGCACAAATCGATTTGCCACGGACTCACGGCTAAGTTGTGCTAATCCTTTAAGGTTGAAAATCCCAGCGCCAAACACCCCATTCAGCCCAAGGCTTGTTACCCATGCCCAAATCTGCTGACCGCACTCGCTCACGCACGCCCTCAATGCCGCGCATTCAGGCGCTCGACCCGCGTACCTCGGAGCAGATTTGGGAGAGCGCGCCACAACTGCTCGCCGCCTTGAACGGTGCACGCTTGGGCGCCTGGTACTGGGACATTGAACGCGGGCTGATCAGTTGGTCGCGGGGAACTCAGGCCCTGTTCGGGTTTGATCCAAGGCAGCCGCTGCCAGCCAACCTGGAGTACCTGGATCTGTTGCCGGCGGAGGATCGCGCAAAAACGCTGCGGGCCTTTAACGCTGTGGTCGCTGGCGCACCGCTGGAACAGGCGATGCATCACCGGATCCGCTGGCCCGACGGCAGCCTGCACTGGCTGGAGATCAACGGCAGCCTGATACCGGACAAACAAGGCCGGCCACGGATGATCGGGGTGATCCGCGAGATCACCCATCAACGCCAGCGCGAACAGGCCCTGAGCAGCTCGGAGAAACGTTTCGCAACACTATTTCACCTAAGTCCAAACATGGTGTTGCTGACCCGTCAGGAGGACGGCCTGATCAGCGAAGCCAATCAATACTTCGAAAGCCTGTTCGGCTGGCCCGTGCACAGCGTGATCGGCCGCACGACACTGGAACTGGGCCTTTGGGTGAACCCGGAGCAACGCGCCAAACTGGTCAAGGCAACCAAGGCCAAGGGCGAGCTGGTCAGCATGGAGGTGCAGTTTCGCGCCAGCAACGGCCAGGTCCACGACGGCATTCTCAGCGCGCAAAAAGTTGAACTCGAAGGCCAGGCCTACCTGCTCAGCACTTTCCTCGACACCAGTGAACGCAAACTCGCCGAGCAAGCGCTCAAAGACAGCCAGGAGCGCCTGGACCTGGCCCTGGATTCAGCGCAACTCGGCACCTGGGACTGGCACATTCCCAGCGGCATGCTCTATGGTTCGGCCCGCGCCGCACAGCTGCACGGCCTGGACCCGGTGCCCTTTCACGAACCCTTCGATGCGTTTTTCGAAGGCGTGCCCGACGATGAACGCGGCAGCATGCGCGACGCCTACCGCAGCCTCCGCGAAGGTCCGGCCGGCAATTATCAGCTGACCTACCGCGTGCAATTGGCCGACGGTAGTTCGCGCTATCTGGAAAGCCGTGCACGGCTCTATCGCGATGAGTCCGGCGCCCCTCTGCGCATGGCCGGTACGTTGCTCGACATCACCGACCAGGTGGAGCGCGAGCAGCGCCTGATCACCTCCGAAGAAAAATTCGCCAGCCTGTTCCAGGTCAGCCCGGACCCGATCTGCGTGACGCGCCAGGACACCGGCCAGTTCATCGAGATCAACCCAGCCTTCACTCAGACCTTCGGCTGGACCACCACCGACGTCATCAACCGCAGTGCCGACGAGATTGGCCTCTGGGACGCTTCGGTGAAGCGTCAGCAACGCATTGAGCAGGTGATCCGCGAACAGGCGCTGAACAACGTCGCAATCATCGTTCACCACAAGGACGGGCAACCCCTGACCTGCGTGATTTCCAGCCGTCAGATCAGCGTCGGCAACGAGCCATGCATCGTGACCACTCTGCGCGACATCACCCAGCAACAGCGCTCCGAGGCTGCACTGAAGGCCAGTGAAGAGAAATTCGCCAAGGCGTTTCACTCCAGCCCCGACGCCATCACCATCACCGAGCGCGACAGCGGACGCTACCTGGAGGTCAACGACGGCTTCTGCCGCTTGACCGGCTACAACGCCGATGAAGTGGTGGGTAAAACCGTGTATCAGGTCGGTATCTGGGCCGAAGAAAAACAACGCTCAAACCTGCTGGCCGAGTTGAAAGCCAAAGGCCGGGTTCATCACCAGGAAATGCTTGGTCGCAACAAGCGCGGTGAAATTCTCACCGTCGAGGTTTCGATCGAACCCATCACCCTCAACGAAACCGCCTGCCTGCTGATGACCGCCCGGGACGTCAGCCTGCTGAAAAACGCCGAAGCGCAGATCCGCCACCTCGCCTACCACGACCCACTGACCAACCTGCCCAACCGCGCCCTGCTGATGGATCGCCTGAGCCAGCAGATCGCCCTGCTGAAACGCCACAACCTGCGCGGCGCCTTGCTGTTCCTCGATCTCGACCATTTCAAGCATATCAACGACTCGCTCGGTCACCCGGTGGGCGACACCGTGCTGAAAATCATCACTGCGCGCCTCGAAGCCAGCGTGCGAATGGAAGACACTGTGGCGCGACTGGGTGGCGATGAGTTTGTGGTGCTGTTGAGCGGCCTGGAAGGGACGCGCAACGCGGTCAGCGAACAGGTTCGCGAACTCGCCGACACGATTCGCGAGTTGCTGTCCGAGCCGATGTTCCTCGACGGTCAGCGCCTGCAAGTCACACCGAGCATCGGCGTGGCCTTGATCCCCGATCACGGCTCAACCCCGACCGACCTGCTCAAGCGTGCCGACATTGCCCTGTACCGAGCCAAGGATTCGGGACGCAATGCCACACAGATGTTCCACAACACCATGCAAAAAGCGGCCAGTGAACGCCTGCGGATGGAAACCGACCTGCGCCTGGCCCTTACGCGAGGTGAGTTCAGCCTGCAATACCAGCCTCAAGTGGACGCCCAGGACAACCGCATTATCGGTGCCGAAGCCCTGGTGCGCTGGCGTCATCCGCTGTTGGGGGAGCAATCGCCCACCGAATTCATCAAGGTACTGGAAGACAGCGGGCTGATCCTTGAGGTCGGTACCTGGATCCTCGATGAAGCCTGCCAGGCCTTCAGGCAATTGATCGATAGAGGCCTGATCGACCCGCTGAACTTCAGCCTTTGCGTGAACATCAGCCCACGACAATTTCGCCAGAACGACTTTGTCGAACGGATTGAACACAACCTGAGCAACCATGGACTGCCGTACTCGCTGCTCAAGCTGGAGATCACCGAAGGCATCGTCATCCAGAACCTGGACGACACCATCAGCAAGATGCGCCGCCTGAAAAAACTCGGCGTCAGCTTCGCCATGGACGACTTTGGTACTGGCTACTCCTCGCTGACTTACCTCAAGCGCCTGCCGGTGGATACCTTGAAGATCGACCAGTCGTTCATCCGCGATGCGACCAGCGATCCGAACGACGCGGAAATCATCCGCGCCATCGTGGCCATGGCCCGCAGCCTTGAATTGACGGTAATTGCCGAAGGTGTCGAAACCACCGAACAGCTCGAGTTCTTGCAGGGGCTGGGCTGCCACTTGTATCAAGGCTACTTGCACAGCCAGCCGTTGCCGCTGGAGGGTTTCCTGAAACTGCTCAAATGACGGGCACAAAAAAGGGCGCCAGTGGCGCCCTTTCTCATCGCGATGACTCAGTGTTCCAGAGCCGGTTTTTGCGTCCCGTTGATCGGGATACGCTTGGCTTTCGCTTCTTCCGGCACGACCCGCAGCAGGTCGATGTTCAACAGTCCGTTGCTCAGGCCCGCGGACTTGATTTCAATGTGGTCCGCCAGACGGAAGGACAGCTTGAAGGCGCGCTGGGCGATGCCTTGGTACAGATAGGTGACAGCTTCATTGGCGTCACGTTTGCCGCCACTGATGGTCAGCACACCTTTCTCCACTTGCAGCTCCAGGTCTTCTTCCTGGAAGCCAGCGGCTGCGATGACGATGCGGTATTCGTCGTCGCCGTGTTTTTCGACGTTGTACGGTGGATAGGTGCTGCCTGGCTCATTGCGCAGCGCTGACTCGAACAGATCGTTGAAACGATCGAAGCCCACCGAGGAACGGAACAGTGGAGCCATGGAAAATGCAGTACTCATGATTCAAATCTCCTGAAAATAATCAGCAAGTTTTTTGTCTCCGCGACCCGAATTCGGCATCGCGTACTCCTTAGATAAGGACCGCTGATTGCATTTCAAGAGATTATTTTGTGTTTTTTTTCAACAAAGGTTTCAGGCTGCTTCGCACGCCTGCAGACCTAGTAAGCGCGAGACCTGATCCAGCTCAGTCTCACGACGCAGGACGGTGAACAGCTCAACCGCTTCGGGATAATTGCGGGTCAGCATCGCCAGCCACTGCTTCAAGCGACCCGGCGACTGGCGTGGCGTCATCTGCGCCTTGGCTTGCAGCCAGAAGTCCTGAAGCAGCGGCAGCAACTCGGCCCAGGTCATTTCGACCACCTCTTCACCGGCCCGTGCGGCAGCGATTTGCCGCGCCAGATCGGGGCGCGACACCAGGCCGCGACCGAGCATGATGTCTTCCACGCCGCTGATTTCGCGGCAACGGCGCCAGTCTTCAACGCTCCAGATATCGCCATTGGCGAACACTGGCACCTTGACCACTTCCTGCACCCGCGGAATCCATTCCCAATGCGCTGGCGGCTTGTAGCCGTCCGTCTTGGTCCGTGCGTGCACGACGATGTGCGCAGCACCGCCCTCAGCCAATGCCGTGGCACAGACCAGAGCGCCGTCGGGGCTGTCAAAACCCAAACGCATCTTGGCCGTCACCGGGATATGCGCCGGCACTGCGCGGCGCACATGTTCGACGATTTCGTTGAGCAGCTCTGGCTCTTTGAGCAGCACCGCGCCACCACGGGACTTGTTCACGGTCTTGGCCGGGCAACCGAAATTCAGGTCGATCACCTCCGAACCCAGCTCACAGGCCAGCGCCGCGTTTTCTGCCAGGCACACCGGATCGGAACCGAGCAATTGCACGCGCAACGGCACGCCTGAAGCGGTCTTGGCGCCGTTCAGCAGTTCAGGGCCGAATTTGTGATAGTAGGCAGGCGTAAGCAGTTGATCGTTGATCCGAATGAACTCGGTCACGCACCAATCGATACCGCCAACACGGGTCAACACGTCCCGCAGGATGTTGTCGACCAACCCCTCCATGGGCGCCAAAGCAATTTGCATGGAAAACACTCAACGAAAAACGTGCGGCAGTTTACTGGATTGCACGAGAAATCTGCAGAACATCGCTGATCCCTTGTGGGAGCGAGCTTGCTCGCGATTCAGGCGGCGCGGTTTATCAAGCACACCGCGTTATCGTTCATCGCGAGCAAGCTCGCTCCCACATTAGATCAACGCAGGGCCGTAGCCTTCGATGAATTCCGCCGGCATGCGCTTGGGTTTGCCGCTGGACAGCTCGATGCAGACAAACGTGGTTTGCGCCCGCAACAGCGTGGAGTTATCGCTGGGGCGTTTCAGCTGGAAGTGCCGGGTCATTTTCAGGCGCTGATCCCAGTCGACGATCCAGGTCGCCAACTGCAACTCATCACCCTCATAGGCAGCGGCCAGGTAATCGATTTCGTGACGCACCACGGCCATCGCCCGGTCCAATCGCCGATATTCGGTCAGGTCCAGCCCGAGGCGCTGCGAATGGCGCCAGGCGCAGCGCTCGAGCCAGGTGACGTACACCGCGTTATTGGCGTGCCCCAGCCCATCGATGTCCTCGGCAGCGACCTGCAGGTCAATGATAAACGGCGTTGCCCGATCCCAGCCCATGCCCCACTCCCGGTCAGATTATTCGACCGGGGCAGTGTAACGGATGATCAGGCCGATTGGCGCGCCTGCAAGCTACGACCGGACAGCAGCGACAGCACGCCTTCGATCACTCGCGGATCCGCCAGCACCCGCTGATGCCCACCCTCCTCCAGGCGCAACAGACGACTGTCAAACCAGGCGTCGTGAATCAATTGCGATTCATTGACCGAGACAAAGACGTCGTCTTCGGCGTGTACGATCAGCCCCGGCATATCCAGCTGGTAATGGGCGACATCCAGTCGTGAAGCCTGGATACCCACATCCCGTTCAACCTTGCGGATAAACGCCGAACGCGCCTTGGGTGGCATGCGAACGTGGCGGGCAAAACCGCGCAATACGGCGAGAATCCGTGCCGGCGCGGCGATACTGACCAGGGTTTCTGTGCGCAAACCCAATTGAACGGCAAGCATCGCACTGGCGCCGCCCATGGAGTGGCCGATGACCGCTTGCAAAGGAGGCAGCTCTGCCGCCGCCTCAAGCATCGCCCGAGCAAAAAGCACAACGTTGGCCTCGCGGCCAGGCGAGCGACCGTGAGCCGGACCATCCAGCGCGACCACGGTGTAGCCGGCGTCTACCAGCGCCGTGATCAGGCTGGCGAATTGCGTCGGCCGACCTTCCCAGCCGTGCATCAGCAGCACCGTCGGGCCCTGCCCCCAGCGCAACGCTGAAAGGCCGAAGCGCAGGGTGATCCGCTCGGACTTCGCCAGCAGCGGCATTTCCCAATCACGCAGAGGCAGCTCGCGCGGCGTCATGAACACCGAACGCATCTTGCTCGCCACCCATTGCGGTGCAACCCAGCCCAAGGTGCCGTTAACGCCACGAACCCAACTTAACGTGCTCATCGCTCATCTCCAAAGGCTTGCGCTTCAGGTCATAGCACCGCCGACTTGGCGGCACGCAGCAATCGATCGGACAACTCACCGGCTCCCAGCGCCCGCGCCAGGGCCAAACCACCGACCATCAGCGCCAAGTCAGCCAGCGCTTTGTCGGTGTCTTCCGGGCTGGCGGCCAACTGCGCGACCATCAGCTCGATGTGTTCATTCAAGGCCTGACGGAAGTCATCCGGCAGACGCCCCAGCTCGCCTATCGATGCCGGAATCGGGCAAGCTTGCTCGGTGGAATCACGGTGTTTGCGTGACAGGTAAAACGCAGCGACCAGCGCCCGGCGTTCTTCACCGGTCAGCGAGGGGTCCATTTCGGCGATCAGCGCCCGACGCTGGCCGAGCAATTGCGTGAAGGCCTCCAGCATCATGGCGTCCTTGCTTTCGAAGTGGGCGTAGAAGCCGCCGACGGTCAGGCCGGCAGCGCCCATCACTTCACCCACGCTAGGCTCTGCCGGGCCGCGCTGGATCAGTGCAGAGCTGGCGGCCTGGAGAATGCGTTCACGGGTTTGAGCTTTTTTGTCGTTCATCGTTGCCTCCGAATATTACGATTAAAATATTATTCTCATAATAATTTTACGCAAGTCGTTGATGTGACCGTTGGTCAGAAGAACAGTTTTGGGAGAATGGGGGAATGGTCAAACGCCAGACAAACAAAAGGGCCATTCAATAATTGAATGACCCTTATAAATCCCGCAGAGCGGGTAATCGTGGCGTCCCCTAGGGGACTCGAACCCCTGTTACCGCCGTGAAAGGGCGGTGTCCTAGGCCACTAGACGAAGGGGACGCAAACCCTTCTATACAACTGATCAGCGCTGAGTACTGATCGATTCAAGGCCGGTGTGGCCATACCTTGAACTGTAAAATTGGTGGAGCTAAACGGGATCGAACCGTTGACCTCTTGCATGCCATGCAAGCGCTCTCCCAGCTGAGCTATAGCCCCGGATTTTTCGCCTCGCGGCGGAGTGACATCTTGCAACATCACTTCTGTAAAACTGGCGTCCCCTAGGGGACTCGAACCCCTGTTACCGCCGTGAAAGGGCGGTGTCCTAGGCCACTAGACGAAGGGGACGCAAACCCTTCTATACAACAGATCAACGCTGAGTGTTGATCGCTTCAAGACCGGTGTGGCCAGGCCTTGAAGTGTAAATTGGTGGAGCTAGACGGGATCGAACCGTCGACCTCTTGCATGCCATGCAAGCGCTCTCCCAGCTGAGCTATAGCCCCTCATCGCTGAGGACGGGGCGAATCTTAATGGCGCATCGGAAAGCTGTCAAACTTATTTTTAACAATTTTCAAAATTTTTTGCCGCCATAACAATCACTTACCGCCCTCCCCCCGAAAAATGGGGGGTGACGCCGAAGAGCAAGATCAAAAGATCGCAGCCTCCGGCGGTTCCTGCACGGGGTCAAACACCTCAGGCGATAGCGCCCAGGAGCTTTTCCCATTCTTTGTTTTCTTTCTTCGACACGCCACCGAGCAAGTCGATCGCCTGGCGCAGACGGAAACGCGTCAGGTCCGGACCAAGGATTTCCATCGCATCCAGCACCGACACCGAGCTGGCCTGGCCAGTGATGGCCGCGAACATCAGCGGCATGGCATCACGCAATTTCAGCTCCAGGGATTCGACCACCGCCTGAATGGTCGCCGTGATGCTGTCCTTCTCCCACTGACGCAGGCTTTCGAGCTTCCACAGGATCAACTGCATCAACTGGCGAACCTGATCGCCCGAGAGCTTCTTGGATTCGAACAGCTTGGCATCCGGGGTCATGCCACCGGCGAAGAAGAATCCGGCCAACGGTGCGATCTGGCTGAAGGTTTCAACCCGACCCTGCACGTGAGGTGCGATCTTCATCATGTACTCAGAGTTCAGCGCCCAGGTCTGCACGCGGCTGGCAAACTCTTCCACCGGCAGATCACGCAGCCATTGGCCGTTGAGCCACGACAGCTTCTCGATGTCGAAAATCGGCCCGCCGAGGGAAACGCGCTTCAGGTCGAAGTTGTCGACCATTTCCTGCAGCGAGAACTTCTCGCGCTCGTCCGGCATCGACCAGCCCATGCGGCCGAGGTAGTTGAGCATCGCTTCCGGCATGAAGCCCATGCGCTCATAGAACGTGACCGAGGTCGGGTTCTTGCGCTTGGACAGCTTGCTCTTGTCCGGGTTACGCAGCAGCGGCATGTAGCACAGCTCTGGTTGCTCCCAGCCGAAGTACTCGTAAAGCAGGATCAGCTTCGGCGCCGATGGCAGCCACTCTTCACCACGCAATACGTGGGTGATGCCCATCAGGTGATCGTCGACCACGTTGGCGAGGAAGTAGGTCGGCAAGCCGTCGGTCTTCATCAACACTTGCATGTCCATGCGATCCCACGGGATCTCGACGTCGCCACGCAACATGTCCGGCACCACGCAGACGCCTTCGGTCGGCACCTTCATGCGGATGACGTGCGGCTCGCCAGCGGCCAGACGACGCGCCACTTCTTCCTTGGAGAGCAACAGCGCACGGCCGTCGTAACGCGGGGTTTCGCCACGGGCCATTTGTTCGGCGCGCATCTGGTCCAGCTCTTCAGCGGTGCAGAAGCACGGGAACGCGTGCCCCAGGTCGACCAGCTGCTGGCAGTACTTCTGATAGATGTCGCCACGTTCGCTCTGGCGATACGGACCGTGCGGGCCGCCTACATCCGGGCCTTCGCTCCAGTTGATGCCCAACCAGCGCAAGGCATCGAAAATCTGCTGTTCGGACTCGCGGGTCGAACGCAATTGGTCGGTGTCTTCAATCCGCAGGATGAACTCACCGCCATGCTGCTTGGCAAAGCAGTAGTTGAACAAAGCGATGTAAGCGGTGCCGACATGGGGATCGCCGGTAGGCGATGGCGCGATGCGAGTGCGGACGGTGGTCATGGCATGTCTCGAAAGAATATAAAAAGCGGAGATGAAACAAAGGGCGAATGGTAACAGGCGTTACCCGCCCGGCTCCAGTGAGCAGGGCATTTAAGCCAACGTTGGGGCTACAAAAGGCTCTGGCACCGCTCAATGGCTGATTATCAATAAGTGGCATTTACCGCTTATCGGCTATATGACAGATTCGAGTACTGATAAATCTCCTTACACTTTCTCGACTACAGTCTGCTCATGCCTGCCCAACTCAAGCGTCGCCTGTTTACTTTCCTGCTGATCGTCCTGCTGGTTGCCGGGGGCTTCTTCGCTGAATGGTTCTTCAAGGGACGGTTTTACGAAAGCACCGATAACGCTTATGTCCAGGGTGAAATCACCCGCGTCTCCAGCCAGTTGGGCGCGCGCATCGAGGAAGTGCTGGTGCAGGACAACCAGCATGTCGAAAAAGGCCAGTTGCTGATCAAACTCGAAGGCGATGACTTTCATCTCGCCGTCGACCGCGCCAACGCGACCCTCGCCACCCGCGAAGCCGAGCGCCTGCAAGCCCAGAGCAAACTGACCCAACAAGCCAGCCTGATCGCCGCCAGCGAAGCTCAGGTCGCCTCCAGCCAGGCCACCCTCGGCCGCTCGCAAATCGATTTGTCCCGCGCGCAAACCCTGCGCAAACCGGGTTATGTCTCGGAAGAACGGGTGACCACCCTCTCCGCCGACAACCGCATCGCTCGCTCGCAAGTCGCCAAAGCCCAGGCTGATGCCCAGGGCCAGCGCCAGCAGGTCAATGCCTTGACGGCCGAGATCAAGCGCCTGGACGCCCAAATCGCCAACGCCAAAGCCGATCTGGCGCAGGCCCAACTGAACCTGACCCGTAGCGAGATTCACGCACCGATCAGCGGCCTGATCGGCCAGCGTGCTGCCCGCAATGGCCAATACGTGCAGGCGGGCGCTTACCTGCTGTCGATCGTCCCGGACCAGGACATCTGGATTCAGGCCAACTTCAAGGAAACCCAGATTGGCCACATGCAACCCGGCCAGAAAGCCGAACTGACCTTCGATGCCTACAGCGACACACCGATCGAAGCCCGGGTCGACAGCCTGTTCGCCGCCTCGGGCGCGCAGTTCAGCCTGCTGCCACCGGACAATGCCACCGGCAACTTCACCAAAGTGGTGCAACGGATTCCGGTGAAACTGACGTTTGCTGCCGACAACCCGCTGCACGGCAAGATCCGCCCGGGCATGTCGGTCACCGTCAAAGTCAACATCAAAGACCCTGGCGATGGCCGGTGATCAACTGATCCGCCCGGTCGGCGAACCGACCCGGCGGGACTGGATTGCAGTGATGAGCGTGATGCTCGGCGCCTTTATGGCGGTGCTCGACATCCAGATCACCAACGCCTCGCTCAAGGACATTCAAGGCGCGCTGTCAGCGACCCTGGAAGAAGGCTCGTGGATTTCCACCTCGTACCTGGTGGCGGAAATCATCATGATTCCGCTCACCGCGTGGCTGGTGCAACTGCTCTCGGCACGACGCCTGGCGGTGTGGGTTTCGCTGGGTTTTCTGGCCTCCTCCCTGCTCTGCTCGATGGCCTGGAGCCTGGAGAGCATGATCGTGTTCCGCGCCTTGCAGGGCTTCACCGGCGGCGCACTGATCCCGCTGGCGTTCACCCTGACGCTGATCAAACTCCCCGAACACCATCGCGCCAAAGGCATGGCGATGTTCGCCATGACCGCGACCTTCGCGCCTTCCATCGGCCCGACCCTCGGCGGCTGGCTGACGGAAAACTGGGGCTGGAAGTACATCTTCTACATCAACATCCCGCCGGGGCTGATCATGATCGCCGGCCTCATGTATGGCCTGGAGAAAAAAGAAGCCCACTGGGAATTGCTCAAAAGCACCGACTACATGGGCATTCTCACGCTGGGCGTTGGCTTGGGGTGCTTGCAGGTATTTCTTGAGGAAGGCCATCGCAAGGACTGGCTGGAGTCGAACCTTATCGTGACGCTGGGCTGCATCGCCCTGCTGAGCCTGATCACCTTTGTGATCGTGCAAGTGTCCAAGCCCAATCCGCTGATCAATCTGGGCATCTTGCGCAACCGCAACTTTGGCTTATCGAGTATTTCCAGCCTGGGCATGGGCGTGGGGCTGTACGGCTCGATTTATCTGCTGCCGCTGTACCTGGCGCAGATCCAGAGCTACAACGCCTTGCAGATCGGCGAAGTGATCATGTGGATGGGCGTGCCGCAGCTGTTCCTGATTCCGCTGGTGCCGAAGTTGATGAAGTTCGTTTCGCCGAAGTGGCTGTGCACGCTCGGTTTCGGCCTGTTTGGCTTGGCGAGCATTCTTTCGGGCGCACTCAACCCCGACTTCGCCGGACCACAGTTCAATCAGATCCAGCTCGTCCGCGCGGTGGGCCAACCACTGATCATGGTGACCATTTCGCTGATCGCCACCGCCTACATCCTGCCGCAGGATGCAGGCTCGGCTTCGAGCCTGTTCAATATCCTGCGCAACCTCGGCGGCGCGATTGGCATCGCCCTGCTCGCGACCCTGCTGGATGCGCGAACCAAGACCTACTTTGACTATTTACGCGAATCGATCGTGCCGACCAACCCGCAGGTGGCCGAGCGCATGGCGAGCATGATCGATCGATTTGGCAGCGAAACGGCGGCGCTGGGCAAACTCAGTGAGATTACCCATCAGCAAGCCTTGATCATGGCCTACAACGATGCGTTTCACTTTGTCGGGATTGCGCTGGGGGTGAGCATGCTGGCGATCCTGCTGACCAAGGCGTTGCCGCCCGGGTTGAAGGCTGGCGAAGCGCATTGAGACCGCGGCGCCCCTATCGCGAGCAAGCTCGCTCCCACATTGGACCGCGCACGCCTGGACAACGCGATCAACTGTGGGAGCGAGCTTGCTCGCGATGAGGCCATTTCAGGCACCGGGAATCAGACGGTCAACAACCGTTCGCGCATCTTGGTGATTTCGTCGCGCGTCTGCGCGGCGGCTTCGAACTCCAGGTCGCGGGCGAGCTGGTACATCTTCTCTTCCAGTTGACGAATGCGCTTGGCGATTTCGCTCGGTGAACGCAGTTCGTTTTCGTACCGGGCACTTTCCTCGGCTGCCTTGGCCATGCCTTTGCGCTTCTTGCTGCGCGAGCCGGGCACGGTGGCGCCTTCCATGATGTCGGCAACGTCCTTGAATACACCTTTGGGGGTAATGCCATTGGCCAGATTGAAAGCGATTTGTTTGTCGCGACGACGCTCGGTCTCGCCAATCGCCCGCTCCATCGACCCGGTGATCCGGTCGGCATACAGAATCGCCCGGCCATTGAGGTTCCGCGCCGCACGGCCGATGGTCTGGATCAGCGAACGCTCGGAGCGCAGGAAGCCCTCCTTGTCGGCATCGAGAATCGCCACCAGCGACACTTCAGGCATGTCCAGGCCTTCACGCAGCAGGTTGATCCCCACCAGCACATCGAAAGTACCCAGGCGCAAATCGCGGATAATCTCGACCCGCTCCACGGTATCAATGTCCGAGTGCAGATAACGCACTCGCACACCGTGGTCGGCGAGGTAGTCGGTCAGGTCTTCGGACATGCGCTTGGTCAACGTAGTGACCAGTACCCGCTCCTCCAGCGCCACACGCTTGGTGATTTCCGAGAGCAAGTCGTCGACCTGAGTCAGCGCCGGACGAATTTCAATTTGCGGGTCGACCAGACCGGTTGGCCGCACCACTTGCTCGATCACTCGACCGGCGTGTTCCGCTTCGTAGTTGCCCGGGGTGGCCGAGACGAAAATCGTCTGCGGGCTGATACTTTCCCATTCATCGAAACGCATCGGCCGGTTGTCCAGTGCCGACGGCAGACGGAAACCGTACTCGACCAGCGTCTCTTTACGCGAACGGTCGCCCTTATACATCGCGCCGACCTGCGGCACGCTGACGTGGGATTCGTCGATCACCAGCAAGGCATCGGCGGGTAGATAGTCAAACAAGGTGGGTGGCGGCTCACCGGACTCTCGGCCCGAGAGGTAGCGCGAGTAGTTTTCGATACCGTTGCAGTAACCCAGCTCCAGGATCATCTCCAGGTCAAAACGGGTGCGCTGCTCCAGCCGTTGCGCTTCCACCAGTTTATTGTTGGAGCGCAAGTATTCCAGGCGCTCCTGCAACTCGACCTTGATCCCTTCGATGGCCCCCAGCAGGGTTTCTCGCGGCGTTACGTAGTGGCTCTTCGGATAGAAGGTGAAACGCGGCAGCTGGCGGATCACTTCGCCGGTCAACGGATCGAAGGCAGAGATCTTCTCCACTTCATCATCGAAGAGCTCAATACGGATCGCTTCAAAATCGGATTCCGCCGGGTGGATATCAATCACATCGCCGCGCACACGGAAGGTCGCGCGAGCAAAATCCATGTCATTGCGGGTGTATTGCAGGTCGGCCAAACGGCGCAGCAAGGCGCGCTGATCGAGCTTGTCGCCGCGATCGACGTGCAGCACCATTTTCAGATAGGTTTCCGGACTGCCCAGACCGTAGATGCACGACACCGTGGTGACGATGATCGCGTCCTTGCGCTCCAGCAACGCTTTGGTCGCCGACAGTCGCATCTGCTCGATGTGATCGTTGATCGAGGCGTCTTTCTCAATGAAGGTATCGGACGACGGCACGTAGGCTTCGGGCTGGTAGTAGTCGTAGTAGGAAACGAAGTACTCCACCGCGTTGTTCGGGAAGAACGCCTTGAACTCGCCGTACAGTTGCGCGGCCAGGGTCTTGTTCGGCGCCAGCACCAGCGTCGGTCGCTGCACCTGGGCGATCACGTTGGCGATACTGAAGGTCTTGCCCGAACCGGTCACACCGAGCAACGTCTGGTGCGCCAGCCCGGCCTCGATGCCCTCGACCATCAGACGGATGGCTTCCGGCTGATCGCCGGCGGGCTCGAAGCGGGTGACTAGCTGGAATTCAGACATATCGTACCTATTGGTTTCCAAGGAACGGCTCATTCCGGCGCTGGCAGGCGCGCCAGAACGGTGAAGGCCGCTCACGACGAATGTCGCAGGGAAAAATCATGATAACCGTTGATGTGGTGCCGAATACCTCTAGTTTCAAGGCAAACGTCCTACATGCCCCTACGCCATCGACGTGACAATAAGGCTAACGAGCAAAAAATAATCCGAAAAAACCTGCCCGAAAAGCGGAAACGCCTGTCGCCGCGCCCGGCGTAGGCCTCTATACTAGCTCCCCGTTTGTGCACCGCTCTAGTGCATTCGGCTGGAGCGCCACACGTCCCTCCACATTCCATTCAGAGCCGCCGCAATAATGAGCCTCTTCTCCGCTGTCGAAATGGCACCACGCGATCCAATCCTGGGCCTCAACGAAGCATTCAACGCTGACGCCCGTACCAATAAGGTCAACCTGGGGGTCGGTGTTTACTGCAACGAGGAGGGGCGAATTCCACTCCTGCGAGCCGTTGTCGAAGCCGAGACGATTCGCGCAGCTCAACACGCTTCCCGTGGCTACCTGCCGATCGACGGTATCGCGGCCTACGACCAGGCTGTGCAAAAGCTGCTGTTCGGCAAAGACTCGCCACTGCTAGCCGCTGGCCGGGTTGTCACCGCCCAGTCCGTCGGCGGCACCGGCGCACTGAAAATCGGCGCTGACTTCCTCAAGCAACTGCTGCCGAACGCCGTCGTTGCGATCAGCGACCCAAGCTGGGAAAACCACCGCGCGCTGTTCGAAACCGCCGGCTTCCCGGTTCAGAACTATCGCTACTACGACGCCGCGACTCACGACGTGAACCGCGCCGGCCTGCTGGAAGACCTGAACGCCCTGCCGGCTGGCTCCATCGTTGTGCTGCACGCCTGCTGCCACAACCCGACTGGCGTCGACCTGAGCCCCGCAGACTGGAACAACGTGCTGGACGTGATCAAGGCAAAAAACCACGTGCCGTTCCTCGACATGGCCTATCAGGGCTTTGGCGACGGCATCGACGAAGACGCCGCTGCCGTGCGCCTGTTCGCCGAGTCGGGCTTGAACTTCTTCGTTTCCAGCTCGTTCTCCAAATCGTTCTCGCTGTACGGTGAACGTGTTGGCGCACTGTCGATCGTCAGCGAATCGAAAGAAGAAAGCGCTCGCGTGCTGTCGCAAGTCAAACGCGTGATCCGCACCAACTACTCCAACCCGCCGACCCACGGTGCAGCGATCGTTGCGGCCGTACTGAACAGCCCTGAACTGCGCGCCCAATGGGAACAGGAACTGGCTGAAATGCGTCTGCGCATTCGCGGCATGCGCCAGCAGATGGTCGATCTGCTGGCGAAAAACGCGCCTCACCAGGACTTCAGCTTCGTCGGCCGTCAACGCGGCATGTTCTCGTACTCGGGCCTGACGGTTGAGCAAGTGACCCGTCTGCGCAACGAGTTCGGCATTTATGCCCTGGACACCGGCCGCATCTGCGTTGCCACACTGAACCAGAGCAACATCGACGTAGTGACCAAGGCCATCGCTCAGGTGATCTAAGCCACACGCGCGACAGAAAAGGGGAAGCCGTCTGGCTTCCCCTTTTCGTTGGCGAGCAGATAATTATCAACACTGCGAAC
Source organism: Pseudomonas sp. 05N431 (assembly GCF_056397005.1). Lineage (NCBI taxonomy): Bacteria > Pseudomonadati > Pseudomonadota > Gammaproteobacteria > Pseudomonadales > Pseudomonadaceae > Pseudomonas > Pseudomonas sp. 05N431. Next base: position 381,429 of record NZ_JBFTMN010000002.1, read on the forward strand.
GAGCACTCTAGACTGCACACAGATCAAATGTGGGATCAGCCGGGCGACGTTCGTCTGCTCGCGATGCGCTAGATGCCACAATGAATAGGCCGCCTGGGATGACGCTATCGCGAGCAGGCTCGCTCCCACACGTACTGCGTATTTCCGATATTTTAGAGAACCGACATGAAAAACGATGACTTACGCGCTGACCGAGATGACGACCTGGACCTGGACCGCTTTGTGCCACGCAACCAGACCAAACGCAGCAGCGGGCTGGTATGGCAGGTTGCCTTGGGCGTATTTCTTGGCGGCCTGGCCCTGTGGCTGGTGCAACTGGCCGCCACGTCGCTGTACGCCAAGTTCCTGCTCGGCACCTTCACCTTCGGCGGTTAAGGTCGATCAGCCCGCCAGTTCGCTCGAACGCTGACTGGCGGCATCGTCATAAGCCACATACAACGATTCGGCAACCTGGCTTTTGATCGCCTTGGTGCTTTCCAGCCCCAACACAAACCCTTCAGCCTTGCCGCCAGCGCGATTCAGCTCATCAGCGGTGCTCGCCTGAGTGATCGCATCGAAGAGCTTCTCGGCATGCGGCCCGACGCCTTTGGGCAGGCTGATCTGAGCAATGCTCATACGAACACCTCGCGCAGCAGGGAAGCAGTGAACAGTGATGGGTGAGTCATGACGCGTACCTTTTCGGCTGAGGGCCGGTAGCGCGTGAAACCACTTCCGGGGGGCCATGGTAGACCTCTGCCACGATTCTGGTAACCGCCAATGGCTGACAACCCCCTCCTCGCCTCCAGAATCATCACCGCCCACCTGAAAATCTGCCATTCGAGCAATTAGCGCTTGACTTGTCCTTTTTAATCAGTAACATACGGCGCATTCCGCGATAGCTCAGTTGGTAGAGCAAGTGACTGTTAATCACTGGGTCCCTGGTTCGAGTCCAGGTCGTGGAGCCAGACAGCAACATCAAAAAGCCCCTGAATCGAAAGATTCAGGGGCTTTTTTGTGCCGGCTATCAAGCCGCCATCGTAGGCAAGCCTGCCCCCACGGGTGAACTGTGTACACCTGTGGGAGATTAGTCGGCTGTCAGGCCGCCATCGCGAGCAAGCTCGGCTCCCACAGGAGATGGGGCGGCGAGGCCAGACTCAATCGTTGACCAATTTCCCCGCCCGAATCGCCTCACGTCCGGCCACCTTCGCCTGCCAGATTCCCGGCTGCGTATACCGCCCGCGATCCAGCGCAAACAACACCCCACTGGTCCCGGCACACACCACCGTCACTCGATCACTCAACGGATCGACCACCTCAAACAACGCATCGCCCTTCTCGACCCACTCCCCCGCCTCACGCAGAAAACTCACCACCCCGTGATGCGGTGCAAACAGATACTCGGTCCCCTCGAGCGGCATCCCCTCACAACACTCATCCGGCGCTTGCGGCCACTGCCCGGCAATAAAACCCTGCTCCGACAGGAACCCGAGGATCGCCTCGCAATTGGCCTGAGCCTGATCAACCCGCGTGTCACCCATGCTCCCCAATTCCAGCGTCGTCGCCAGGTTGGCCGGTGGAATCGACGCCTCTGGAAACGCCTTGGCCAGCCGCAACCACGGCGACGAACAGGACTCATCGAACGAGCTGCCTCCAGAGTCTTCGCACAACAACGCAACACCGGCCTTCAACCGCGCCGCCAGGGACTGCCAGCGCGGCCAGTGTTGCGGCAGCGCATAAAGATGGATGGCCGCCTCGAAATCGCAATGCAAATCCAGAGTGATGTCGGCTTCACAGGCATGACGCAACAGCAACCGATGCAAGGTTTCCAACTGCGAAGCCGGGGCCGGCAACCGGTCGAGGACCTGACCCATGGTCTGACGGATCAACGCGATGTTGGCCTCGGCGTCACTGCCCAACTGCGAACCGATCAACTCCCCCACCGGGCCGCTGAGTTCGTAGAACGCCCGGTTGAAATTCTTCCCGCTGCCCAGCTCGAAACGGCCCATGTGGGCGCTTTGCAGATGCTGATCCAGACCAATCGGGTTGGCCACCGGCACCAGTTCGATAACGCCGTTGAGCTGGCCCTGGGCTTCGAGTGCGGTGAGACGTTTTTTCAGCTCCCAGGCCGTGCGCATGCCCGGCAGTTCATCGGCGTGCAGGCTGGCCTGAATGTAGACCTTGCGCGAACCCGCGCCAAAACGAAACACGCTGAGGCTGCGCTCGGTGCCGAGGTGGCTCCAGGGCAGTTGATGGTCGATACGTTGCATGGCGGGCTCCTACAGAAATGTGTCGGGCGGGGTAAATCAAAGGTGCATAAAAAAGGTGGCCACCGCATCAACAGTAGCCACCTTTTTGAACGGTGAAATTACTTGCCGTAAACGTCGAACTTGAAGTACTTGTCCTGCACTTGCTTGTACTTGCCGTTGGCGCGGATTTCGTTGATGGCGGTGTTGAATTTGTCCGCCAGCTCTTTATCGCCTTTGCGCACGGCAATACCGGCACCACCGCCGAAGTACTTGGCGTCTTCGTATTCCGGGCCAACGAACGCGAAGCCTTTGCCGGCGTCGGTTTTCAGGAAGCCGTCGTCGAGGTTGACCGAGTCAGCCAGCATCGCGTCGAGGCGGCCGGAGGTCATGTCCAGGTTGGCTTCCTGCTGGGAGCCGTAGCGCACCAGGTTGATCCCGGCCGGCACCAGCACTTCAGTGGCGAAGCGGTCGTGGGTACTGGCGCGCAGCACACCGACTTTCTTGCCCTTGAGTTCGGTCAGCGGGTCCTTGATGGCGGTACCTTCCTTCATCACGAAACGTGCCGGGGTGTGGTAGTACTTGATCGTGAAGTCGACGTTCTTCTTGCGGTCGTCGGTGATGGTCATGGACGACAGGATCGCGTCGATCTTCTTGACCTTGAGCGCCGGGATCAGGCCATCGAATTCTTGCTCGACCCAGGTACATTTGACTTTCATCTGCTCACACAGCGCGTCGCCGATGTCCACGTCAAAACCGCTGAGCTTGCCTTCAGGGGTCTTGAACGAGAACGGCGGGTAGCCGGCTTCGATCCCCAGACGGATCGGTTTGGCATCCTCGGCTACGGCCGACAGGGACAACACGGACAGTGCCAGAGCACCGAACATCACTAGCTTCTTCATTTATAACTCCTGTGTGCGGAGACTCTTATTGGCAGCACTCGATTAGTAGCTTGTGGCTGGTAAAAATCGAAGTGGCCGGCAGTCTAGAGCCGCACTCAGGATGCAAATTGTGTTTATGCGACAAATAGTTATAGAAAATAAGCCAAGGTATTTCCCGCAGTAATAGACTGCGCCAACGCGCTGCAACGGCCTTCAGAAACGCCTGGTTTTCAGTCAAGATGCCGCACGTTCCGACGAAAAAAACCGACCATCCCCCTCCGCCACCAGAGAGCCGCGTCATGTCCGAGCAATCGACCTCGTTGAACCTGATCCAGCACCACCCCGCTGAAGGCCCGGGTGCGATTGACGATTGGGCCGAGTCCCGGGGGCTGACGCTGAAAGTGTTTCGCGCGGACCTTGGCCAGCTTCCGCCCGCAGGCGCTGCGCCGGTGATCATTCTGGGCGGGCCTTACGAGGCCAACGCAGGTCCGCAGTGGCTGGCAGAAGAGCGCAAGTGGCTGGCGGCAAGCATCTCGCAAGGTGCGCCGGTGTTCGCCATTTGCCTGGGCGCACAATTGCTGGCCCTGAGCCTGGGTGGAAACGTGCGGCGAATGGCCCGGACCGAAACTGGCTGGACCACGGTTACGTTCGCCGATGGGCGCGCATTGAACGTATTGGAATGGCATGAGGATGCGATTGATCTGCCGCCAGACGCCCGCTTGCTGGCCAGCAGCGCCCAGTGTGAGCAGCAGATGTACGCCGTCGGCTCGACGCGCGTGGGATTGCAGTTTCATCCGGAATGGAACGCCGAGTCGGTAGCCCTGCTCAACGCCCACTTCGGCGACGAATCGCCCTTGCCCCGCGATCAGGAGGACAGCGCCGCTTACCGCCAAGTGTTCGACTGGTTGCAGGCGACGCTGGATGAGTGGCACGCAAAAAATCTGTAGCAGCTGCCGAGCCTGCGAGGCTGCGTTCGGCTGCGGAGCAGTCGTTGAATCAGGTAATGCGCTCATCCAGGCAAACCGCGGAATCAGGATTTACGAGGACTTCGTCCTCGAACGCAGCCTCGCGGGCTCGACAGCTGCTACGGGGCATCGAAGGCTCAGCACTCGCATCCGATTGCCGCACTGGCCGGTCGTTCAACCGTGCGGCTCAACTCAAAGCCTTCATCCAGCCACCCCGCCACTCCGCCGATCATTTCCTTGACCGGGTACTCCAGCGCCGCGAGCTTCACCGCAGCCTTGTTCGCGCCGTTGCAGTGCGGACCGGCGCAATACACCACGAACAGCGTGGTTTTCGGGTAAGCCGCCAGTACCTCAGCGCTGATCAAGCGCCCGGGAATGTTAATCGCACCCGGCACATGACCGCGCTCGAACGCCAGTGCCCCCCGTACATCCACCAGAACGAAGTCCACGTCACCGGCCTGCTGGCTGCCAAAGACGTCGGAACAGTCGGTTTCAAAGGTCAGGCGATTGCTGAAATGCAACAGAGCAACGGCGGATGGGGCGGCAGGAATTTCGCGAACCAGACTGGTCATGGGTGCTCTCCAAAGCGTATGTGGGCGTGAGAGGACTGTATCCAACTCGCCAATACCGCTACAGTGGCGCACAAGACACTCACCGGGAATTTTCCGCCAAATGCACACCGACCCCGGATTAGTCGCGATTCTGGCCTACGACGGTCTCTGCACCTTCGAGTTCGGGATCGCCGTGGAGATTTTCGGACTGGCGCGGCCAGAGTTCGACTTCCCCTGGTACGAACACCGGATCGTCGCTGTCGATCAGGGACCGATGCGCGCCATGGGCGGCATTCAGGTATTGGCGGACGGTGGCATGGAACTGCTGGACACCGCGCGAACCATCATCATCCCCGGCTGGCGAAACCGCAGTGAGCCGGTGCCGGAAGCGCTACTGTGCGCCTTGCGCCAGGCCCATGCCCGAGGCGCGCGGCTGCTATCGATCTGCTCCGGGGTGTTTGTACTCGCAGCCACGGGGTTGCTCGACGGGCTGAGCGCAACGACTCACTGGCGTTATACCGAAGAACTGGCCGAGCGTTTCCCGAACATTCTGGTCGACCCCGACGTGCTGTATGTCGATGCGGGACAACTGATCACCTCCGCCGGCAGCGCCGCCGGCATTGATGCCTGCCTGCACCTGGTGGCACGGGACTTCGGCACTCAGGTCGCCAACTCGGTAGCACGCCGGCTGGTGATGTCGCCGCAACGCACCGGCGGGCAGGCACAGTTCATTCCCGCCCCCGTCAGCCGCACACCTCGCAGTGATCTGTCACGCGTCATGCAGTGGGCCCGCGAACGCCTGCATGAACCGCTGGGCGTGCGCGAACTGGCGAGCCAAGCGGCCATGAGCGAGCGAACTTTTTTACGACGGTTCAGCGAAGCCACCGGCGCCTCGCCAAAATCCTGGCTGCAACAACAACGGCTGGCTCGCGCCCGAGAGCTGCTGGAAAGCAGCGCACACAACACCGAGTCCATCGCACTGCAATGTGGTTACCGCTCGGTGGAGAGTTTCCGCGTGGCGTTTCGCAGCGTGGTCGGGCTGCCGCCGTCGGTGTATCGGGAGCGGTTTGGCCGCGAAGTGAAAGCGCTGTCGATGTGAGGAGTGATTGCAAACGCACTCACCCGCAAACACAGCAATACTGCGTTTGCGGGTGAGGTACAGCGCCGAAGCTTAGTGCCCGCTGCGCAGCATTTCATTCGGCACGTATTTGCCGATTTCAAACTTGCCGATCGCTGCGCGATGCACTTCGTCCGGGCCGTCGGCGAGGCGCAACGTACGTTGCATGGCGTACATGTAGGCCAGCGGGAAATCGTTGGAGACACCCGCACCACCGTGGATCTGTATCGCCCGGTCGATCACCTTCAAGGCGACGTTCGGCGCCACCACCTTGATCTGGGCAATTTCGCTTTTCGCCACTTTGTTACCCACAGTGTCCATCATGTAGGCCGCTTTGAGGGTCAACAGCCGCGCCATGTCGATTTCCATCCGCGAGTCGGCGATCTTGTCGATATTGCCGCCCAAGCGTGCCAGCGGTTTACCGAAGGCGGTGCGGTTGATCGAACGCTTGCACATCAACTCCAGTGCGCGCTCCGCCATGCCGATCGAGCGCATGCAGTGGTGAATCCGGCCTGGGCCAAGGCGCCCCTGGGCGATCTCGAAGCCACGACCCTCACCCAGCAGCACGTTTTCATAAGGTACGCGGACGTTCTCGAACAGCACTTCGGCGTGACCGTGAGGCGCATCGTCGTAACCGAACACCGGCAGCGGACGGACAATCTTCACGCCAGGAGTATCCACCGGCACCAGAATCATCGAGTGCTGCTGGTGACGCGGTGCATCGGGATTGCTCAAGCCCATGAAAATCAGGATTTTGCAGCGTGGATCACATGCGCCGGAGGTCCACCACTTCTTGCCGTTGATCACCCACTCGTCGCCATCACGCACCGCACGGGCGGCCATGTTGGTGGCGTCGGAGGACGCCACGTCCGGTTCGGTCATGGCAAACGCCGAGCGGATCTCGCCGCGCAGCAGCGGCTCCAGCCAGCGTTGCTTTTGCTCTTCATTGGCGTAGCGCACCAACACTTCCATGTTGCCGGTGTCTGGCGCCGAGCAGTTGAACGGCTCAGGTCCGAGCAAGGAGCGGCCCATGATTTCCGCCAATGGCGCGTATTCCAGGTTGGTCAGGCCGGCGCCCAATTCGGATTCCGGCAAAAACAGATTCCACAAGCCTTCAGCCTTGGCCTTGTTTTTCAGCTCTTCCATGATTGCCGTCGGCTGCCAGCGATCGCCTTCAGCGACCTGACGTTCGAACACTGCTTCGGCAGGATAAACGTACGCGTCCATGAACGCAGTCACGCGTTCACGCAGTTCCTGGACCTTGGGGGAATAGGCGAAATCCATGGGTAGCTACCTTTTTTGACGAGGTGTTGAAGACGTTGTTGAGGTCATGAATTGATGCTAGATCAGCGTTGATAATTTACCTAGCCTATTCTCAGCGTGTATTAACATTCATCACCGATATATGATCGACTGATCGAGCCCTCTCCCTATAACAAGAGCCAAGAGCGAATCGCCATGAATCTGAGCAAGGTCGACCTCAACCTTTTCATCGTCTTTGACGCGATCTACACCGAAGCCAACCTGACTCGCGCCGGGCAAATTGTCGGCATTACCCAGCCTGCGGTGTCGAACGCTCTGGCCCGTCTGCGCGAGACTTTCAACGACCCGTTGTTCGTGCGTACCGCGCAGGGCATGGTGCCCACGCCCATGGCGCAAAACATCATCGGCCCGGTGCGCAACGCGCTGTCGTTGCTGCGGGTATCGGTACAGGAAAGCCGGATTTTCAACCCCTTGCAGGCGGTCAAGACCTACCGCATCAGCATGACAGACCTCACCGAGGCAGTGATCCTGCCGCCGCTGTTCCAGCGCCTGCGACGTCTGGCGCCGACGGTGATCATCGAGAGTTTTCTGTCCAAACGCCGCGAGACTACCAAGGAACTCGCCGCTGGCCGCCTGGACTTTGCCGTCGATGCACCGCTCAACACCGACCCGCAAGTGCGTCACGTCAAGTTGATGGAAGATCGCTACGTGTGTGCCATGCGTAAGGGCCATCCAATGGCGAGCAAGGAAAAATTCACCCTCGACGACTACCTGTCACAGACCCATGTACACATTTCCAGCCGCCGCAGCGGCCTGGGTTATGTCGACCTGGCCTTGGGTAAAATGGGCATCCAGCGCAAGATTGCCCTGCGCTCGCAGCATTACCTGATGGCCTCCCAGGTGTTGCAGCAAACCGACATGGTGATGACCGTGCCGGAGCGTTTTGCCCGGCGTCATGACCTGCACGCCTTTCATCTGCCGGTCAATGATGTGCCGCCGGTGGAGACCCACCTCTACTGGCACGAAAGCACCGACCAGGACCCGGCCAACCGCTGGATGCGCGAGCAGATGATCGAGTTGTGCCAGCAAGTGACGGCGCATGAGAAGAAGCTGGATAACGCGTAAGACATTGGGCCGCGTTATCGTTCTTCGCCGGATCGCCGCCCGGAGCAAGCCCGCACAACGGGCTTGCTCGCGAAGAGTCGACTCAATACAACGAATTCTTAACCTTTAAGCACTCGCGCCAATGTCGACTTCACCTTGCCCATCCCGTCATGCAGCGCCTGTTCGATCTCCGCCATGGTAATCACCGCCGTCGACTTGCCTGCTGCCGGGTTCACCACCAGCGCCAGACACGCGTAATCCAGCTCCAGTTCGCGTGCCAACGCTGCTTCCGGCATACCGGTCATGCCGACGATATCGCAGCCATCACGCTCCAGGCGGGCGATCTCGGCAACAGTTTCCAGGCGTGGGCCCTGCGTGCAGGCATACACACCGTGACTGCTGTAGGCACAGCCTTCAGCCGCCAAGGCGGCAATCAGCTGCTTGCGCAATGGTTCGCTGTAGGGATAGCTGAAGTCGATGTGGGTCACCTGCTCCAGATCATCGGCAAAATAGGTGTGCTGGCGACCGCTGGTGTAATCGATCAGTTGATGAGGCACGCAGAAATGCCCGGTGCCCATGGCCGCATGAATACCGCCGACCGCGTTGACCGCCAGAATCGCCTGCGCGCCCGCCTGCTTCAAGGCCCACAGGTTGGCCCGGTAATTCACCTGATGCGGCGGAAAACGGTGCGGATGGCCGTGACGGGCGAGAAACAGTACTTCACGCCCGGCGTATTCACCGACCTGGATCTCGGCCGACGGTGCGCCGTACGGCGTGTCCAGAGCCAATGACTGGCGAATGCTCAAGCCTTCGAGCTGGGTCAGGCCGGTGCCACCGATAATCGCGTAAACCGTCATTGCAAAAAGTCCTTAATCAATCAGTTGGGCATCTTTGAGCGCGCCAAGGGCAACAAGCCAACGTGGGTCCTGCCGGTAATCGGTGCTGGCGAACGACTGGCTGCGCATCCGCGCAATGCGTGCAGACGGTGTGACTTTCAGGCGTTGAGCTGCGCTCAGGGCCAGCTCGGCGGCCGCGCGATCATTGCATACCAGCCCCATGTCGCAACCGGCCGACAGTGCCGCTTCGATCCGGCTGGCAGCGTCGCCGACCACATGGGCACCGGCCATCGACAGATCGTCGCTGAAGATCACCCCGTCAAACTGCAATTCACCGCGCAGAATGTCCTGCAACCAGCGGCGCGAGAAGCCGGCCGGCTGCGAGTCGACCTGCGGGTAGATCACGTGAGCCGGCATCACCGCCGCCAGCTGCTTGCTCAACCGTGCGAACGGCACGAGGTCCTTGGCGCGGATTTCCTCAAGACTGCGCTCGTCATTCGGAATCGCGACGTGCGAGTCTGCCTCCGCCCAGCCATGGCCAGGGAAGTGCTTGCCGGTCGCCGCCATGCCGGCGCTGTTCATGCCGCGAATGAACGCGCCTGCCAGCACGGCCGCACGTTCCGGGTCGCCTTCGAACGAACGGGTACCGACCACGGCACTGCGCTGGTAATCGAGGTCCAGCACCGGGGCAAAGCTCAAGTCGAGACCGACGGCCAACACTTCAGTCGCCATGATCCAGCCACACTGCTCGGCCAGGTATTCGGCGTTCGGGTTGTCAGCAATCGCCCGCATGGCTGGCAGACGCACAAAGCCCTGACGCAGGCGCTGCACCCGGCCACCTTCCTGATCCACGGCCAACAGCAGGTCCGGGCGCACCGCACGAATCGACGCACTCAACTCGCGGACCTGGCGCGGATGCTCGATGTTGCGTGCAAAAATGATCAGGCCGCCCACTTCGGGCTGACGCAACAGTTGGCGATCTTCGGCCGTCAGCCAGGTACCGGCGACGTCCACCATCAACGAGCCTTGCAGGCCAGCAGTCATAAAAATTCCTTGATAACGAAAAGCGCGCGCGGCGCATTTTTGAATAGCCCGGCCCGACGCAGACACACGACTTCACCGCCAAGGGCAATGCCCGGCGGATCGCGGTCGACAAAGGAGAAATGGAGCGGGTCTGAAACAGGAGTCGGCATGGGCGGCTAGCTTAGCGGATGTAAGCTGCCGCGCCCACCCGTGAGCCGTTAAACCTTGGCGGCGACGTGTGCGGATTTGCTGCGAGGACGCAACTGGGCCGACGCCATGGCCTCGTCGGTGACGCCGGTTTCTGCGCGCATTCCAGCAGCCAGGAACGGTACCATCAGACGCATCACCTGCTCGATCGAGGTGTTCACCCCGAAATCGGTCTCGGCGATAGCGCGCAAGGCCTTGATCCCCGACATGCTGAATGCCGCTGCGCCGAGCATGAAGTGCACGCGCCAGAACAGTTCGATAGGAGGAATACGCGGTGCGGCTTCATTGACCAGCAACATGTAACGACGGAATACCTTGCCGTACATGTCTTCCAGGTAACGCCGCAAGTGCCCCTGGCTCTGGCTGAATGCCAGCCCCAACAGACGCATGAAGATAGACAAGTCATTGCCGCTGCGTGGCTGCACGACGAGGGCTTGTTCGACGAGGATTTCCAGCAGCTCTTCGAGGCTTGGCTTGCTGTCCGGCTTGGCCTGACGGCGCTCCAGCTCACGATCGAGGCTGATGCAGAAAGGTCCGAGAAAACGCGAGAAGACTGCTTGAATCAAGGCCTTCTTGGAGCCGAAATGATAATTCACCGCCGCCAGATTGACCCCAGCCTTGCTGGTGATCAGCCGCAATGAAGTTTCGGCAAAACCTTTTTCCGCGAACAATTGCTCGGCAGCATCGAGAATGCGTTCAACGGTTTCCGACTGGGCCATGGCTACTCCGCCTGACAAACACTTGTTTGAAACATACGTTTCAGCCTGGGCATTGTCAAGCCTGCCTGTTCGTTTTGCGAACGGTCGGTCAGCTATTTAACCATACAAGTCGGGAGCTGTAGCCAGTCCTACAGACTGCGAGCAAGCGATCTGTAAACCGACCGTCCAGCGGTCGGATAAAAAAGGAGGATTGCCAAGACCACTCCACTGTATATAATCCCAGTCACTGTATAAAAAGACAGAGCGATCGACATGCTAAAACTGACGCCACGCCAAGCTGAGATTCTGGCTTTTATCAAACGTTGCCTCGAAGACAACGGCTATCCGCCAACCCGCGCAGAAATCGCCCTGGAGCTTGGCTTCAAGTCGCCCAATGCAGCTGAAGAACACCTCAAGGCACTGGCGCGCAAGGGTGCAATCGAAATGACCCCCGGCGCCTCGCGCGGCATTCGCATCCCGGGCTTCGAAGCCAAGGCCGACGAGTCCACCCTGCCCATCATTGGCCGGGTTGCTGCTGGCGCTCCGATTCTCGCTCAACAGCACATCGAAGAATCCTGCAACATCAATCCTTCCTTCTTCCATCCACGCGCCGACTATTTGTTGCGCGTTCACGGCATGAGCATGAAGGATGTGGGGATTTTCGACGGCGACCTGCTCGCCGTGCACACCACGCGCGAAGCCCGTAACGGCCAGATCGTGGTTGCGCGGATCGGCGACGAAGTGACCGTCAAGCGCTTCAAGCGCGACGGCAGCAAGGTCTGGCTGATTGCCGAAAACCCCGAGTTTGCCCCGATCGAAGTAAACCTGAAAGATCAGGACCTGGTGATCGAAGGCTTGAGTGTCGGCGTCATTCGCCGCTAAAGGAGGCGTTATGCAGTTCCCTCACACACCACAGCACACACAACTTCCGCTGTTCGAAGCGTTCATGGCTCAGCCGCTGGCGCCGATTCTCAAAGACGTGGTCGAGACACCCTGGAGCGCCGAACCCGAAGCATTCAGTGAGCTGTCATTGCGTGGTGCGGCCGGGAACTGCCTGAACCTTCTGGCCCCTATCCTCAGAGAGCTGAGCCAGGACAAGGACGCTCGCTGGCTGACGCTGATCGCGCCACCCGCCAGCCTGACTCAAGCCTGGCTGCGAGATGCCGGCCTGAACCGTGAACGCATTCTGTTACTACAACCACGGGGAACACAAAGCGCCCAGCAACTGGCTTGCGAAGCCTTGCGCCTGGGCCGCAGTCACACCGTTGTAAGCTGGCTGAACCCGTTGAGTTCCAGTGCGCGCCAACAGCTGATCAGCGCCGCCCGTACCGGGAATGCTCAAAGCCTGAATATTCGACTGGGTTAAGTAATACGCACTGTGCACGCGAAAAGCGCAGGGCTTCTCCAGGACAGAGAAGCCAATCTGTAACTTTGATATGAAATGATGCTCTACGAAAAGCCGACGAACGGAATCAATGAAGAATCCGCGGCCCTTCTTCTTTGTCGAACTCGCCTTCAACCAGGCGTCCAGCCATCTGCACACCGACGCTCAACATCGCCTTGGCGACTTCAACGTGCTGGCCCTGCAGGAACGCCTTGGCGTCTTCAGAGAAGTCCAAAGTCACCAGAGAACCCTCGTCCTCAGCTCTGCGCAGCTCAATACGACCGTCTGGCAGTTCGACAATTTCTAGAAAGGACGTTGGCATAAAGGTCTGTTCTCCACGAAAGGCGGGGATTATATAGTCATCAGCGCAGCTTCGCTCGGGATCTTGACCGGCTGCACGTCACTGAAACCGACGCTGAAGATCATCCCTGATCCATGACCGGTCCTGAACGCTCAGCGTTCAGGACAGAGACTCAGCACTCATTCAACCCTTCGCGAAACCGAATCGCCAGGTCCTTGAGGTTCTGGCGCCAGCTCTCAAGCTCTTCCCGACTCAACTCTTGAGGCGTCTCTTCCTCATCGAGGTTAACCGCCATGATCAGCGGCTGGGTCACATCGCCCTTGGGCTTGTGCGGCACGCGTGGCGGTTGAAACAGTGCGGCATGGGCAGCCAGGAGTTTCGCCAGCCAGGTTTCAGGATTGTTCGCCAACTCGACCATCTCCGCCATCTCCGGAATAGCGATGGTTTCGAGTACTTCCCGAGTCAGCAGCAATTCTGCTCGCGGCGCATTGGCCTGAGGCAAACGGTAAAAACCGGCAATCTCATGACACAAGCCCAGCAGTGCGCCGTACAAGTGAAACAACGCTGACTCACGCCCGGCCTGGATCAGCGCCAGGGAGTTCATCGCCCGTCCCTCTTCCGCTCGGGCCAGCGCCTCAAGCGACAGACCGGCAAAGTAAATTTTCTGATTGGTACGGGTATAGAGCTCAAAGGCCATGACGGCAGTCTCCACAACGAAATAAGACGCGTAATGCAGGTCTGACAGTGTCATGGATCAGACAAGCTGACCGCAAGCACAAAACAAAAGGCCGCATGAAAACCCGAGGGTTTGCATGCGGCCTTTTGCATCGCATTGCCCGATTACTTGGCTACGCGCTTGTCTTCAACCACCCATTTGCCACCGTCGTAGAACGCCTTCCAACCGGTAGGCTTGCCTTCGACTTCGGTCTGCACGTACTGCTCCTTGGTCTTGCGGCTGTAACGGATCACTGCCGGGAGACCATCCGGATCCTTCTTCGGCGCTGCGCAGAGGAAGTGGTACTTCGGATCGATCTCATCCTTGTGCGGCACGATCTCGATCACCAGCGGAGCACGGGTCTCGCGGTTTTTCGGGAACTGGCTCGCCGCCAGGAACAGGCCGGAAGCACCGTCACGCAGGATGTAGGTGTCGTTGACCTTCTCGCACTTGAGCTCGGGCATCTTCACCGGATCCATCTTCGGCGGCGCCGCGTCACCGCTCTTCAGCAGTTTGCGGGTGTTCTTGCAGGTCGCGTTGGTGCAACCGAAGAACTTGCCGAAACGGCCCGTCTTCAACTGCATTTCGCTGCCGCACTTATCGCACTCCAGGCTCGGACCTTCGTAGCCCTTGATGCGATAGCTGCCTTCTTCGATCTCGTAGCCTGCGCAATCCGGGTTGTTACCGCAGATGTGCAGCTTGCGCTTCTCATCCAGCAGGTACGCGTCCATCGCAGTGCTGCAGATCGGGCAGCGATGCTTGCCACGCAGCACCAAAGACTCCGATTCACCCTCGTCGTCCGCAGCGATTTCATCGCCCGGCACCAGGTTGACGGTGGCTTTGCAGCGCTCTTTTGGCGGCAGGCTGTAGCCCGAGCAACCAAGGAACACGCCGGTCGACGCGGTACGAATCTGCATCGGACGACCACACGTGAGGCACGGGATGTCCGTCATGACCGGCTGGTTGGCACGCATGCCGTTTTCCGCGCTCTCGGCTACTTCGAGTTTCTTCTTGAAGTCGCCGTAGAACTCGTCCAGCACGTTTTTCCAGTCACGTTCGCCCTGGGCGACGTCATCGAGGTTCTCTTCCATGCCGGCGGTGAAGCCGTAGTCCATCAGGTTCGAGAAGCTTTCGGACAGACGCTCGGTGACGATGTCTCCCATCTTTTCCGAGTAGAAACGACGGTTGTGCAGTGCGACGTAACCGCGGTCCTGGATGGTCGAAATGATCGCCGCATAGGTCGAAGGACGACCGATACCGCGCTTTTCCATTTCCTTGACCAGGCTCGCTTCCGAGTAACGCGCCGGCGGCTTGGTGAAATGCTGGCTCGGATCAAGCTTGATCAACTTCAGCACATCGCCTTGCGCCATGTCCGGCAGCACATCGTCGTCGCCTGGCTTGGCCATTTGCGGCATGACGCGGGTGTAACCGTCGAACTTCAGGATGCGGCCCTTGGCACGCAGCTCAAAGCCGCTGGCGGCGACACTGACGGTGGTCGACAGGTATTTCGCCGGCAGCATCTGGCACGCGACGAATTGGCGCCAGATCAGCTCGTAGAGACGCTCAGCGTCACGCTCCATACCCGACAGCTTGCTTGGATCGGTGTTCACGTCAGAAGGACGAATCGCTTCGTGAGCCTCTTGCGCGCCTTCCTTGCTGCTGTAGACGTTCGGTGTTTCCGGCAGGTACTTGCTACCGAACTCACCTTCAATATAAGTACGCGCCATCGCCACGGCATCAACCGAGAGGTTGGTCGAGTCGGTACGCATATAAGTGATGTAGCCAGCTTCGTACAGACGCTGCGCCATCATCATGGTTTTCTTCACGCCGAAGCCCAGGCGGTTACTGGCAGCCTGTTGCAGGGTGGAGGTGATGAACGGTGCCGACGGCTTGCTGCTGGTCGGTTTGTCTTCGCGCTTGGCGATGGTGTAGCTGGAAGCCTTGAGCTTTTCCAGCGCAGCCATGGCCTGGGCTTCGTTGAGCGGCTTGAAGGCTTCGCCGTTTTCACGGGCCACTTCAAAACGCACGTTGGCGCCCTTGGCAGTGCCGAGGTCAGCGTGTACTTCCCAGTACTCTTCCGGGTTGAACGCACGAATTTCGCGCTCACGTTCCACCACCAGCTTCACGGCTACCGATTGCACACGGCCGGCAGACAGACCGCGAGCGATCTTGGCCCACAGCAGCGGCGAAACCATGTAACCCACCACGCGGTCGAGGAAGCGACGCGCCTGCTGGGCATTGACCCGATCGATGTCCAGCTCGCCCGGCTGGGAGAAGGCTTCCTGAATCGCCTTCTTGGTAATTTCGTTGAACACCACGCGCTTGTAGCGGCTGTCATCACCACCGATGGCTTCGCGCAGGTGCCAGGCAATGGCTTCCCCCTCGCGATCCAAGTCGGTTGCGAGATAGATGGTGTCAGCATCTTTGGCGAGCCGGCGCAGCTCTTCGATGACCTTTTCCTTGCCCGGGAGGATCTCGTACTTGGCTTTCCAGCCATGATCGGGATCGACACCCATGCGCGAGACCAGCTGCTTGCGCGCCTTTTCTTTAGGCGACAGCGCCGGCGCTTCACCAGCAGCAGCCTTGCCGCGCTTGGCAGCAGGCTCTTTGCTGGCGCTAGCCGAACCGCTGGTGGGCAGGTCTCGGATATGGCCGATACTCGACTTCACCACGTATTGGTTACCCAGATACTTGTTGATGGTCTTGGCCTTAGCCGGGGATTCCACAATGACCAGCGATTTGCCCATGGATCAGAAAATTCCTGAATTCTAGAAGTGAAAGGCGGTTGGCGCCTGACGCGGCACCGCTATATATAGTGGCAACAAGGTGAGGTCAAGCGCAGGGTTCTGCGCGCTCTCAGCTTATGGCCTTGAAAAAAGGCTTGGTTCGGCCTGCACCAAAGCAAAGCGCGGGACCTGTTCGCCGTCAACTTCGACCGACTCCAGGAACATGCTCAAGGGACGCACCCAAAAGCCGTAATCGCCATACAGGGCTTGGTAGAAGACCACTTCTTCTTCGGTCTCGGAATGCCGCGCGACACTGAATACGCGGTACTGCGGACCTTTGTAATGCTGGTAGAGCCCTGGTTGTATCGGCATGGTCTGGCCCTCACTCAAATCACTTGAAATAAAAAACAAAAAAAAATCTTCAGAAAAACAAAAACCGGGGCACTTGGCCCCGGCTTCCGTCGACGAATCGCTTAAACGCGTTCGAAGACGGTGGCAATGCCCTGGCCGAGGCCAATGCACATGGTCGATACACCGAAGGTGCCGCCATTCTGCTTCATTACATTGAGCAGCGTGCCGGAGATACGTGCACCGGAGCAACCGAATGGGTGGCCCAGGGCGATCGCGCCGCCGTGCAGGTTAACCTTCTCGTTCATCTTGTCGAGCACTTTCAAATCTTTCAGCACCGGCAGGGCCTGTGCAGCGAAAGCTTCGTTGAGCTCGAAGAAGTCGATATCGGCAATACCCAGACCTGCACGCTTCAGTGCTTTCTGTGTCGCCGGCACTGGACCATAACCCATGATCGCCGGATCCACACCTGCCACTGCCATCGAGCGGATCACCGCCATCGGCTGGATGCCCAGGTCCTGTGCACGCTGCGCCGACATCACGATCATGCACGAAGCACCATCGGTGATCTGCGACGAAGTACCGGCTGTCACGGTGCCACCCTTTGGATTGAACGCCGGCTTCAATGCCGCCAGGCTTTCCAGGGTAGTTTCCGGACGGATGGTTTCGTCGTAGTCGAACAGTTTCAGGAAACCGTTTTCGTCGTAACCCTGCATCGGGATGATTTCGTCTTTGAACTTGCCTTCCACCGTCGCTTTATGGGCGAGTTGGTGGGAGCGCACGCCGAAGGCATCCTGCTGCTCACGGGTAATGCCGTGCATTTTACCGAGCATTTCTGCGGTCAGGCCCATCATGCCCGAGGCTTTCGCCGCGTACAGCGACATATGCGGGTTCGGATCGACACCGTGCATCATGCTCACGTGACCCATATGCTCGACGCCGCCAACCACGAACACGTCACCATTACCGGTCATGATCGCTTGCGCTGCGGTGTGCAATGCACTCATCGACGAGCCACACAGGCGGCTGACGGTCTGGCCGGCAGCCGTGTGCGGGATCTGAGTCATCAAGGACGCCATGCGGGCGATGTTCCAGCCCTGCTCCAGGGTCTGGTTCACGCAGCCCCAGATCACGTCTTCGACTTCGCTCGGGTCGACCTTGACGTTGCGTTCCAGCAATTTGCTGATCAGGTGCGCCGACATGTCTTCGGCGCGGGTGTTGCGGTGCATGCCGCCCTTGGAGCGGCCCATCGGAGTACGACCGAAGTCGACAATCACGACGTCTCTTGGATTCAAGCTCATAAATATTCTCGCTCTAGTCGTTTAGGCGCTTAACCGAAGAAGCTCTGGCCGTTTTTGGCCATCTCGCGCAGCTTCTCGGTCGGGTGGTACAGCGCGCCCAAATCAGCGTACTGGTCAGCCAGGGCAACGAACTCTGCAACACCGATCGAATCGATGTAGCGCAGTGCACCGCCACGGAATGGAGGGAAACCAATACCGTAGACCAGACCCATGTCGGCTTCGGCAGCGGTTTCGACGATGCCGTCTTCCAGGCAACGCACGGTTTCCAGGCACAGCGGGATCATCATCCAGTTGATGATGTCTTCGTCGGTCACTTCACGCTGTTCGAAGACGATTGGCTTGAGCACTTCGAGTACCGACGGATCGGCTACTTTCTTCTGCTTGCCGCGCTTGTCGGTCTCGTAGGCGTAGAAGCCCTTGCCGTTCTTCTGGCCCAGGCGCTTGGCTTCGTAGAGCACGTCAACGGCCGAACGACGGTCATCTTTCATGCGGTCCGGGAAGCCTTCAGCCATTACGTCACGACCGTGGTGACCGGTGTCGATACCGACCACGTCCATCAGGTACGCCGGGCCCATTGGCCAGCCGAATTTTTCCATGATCTTGTCGATACGGACGAAGTCCACACCGGCGCTGACCAACTTGGCGAAACCGCCGAAGTACGGGAACAGAACGCGGTTGACCAGGAAGCCCGGGCAGTCGTTGACGACGATCGGGTTCTTGCCCATTTTCTTGGCGTAGGCAACGGTGGTGGCAACGGCCAGCTCGCTGGACTTCTCGCCACGAATGACTTCGACCAGCGGCATCATGTGCACCGGGTTGAAGAAGTGCATGCCGACGAAGTTTTCCGGACGCTTGAGGGCCTTGGCCAACAGGCTGATGGAAATGGTCGAGGTGTTCGACGCGAGGATGGTGTCCTCTTTGACCTGGTCTTCGACTTCGGCCAATACCGCTTGCTTGACCTTAGGGTTCTCGACGACCGCTTCGACCACCAGGTCGACGTGGCCGAAATCACCGTAGGACAGGGTTGGACGAATGCCGTTGAGCACTTCGGCCATTTTGGCTGCGGTCATGCGGCCTTTATCAACGCGGCCAACCAGCAGTTTCGCGGCTTCAGCCAGGCCCTGCTCGATACCGTGCTCGTTGATGTCCTTCATCAGGATCGGCGTGCCTTTGGACGCCGACTGATAAGCGATACCGCCGCCCATGATACCGGCGCCGAGTACGGCAGCCTGTTTCACGTCTTTGGCGATTTCATCGTAGGCCTTGGCTTTTTTCTTCAGCTCCTGATCGTTCAGGAACAGACCGATCAAGCTCTGCGCAGCAGAGGTCTTGGCCAGTTTGACGAAGCCGGCGGCTTCAACTTCCAGAGCCTTGTCGCGACCGAAGTTCGCGGCTTTCTGGATCGTCTTGATCGCTTCAACCGGCGCCGGATAGTTCGGGCCAGCCTGACCGGCCACGAAACCTTTGGCGGTTTCGAAAGCCATCATTTGCTCGATGGCGTTCAACTTGAGCTTTTCCAGCTTCGGCTGACGCTTGGCCTTGTAATCGAATTCGCCTGCGATGGCGCGCTTGATCAGTTCCAGGGCCGCTTCCTGCAGCTTCTCTGGAGCAACCACCGCATCGACTGCGCCGACTTTCAGCGCGTCTTCCGGGCGGTTTTCCTTACCGGCGGCAATCCACTCGATGGCGTTGTCGGCACCGATGATGCGCGGCAGGCGAACGGTACCGCCGAAGCCTGGGTAGATGCCCAGTTTGACTTCCGGCAGACCGATCTTGGCCGTGGTGGACATGACGCGGTAGTCCGCCGCCAGGCACATTTCCAGACCGCCACCCAAGGCGATGCCGTTGATTGCGGCCACGGTTGGAACGTTGAGGTCTTCAAAATCGCTGAAAATCTTGTTGGCTTCGAGGTTGCCAGCAACCAGCTCTGCATCCGGCAGCTTGAAGTTGTCGACGAATTCGGTGATGTCGGCACCGACGATGAATACGTCCTTGCCACTGCTGACGATCACACCCTTGACCGACGCATCTGCCTTGATGGCGTCTACGGCCGAACGCAGTTCGTTCAGGGTTAGACGGTTGAACTTGTTGACGGACTCACCCTTGAGGTCGAATTTCAATTCGACGATGCCACTTTCAAGAGCCTTAACCGTGATGGCTTTACCTTCGTAAATCATCAACTGATCTCCACGATATGGAAGCTGAACAGTACACGTCGGACGCTGACGTTCTGGCTCGGCATGGACGCTACCGTCGATGCTAACGCCATTCCACCAGGCACACCCGCCAACGCGATAGTCGGGATTCTGTAGGAGCTGTCTGTAATACAAACGCTCAATTCATACGCCCGTTTGATTTGGGTACGCCACCTTCACGGAATTTCCGACAATTGTCAATCGCCCAAAATGCGGGTTGTAATTCGACTTTGCGGTCATATCCGCACCACGAAGACCTGCAACACGCGGGTGCATGTGCAGCCATTCATAGAATCAATATTTAGAAACGTCGCCCTAATCAGCTGCGCAACCGGAAATACACAGCTACGCTGGCGGGGACGATAAACGGAAAACAGAGACGCTTATGGCGAACGCCAAGCGCAAGATCAGCGCCACACCTTGGATAGCGTGACGATTCAGCGAATTACCGGCCTGCCTGGCCACTCCAGCCCGATGAAGATGTCGGGCTTTTTATTAGCCGTTGTTCAAGCCAGCGCCTTGAGGACGGCATCAATCTGTTGCAACACCTCGGCCTCGCCCCGCTCCCCCCAATACAAGGTGATCATTTGCTTGTCGGCCTCAACCTTGTAGACGTTGGCCGGCAACTTCCGGAAATGAATCAGCAACGACTCATCCTGACAAACTTCCCGCCATTGATTGACCCACACGCCCGGCGCACTTTGCCAATAGATCCAGCACCCCGGCTGATTGCCCCGTCGCGGCCGATGGTATTGCGCACACGGGCTGGGCGGCACTGGCTCAAGCCAATGCGGCCACTCCTGCGGTGCCAGCTGCATGGCCAGGCCAATACGCCGCGCCTCCATGCGCAAGGCCATCTGCCCCCCCTGTTTACGCGAAGGTCGCAGCCATGCCAGAGGGCTCAGCACTACTGCGAGGATTGACACCACTATCCAGACCGTCATATCTGTACTCCCGATTCTTGATGGGCGGATTGATCCCTGTCGAAACCAATCCGCTTGAAACCAGCCATACTTACCGTTATCGCAATCCTCAGGAGGAGCACCTCATGCCCTACCACCATATTCTGGTCGCCGTAGATCTAACCGAAGAGTGCGATCCTGTGATTCACCGTGCTCGCGAGTTATCGGTCAGCAACGGTGCCAAATTGTCCCTGGTTCATATTGTCGAACCGATGGCCATGGCCTTTGGTGGTGACGTGCCGATGGACCTGTCGCAATTGCAGCAACAGCAATTCGACCAGGCCAAGGAGCGCCTCGAGCGCCTGATCAACAAGTATCCTGAATTGTCCAAAGAATACAGCCACCTGACCTATGGCCAGCCACGCCAGGAAATCCATCATATGGCCAAGGAACAGGAGTGCGACCTGATCGTCGTGGGCAGTCATGGCCGCCACGGCCTCGCACTGCTGCTGGGCTCCACCGCCAATGACGTGTTGCATGGTGCGCCTTGCGATGTACTGGCGGTGCGCCTGATCAAAAGCTGAATACGTCCAAATGGAGATCCAGTGTGGGAGCCGGGCTTGCCCGCGATGGGGCCATTACAGGCAATGCAAAGACCGAGGTGATGCCATCGCAGGCAAGCCAGCTCCCACATAAAATCGCATTCCATATGAAAAGCCCGGCGCTCATTACTGAACGCCGGGCTTTTTCATAACAGGATCAATCAGGCATCCAGCTCGGCCCAGCGCTCGACCAGTGCATCGAGTTCCGCTTGCAACTGCTCAAGCTGCGCGATGACCTTGGCGGTTTCAACAGCAGGACGCTGATAGAAACCGGCATCGGCCATTTCGGTTTGTACCTTGGCGATCTGCTGTTCCTTGGCATCGATATCGCCCGGCAACGCTTCCAGCTCACGTTGCAGCTTGTAGCTGAGCTTTTTCTTGGCCGCTGGCGCTTCTTGAACCGCCACTGGCGCAGGCGCTGCGGTGACGACTGCAGAGTTCAGGTCGGCCTTGCCGGACTTGCTCTCGGTCACGCCCAACAGGCGCGGCGAGCCGCCCTGACGCAGCCAGTCCTGATAACCACCGACGTATTCACGAACCTTGCCTTCACCTTCGAAGACCAGGGTACTGGTGACCACGTTGTCGAGGAATGCCCGGTCGTGGCTGACCATCAGCACAGTGCCGTTGAAGGTCAGCAAGACCTCTTCGAGCAGCTCGAGGGTTTCCACGTCGAGGTCGTTGGTCGGTTCGTCGAGTACCAGCAGGTTGGCCGGCTTGCTGAACAACTTGGCCAGCAACAGACGCGCACGCTCACCACCCGACAACGCCTTGACCGGCGTGCGGGCACGCTGTGGGCTGAACAGGAAGTCACCGAGGTAGCTCAATACGTGACGGCTCTGACCGTCGATATCGATAAAATCGCGACCTTCGGCGACGTTGTCGATCACGGTCTTTTCCAGATCCAGCTGATGGCGCAGCTGGTCGAAATAGGCCACATCGATGCGAGTGCCCTCTTCGACTGTACCGCTGGTTGGCTGCAAACCATTAAGCATCAGCTTCAGCAAGGTGGTTTTGCCGGTACCGTTGGCGCCCAGCAGACCGATACGGTCGCCGCGCTGCAAGACCATGGAGAAGTCCTTGATCAGGAACGGGCCATCCGGGTGGGCGAAGCTGACGTTCTCGAGGACCATCACCTGCTTGCCGGACTTGTCAGCGGTATCCAGCTGAATGTTGGCCTTGCCGGTGCGCTCACGACGCTCGCTACGCTCGACACGCAGCGCCTTGAGGGCGCGAACACGACCTTCGTTACGGGTGCGACGAGCCTTGATGCCCTGGCGGATCCAGACTTCTTCCTGGGCCAGCTTCTTGTCGAACAACGCGTTGGCGGTTTCTTCAGCGGCCAGCGTGGCTTCCTTGTGGACGAGGAAGCTGGCGTAGTCGCCGTTCCAGTCGATCAGGCCGCCGCGATCCAGTTCCAAGATGCGGGTGGCCAGGTTTTGCAGGAAAGAACGGTCGTGCGTGATGAACAGCACGGCGCCCTGGAAATCCTTCAACGCCTCTTCGAGCCAGGCGATGGCACCGATGTCCAGGTGGTTGGTCGGTTCGTCGAGCAGCAGCAGATCCGGTTCGGAAACCAGCGCCTGCGCCAGCAGGACGCGACGACGCCAGCCGCCGGACAATTCGGCGAGGGTTTTGTCAGCCGGCAATTGCAGACGGCTCAGGGTGCTGTCGACCAATTGCTGCAAACGCCAGCCATCGCGGGCTTCGAGGTCGTGCTGAACGTGCATCAGTTTGTCCAGATCGGCTTCGGTAACGCAGTTCTGACTCAGGTGGTGGTACTGCGCAAGCAATTCGCCCACACCGTCCAGGCCTTCGGCCACCACGTCGAACACTGTCCGCTCGTCGGCCACCGGCAATTCTTGCGGTAATTCGCCAATCTTGAGGCCAGGTGCGCGCCAGACGGAGCCGTCATCGGGCTTCTGGTCGCCCTTGACCAGCTTCATCATGCTGGATTTGCCAGTGCCGTTGCGGCCGATGATGCACACCCGCTCACCACGGGCGATCTGCCAGGACACCTTGTCCAACAACGGCATAGCGCCGAAAGCAAGGGACACATCGCTGAATTTGAGCAGGGTCATGAGCTTCTCCAAAAACCGGGCGCGCATTCTACCTGACTTGCGACGCCAGAAGGCCGGCATTTTCAATGTCGCAGCACTCTGCGCCACAATTGTTGCGAACTTGTGCCGACGAGTCAGCAAAGCTTTCACCGGCTGCGGGCAAAAGGCTAAGCTACAGACAATCAGTGCTGGCACCTGCTGGCACTTGTCATGATTTCTCTGCCCGGATGTCTCATGCGCAGTCGCATTTTCAGCTTTTTATCGTGTTTGCTTCTTTCTGCCACTGCCGTTCAATCCGCCCAGGCGGTGGACCTGTTCACCCAGCGCCAGTATTACGATGAAGCCAAGCGCGCCTTGGCCAAGGGCGATACAGGCCCGTATTTTCGCTACAGCCAGGAGCTGAGCGATTACCCGCTGGAACCTTACCTGGCCTATGACGAGCTGACTGCCCGCCTGAAAACCGCGAGCAACGATGAAATCGAAAGATTCCTCGCCCAGCACGGCGACCTGCCGCAAGCCAACTGGATGAAATTACGCTGGCTGCGCTGGCTGTCTGACCGGGGCGACTGGTCGACCTTCGTCAAATACTACGACCCCAAGCTCAACTTCACCGAACTGGACTGCCTCAATGCGCAATACCAGATCGGTCACAACCTCAAGTCCGAAGGTTACGCCAACGCTGAAAAGCTCTGGCTGACCGGCAAATCCCAGCCTGAAGCCTGCGACTCGTTGTTTGCGCAATGGGCCGCCGAGGGCCAGCTGACCGAACAGAAACGCTGGGAACGCCTCAAACTCGCCGCTCACGCCCGCAACTATGCGCTGGCCAACAGCTTGATCAACAACATGACCACCCTGGCATCGCGTGGGCGTTTATTGGTTGATGTCGCGCAAAGACCCGAAATGCTCGACCAGCCTTCGCGCTTCACCCCGGCCGATGAAGCCATGTCCGACATTGTCAGCCTTGGCCTGCGCCGCTTCGCGCGCCAGGACCCGGACCGGGCAATGGCCCTGCTCGACAGCTATGCCAGCAGCATGCATTTTTCCAGCGAAGAAAAAGTCGCTATCGCCCGTGAAATCGGCCTGACCCTGGCCCGACGCTACGACAGCCGCGCCCTCGACGTGATGACCAAATACGACCCGGAACTGCGCGACAACACCGTTTCCGAGTGGCGCTTGCGCCTGCTGCTGCGCCTGGCACGTTGGGACGATGCCTATCAACTGACCCGCCGCTTGCCGCAGGATCTGGCCACCACCAACCGCTGGCGCTACTGGAAAGCCCGCAGCCTGGAGCTTGCCCAACCGCAAAACCCGGAAGCGCAAACCCTGTACAAGAGCCTCGCGCGTGAACGTGATTTCTACGGTTTCCTCGCCGCCGACCGCTCGCAATCGCCGTATTCGCTGGTCAATAAACCCCTGGTATTGAGTCAGGCACTGATCAACAAAGTCCGCAATACACCGGGCGTGCGCCGGGCGCTGGAGCTCCATGCCCGCGGGCAGATCGTCGACGGACGCCGCGAGTGGTATTACGTCAGCCGCCACTTCAGCCGTGACGAAATGGTCGCCCAGGCGAAACTGGCCTACGACCTGAAGTGGTATTTCCCGGCGATCCGCACCATCAGTCAGGCGCAATACTGGGACGACCTGGACATTCGCTTCCCGATGGCTCACCGCGAAACCCTGGTACGTGAAGCCAAGGTCCGCGGCCTGCATTCAAGCTGGGTGTTCGCCATTACCCGCCAGGAAAGTGCCTTCATGGACGACGCCCGCTCCGGCGTCGGCGCCAGCGGCCTGATGCAGTTGATGCCCGGCACCGCCAAGGAAACCGCGCGCAAATTCAGCATTCCGCTGGCCTCACCGCAGCAAGTGCTGGACCCGGACAAGAATATCCAGCTCGGCGCTGCCTACCTGAGTCAGGTCCACAGCCAGTTCAACGGCAACCGGGTCCTCGCCACCGCCGCCTACAACGCCGGCCCTGGTCGCGTTCGCCAGTGGCTAAGCGGTGCCAACCACCTGAGCTTCGATGTCTGGGTGGAAAGCATCCCGTTCGACGAAACCCGCCAATACGTACAGAACGTGCTCTCCTACTCGGTGATCTACGGCCAGAAGCTCAATGCACCGCAGCCGCTGGTGGATTGGCATGAGCGGTACTTCGACGATCTGTAGGAGCCTGCGCAACCTGTGATCTTTTGATCCGGACTTCGGAAAGCTTTAGCATGAGGCGCTGACAAAAATGCCCGCATTGAAAGATGCGGGCATTTTTTGTGAAGGCCTACTTGGTCGGTTACTTGGTCGCGCTGCCGAAAAGTTCGCCATCTTCGGCCGCCCCAACAAACTGCAACGCCGCCAGCCGCGCATACAGCGCATTGCTGGCGATCAGTTCGTGGTGCGTACCCACCGCTATCAGTTTTCCCTGGTCCATCACCGCGATCCGGTCGGCGTTCTTTACCGTGGCCAGGCGATGGGCGATGACCAGCGTGGTGCGGTTTTTCATCAGGCTGGGCAGTGCTTGCTGGATCAGGTGTTCACTTTGCGCATCGAGGGCGCTGGTGGCTTCGTCAAGCAGCAGGATCGGCGCATCCACCAATAACGCCCGGGCGATGGCCAGGCGCTGACGCTGACCGCCGGAAAGTCCGAGACCGCCGTCGCCCAGATGCGTCTGGTAGCCATCCGGCATTTTTTCGATGAAGTCGTGGGCGTAGGCAATCCTTGCCGCTTCCTGGACCTGGGCCAGGGTTGCCGAGGGTTTGCCATAGCGGATGTTCTCTTCGATGCTGCCGAAGAACAGCGCCGGGTTTTGCGACACCAGCGCGAAACACCGGCGCAAATCCATAGGATCAAGTTGGGTCAGCGGCACGCCATCGAGCAGGATGCGGCCCGCGATCGGATCGTAGAAGCGCAGCAGCAGGTCATAAACCGTCGACTTGCCGGCCCCCGAAGGTCCGACCAGCGCGAGGGTTTCGCCGGCCTTGATGGTCAGACTCAAACCATCGATAGCGTAGCTTTCGGGCCGCGACGGGTAGGAAAAGCGCAGATCTTCGAGCAGCAGATCGCCACGCACCCGATCAGGCAATGTCACTTGTCCCGAGACCGGTGGCTGGATGATGTTTTCCGAACGCAGCAACTCGGCAATTCGCTCTGCCGCGCCAGCCGCCCGCTGCAGCTCGCCAATCACTTCGCTCAAGGTGCCAAAGGCACTGCCGACGATCAGGCTGTAGAACACGAAAGCCGCCAGTTCGCCCGCGGAAATGCGCCCGGCCATCACGTCCATACCACCAACCCAGAGCATCACCGCGACCGCCCCCAACACCAGCATGATCACCAGGGTAATCAGCCAGGCGCGTTGGACGATACGTTTGCGTGCGGTGTCGAAAGCCTCTTCCACGGTGACGGCGAAGCGTTGTTCGTCCTGCACCTGGTGGTTGTAGGCCTGCACGGTTTTGATCTGGCCAAGGGACTCCGACACATAGCTGCCGATGTCGGCAATGCGATCCTGGCTCAAGCGCGACAAACGGCGAACCCGACGACCGAAGATCAGAATCGGTGCGATCACCAACGGCAGCGTCACCACCACAATACTGGTGAGTTTCGGGTTGGTGATAAACAGCAGCACGACCCCGCCGATGACCATCAGCAAATTGCGCAGGAACAGCGACAGCGACGAGCCGATCACCGATTGCAGCAGTGTGGTATCGGCCGTCAGGCGCGACTGGATCTCGGAGCTGCGGTTGTTCTCGTAGAACCCCGGGTGCAGGTAAATCAAATGATTGAACACCTGCTGACGGATATCGGCCACGCAACGCTCACCGATCCACGACACCAAGTAAAAACGCATGAAAGTGCCGATCGCAAGGCCCAACACCAGCAACATGAACACGCCGATGGACTGGTTGAGCAACTGCGGTGACTGGGTCATGAAGCCCTGGTCCACCAGCAGGCGAATGCCCTGCCCCATGGACAAGGTAATGCCGGCAGTGACGATCAGCGCCAGCAAGGCACCGAGCGCCTGCCAACGGTAAGGTGCAACAAAACGACTGGCCAGGCGAATCGCGCGGCGGTGACGGGCAGACAGCATCAGGATCATCCGAAAGCACAAACTGAAAGGATCAACCTGGCCAAGCCTACACCGGTCGATCCGCCGCAACGCGGTAAATCACAATGAGTCAGGTTAAATATGACCGCTGACAATAGAGCCTAGATGTTATCGGTCTAAAGTCTGGCTAGAAGTCCGGGGTTATTTCTGATGGACTGGTATTGCCGCCTTGTCCCCTGTAGGGAGTTGTCACAGCTTGGTCATTTGGTGGTTCTACAGTAAACGCACAACCTGATGAGGAGACAGGCCATGTCCTTGCAAAACAGCAGCGATGACAAGATTCAAGTGATCCGCACCCAGCCAGACCAGTCTCTGGGGTGCTCCATCATTGACGCTCAAGGGCGCGAAGTACCGATCACTGAAGAGATGATCCAGAGTGCGTGCCGCGAACTGGACCAACGGTTGGTCAAGCCTGCCAAGCAAGATTGATGCATAGCCTTACGTCTTCCGACCCGGCCTCTTGGCCGGGTTTTTTATTATCCGTCTGAAAGTAATGTCGTTTGTCAGGGCCTCATCGCGAGCAAGCTCGCTCCCACAGTGGATTTTCGGTGATCACAAAACCCTGTGGGAGCGAGCTTGCTCGCGATGAGGTCGACTCGATCCCTAGATAGCCACCGCCCCCAGCGCCGCCACCATTTGCCGCAATGCCGGCGACTCACCCTCAATGCGCACCTTCAGCCCGTCAATCTCACGCCGCTCAGGGTAATGCTTGCGCAGCAAGTCAAACGCCGTGCGCTGTTCGGCACCGCTGACCACCAGGCTGCGGCGGAAATCCGCGTCATCACGACGCGGGTCGTACACGCCACGGCAGACCATCGCCAAGGCCCAGGCCGGATCACAGCTGGCGTTCAAGTGGACTTGCGCCAGCCACGGTGCCGGCAACAATTCATCAAGGGAGACCTGGGCCGGCTGCCCGAGGAACTGGCAAAACGCCTGATAGATCTGCGCAGTGCCGCGCTGCTTGCCGTCGAGGCTGTAACCGGCGATATGCGGGGTAGCGATCACACACAGCTCGGCCAAGCCAATATCGACGCTCGGCTCGCCTTCCCACACGTCCAGCACCGCTTGCAGATCTTCGCGCGCCAGCAGCACTTCACGCAACGCGGCATTGTCCACCACCGGACCACGGCTGGCGTTGATCAGCCAGGCGCCAGGCTTGAGTTGATTCAAACGGTTTTCGTCAAACAGGTGCCAGGTCGAATGCTCGGCATCGTTGCTCAACGGGGTGTGCAAACTGATAACGTCGCATTGCCCGATGATCTGCTCCAGGCTGACGAAGTCGCCGCCTTCAGCTGCCTGACGCGGTGGATCGCAGACCAGCACCTTCCAGCCCAGACCTTGCAGGACCTTGACCAGCCGACCACCGACTTCACCGGCACCAACCACCCCGTAAGTACGTTCGGCCAGCTCGACGCCTTCGATTTCGGCCAGGGTCAGCAGGCTGCCCAACACGTAGTCGACCACGCCTCGGGCATTGCAACCCGGCGCGCTGGACCAGGTGATGCCGGCCTGCTGAAAGTAGTCCAGGTCCAGGTGATCCGTACCAATGGTGCAGGTGCCGACAAACCGCACGTTGCTGCCTTCGAGCAAGTCGCGGTCGACGTTGGTCACCGAACGCACCAGCAGCACATCGGCCGCCTCGACCGTTGCGCGGTCGATGGAGCGTCCCGGTACGCGGCGTATTTCACCGAAACCTTCAAAGAACGAATCGAGCAGCGGGATATTTTCGTCGGCAACAATCAGCATGGCAGGCTCCTTTGGCGGATCGGCAGTGTAGCGCAGCTCCCGCGAGGAATGAGCTTTACAAATCCACAACACAGGAATTTTCCTGACTGCGGCGTCAACGCGTAGAATGCGCCGCCCCGCGCATCAATCCCCTCTGGACGCTTCGCCTGTGAATTCCGTAACTGACAGCCTCGCCGCTACTTCCCTCGACCGCCCGGCCCGGGTTCGCCTGGAGCTTAAAAACCTGCTTGGCCTGGCGCTGCCGATCATGATCGCGCAACTGGCAACCACCGCCATGGGCTTCGTCGATGCGGTAATGGCCGGCCGGGTCAGCCCACGGGATTTGGCGGCGGTGGCACTGGGCAATTCGATCTGGATTCCGATCTACCTGCTGATGACCGGGGTTCTGCTGGCCACCACCCCCAAGATCGCCCAACGCTTCGGCGCAAAGCAGCACGACGAGATCGCGCCTCTGGCACGCCAGGCCTTGTGGCTGGCACTCTGTGTCGGACTGATGGGCAGTGGCCTGCTGCTGAGCGCCGAGCCGATCCTGCACTGGATGAAAGTCGACCCGCAGTTGATTGAGCCGAGCATGGGCTACTTGCACGGTATCGCCTTCGGCTTTCCCGGCATTGCCTTCTACTACGTACTGCGCTGCTACAGCGATGCAATGGGCCGCACCCGTCCAAGCATGGTCATTGGCCTGGGTGGTTTATTGCTGAACATTCCAGTGAACTACGCGCTGATCTATGGCCATTTCGGCCTGCCGGCCCTCGGCGGTGTCGGTTGCGGCTGGGCCAGCGGCATCGTCATGTGGTTCATGGCGCTGAGCATGGCCGGCTGGACCCGCTGGGCGCCCTTCTATGCCCCCACGCGTGTGCTGGTGCGTTTCGATCGTCCGCAGTGGGCGGTGATCAAACGTCTGGTCGGCATCGGCCTGCCGATCGGTATCGCGGTATTTGCCGAGTCCAGCATCTTTGCAGTCATCGCCCTGCTGATCGGCAGCCTCGGATCGACCGTCGTGGCCGGGCACCAGATCGCCCTGAACATCAGCTCGCTGCTGTTCATGATTCCTTATTCCCTGGGGATGGCGGTCACCGTACGGGTGGGTCAGGCACTGGGAGCCGGGAACCCGTATCAGGCGAGCTTCGCGGCGAAAGTCGGCCTGGGCGCGGCACTGGTGTTTGCCGCATTCTCGGCGAGCCTGATACTGCTCCTGCGCGAACCCATTGCCTCGATTTACACCGCCGACAAGACCGTCATCCAGATCGCCTCGATGCTGATCGTCTATGCCGCGCTGTACCAGTTTTCCGATGCTATCCAAGTGATCTGCGCCGGCGCCCTGCGCGGTTATCAGGACACCCGGGCGACGATGGTCCTGACGTTGTTCGCCTATTGGGGGATCGGCCTGCCGGTGGGATACGTGCTGGGGTTGACCGACTGGTTCGGCCCGGCCAGCGGCCCGAGCGGGCTGTGGGAAGGTCTGATTGCAGGCCTGAGCTGTGCGGCGCTGATGCTGTCGATCCGCCTGACGCGCAGTGCACGCAAGCGAATCCGCATCAGTCGGGCAGCGAGTTAAGCGACGGTAAAGAGAAGGCCTGCAAACGCAGGCCTTTTTTTCGGGTCCGTTAATCGGACTTCTTGCGAATCCAGTACAGATAAGTCCCGGCATCTTCATGCTGTCCAACCAGTTCATGGTCCAGAAACACGCAGAACTTGGGAATGTCGCGACGGGTCGACGGGTCGGTGGCGATCACCTTGAGCAGGCCGCCAGGCACCAGATCACGAATATGCTGGTGCAGCATCATCACCGGCTCCGGGCAATTGAGGCCGGTGGCGTCGAGGGTGCCGTCTACCGGCGTATTGATCATTTCACTCATGATTCACTCCTGAAACTGGCCGGCATTGTCGCGCAAAACCGGGCTTAGCGTCATCTGTGGCATTACGCTGTACCTGTGGGAGCGAGCTTGCTCGCGATAGCGGTACATCAGCCAGCTTCAATGTTGAATGACACACCGAAATCGCGAGCAAGCTCGCTCCCACATGGGTCCGTGTGAATCAGCGGGATTTCGGTTTTTTCATATCATGCCGGCGCAAATGGCAGGTCACTTCTTCGCGGTCGTGGTACAGCTGTTTGCAGCCGATATCGACCCGTATGCCACGCGCCTTGAAGCCTTCTGCGATGCGCTCAAGCAAGCGCTTCACTTCGGCATAACGCTGCTTCATCGGCAGCTTCAGGTTGACCACCGCCTCGCGGCAATGCCCCTCGCCAATCCATTCTTCCAGCATCGCCGCGTTGCGCGCTGGCTTCTCGACGATGTCGCAGACCATCCAGTCCACCGGTTGCTTGGGCTTGAAGGTAAAACCGTCGGCCATCAAGTGCTGAACCAGCCCGGTGTCCATCAGGCTTTCAGCCATCGGACCGTTATCGATAGCCGTCACCAGCATGCCGCGATTGACCAGTTGCCAGGTCCAGCCGCCCGGCGCGGCGCCAAGGTCGACGCCGGTCATATCGCTGTGCAGGCGCTCATCCCACTGATCACGCGGGATGAAATGGTGCCACGCCTCTTCCAGCTTCAAGGTCGAACGGCTTGGCGCTTCACGCGGGAACTTCAAGCGCGGAATGCCCATCGGCCACATCGCCGAGTTGTTGGCTTCGGCCAGGCCGACGAACACTTCGCGGCCGCTTTTGAAGGTCAGCAGCAAACGTGGCTTGTTGGCGTCCTCCACCAGTTTGCCGGCGCCGGTCAGCGCCTTGCGCAGCGGGCCTTCGAATTTCTTGCAGAAGTTCGACAGCTCTTTGCCGTCGTTGGTGTCGACCACTTCCAGCCACAAGCTGCCGCACGTCGGGAAGCTCGCCAGATGGGCGAGGATCACGCTGATGCGGTCGGTTTCCGGCAGATCGATGAAGATGCCGCGCGCCCATTGGCGCGGAAAAATCAGCTCGGCGAAACGCTGGCCGCGCATCAGGCGCTCGGCGCCATCTTCTTCGGTGCAGACAAACTCGGCGCAGGCGCTGGCGGCTTTGGCCTTGGCATAACCGGCCACGTTCAGCCGCGCGGCGTGTTCGGAAATCTCGGAACAGACTTCGCCTTCGAAGCCCGGCCGGCAATGCATAAAGAGGGTGTTCATTCTTACTCCTGGGCAGATGGCGAGACATTCAACCACTGCGCGATGCCCAGACTTGCGTTGAAGCAAAGCCTGTCACGAAAACCGGCGCATGATAGCCGAGTTCGCAACGCCGGACTTGTCCATAGCGTCCGGTTATTAGCCAGATTTGCCAAACAGGGCTAGGTTAAAGGCTCTGTCCGTCCCGTCAGTCCGTAGCCGTGCGGACCAAAAGGAGTCATTTCAATGCCGTCCCTTGATAGTCTGAAGACCCTTAAAACGCTGAAAGTAGACGACAAGACTTACCATTATTTCAGCTTGCCGGAAGCCGCAAAGTCCTTGGGCGATCTCGACAAGCTGCCGATGTCGCTCAAAGTGCTTCTGGAAAACCTGCTGCGCTGGGAAGACGAAAAAACCGTTACCGGCGCCGACCTCAAGGCCCTCGCCGCCTGGCTCAAAGAGCGGCGCAGCGACCGGGAAATCCAGTACCGCCCCGCGCGCGTGTTGATGCAGGATTTCACCGGCGTACCGGCAGTGGTCGACCTCGCGGCCATGCGCGCCGCCATGGCCAAGGCCGGTGGCGATCCGCAGCGAATCAATCCGCTGTCGCCGGTGGACCTTGTGATCGACCACTCGGTGATGGTCGACAAATTCGCCAGCAGCACAGCCTTCACCCAGAACGTCGACATCGAAATGCAGCGCAATGGCGAGCGTTACGCCTTTCTGCGCTGGGGCCAGAGCGCCTTCGACAACTTCAGCGTGGTGCCGCCGGGCACCGGCATTTGTCACCAGGTCAACCTCGAATACCTCGGCCGCACCGTATGGACAAAAGATGAGGACGGCCGCACCTACGCCTTTCCGGATACGCTGGTCGGCACCGACTCCCACACCACCATGATCAACGGCCTCGGCGTACTCGGCTGGGGGGTTGGCGGCATCGAAGCGGAAGCGGCGATGCTCGGCCAACCAGTGTCGATGCTGATCCCGGAAGTGATCGGTTTCAAACTCACCGGCAAGCTCAAGGAAGGCATCACCGCCACCGACCTGGTACTGACCGTCACCCAGATGCTGCGCAAGAAAGGCGTGGTCGGCAAATTCGTCGAGTTTTATGGCGACGGCCTCGCCGAGTTGCCGCTGGCGGATCGCGCGACCATCGCCAACATGGCCCCGGAATACGGCGCCACCTGCGGATTTTTCCCGGTGGACGAGGTGACGCTGGAGTACCTGCGCCTGTCCGGTCGACCTGCCGCCGTGGTGAAACTGGTCGAGGCCTACTGCAAAACCCAGGGCCTGTGGCGCCTGCCCGGCCAGGAGCCGGTGTTCACTGACAGCCTGGCGCTGGACATGAGCAGCGTCGAAGCCAGCCTCGCCGGCCCCAAACGCCCACAGGACCGAGTGTCGCTGCCAAATGTCGCCCAGGCGTTCACTGACTTCCTCGGCCTGCAAGTCAAGCCCGCACGCCCCACCAGCAAGGATGAAGGCCGTCTAGAAAGCGAAGGTGGTGGTGGCGTCGCGGTCGGCAATGCCGATCTCGTGAGTGAGGCGGACTACGAGTACGAGGGCCAGACGTATCGGCTGAAAAACGGTGCCGTGGTGATTGCCGCCATCACCTCGTGCACCAACACCTCCAACCCGAGCGTGATGATGGCGGCCGGGCTGGTGGCCAAAAAAGCCGTGGAAAAAGGCCTCAAGCGCAAACCGTGGGTGAAAAGCTCCCTGGCGCCGGGCTCCAAAGTGGTTACCGACTACTACAAGGCCGCTGGCCTGACCCAATACCTCGATGAATTGGGCTTTTCACTGGTCGGCTACGGCTGTACCACCTGTATCGGTAACTCCGGGCCGTTGCTGGAACCGATTGAAAAAGCCATCCAGAGCTCCGACCTGGCCGTCGCCTCGGTGCTGTCCGGCAACCGCAACTTCGAAGGTCGCGTGCACCCTCTGGTGAAAACCAACTGGCTGGCCTCCCCGCCGCTGGTCGTCGCGTATGCCTTGGCCGGCAGCGTGCGCATGGACATCAGCAGCGAGCCGCTGGGTGAAGGCAAGGATGGCAAACCGGTGTACCTGCGGGACATCTGGCCGAGCAGCAAGGAAATCGCCGACGCCGTGGCGCAGGTCGACACCGCGATGTTCCATAAGGAATACGCCGAGGTGTTTGCCGGAGACGCGCAGTGGCAAGCCATCGAAGTCCCGCAAGCGGCGACCTACGTCTGGCAGAAGGATTCCACCTACATCCAGCATCCGCCGTTCTTCGATGATATTTCCGGCCCCCTGCCGGTGATTCAGGACATCAGCGGTGCACGCGTACTGGCGCTGCTCGGCGATTCGGTGACCACCGACCACATCTCCCCCGCCGGCAACATCAAGGCCGACAGCCCGGCCGGACGTTACCTGCGTGAACAAGGTGTGGAACCGCGAGACTTCAACTCTTACGGCTCACGTCGCGGTAACCATGAAGTGATGATGCGTGGCACGTTCGCCAACATCCGCATCCGCAACGAAATGCTCGGTGGCGAAGAAGGCGGCAACACGCTCTATATTCCGACCGGAGAGAAACTGGCGATCTACGATGCCGCCATGCGTTATCAAGCGGCGGGCACTCCGCTGGTGGTGATTGCGGGTCAGGAATACGGCACCGGTTCAAGCCGTGACTGGGCGGCCAAGGGCACCAACCTGCTGGGCGTCAAAGCGGTGATTGCCGAGAGCTTCGAGCGGATTCACCGATCCAACCTGGTGGGCATGGGCGTACTGCCGCTGCAATTCAAGCTTGACCAGAACCGCAAGAGCCTGAACCTGACCGGCAAGGAGACACTCGATATTCAAGGGCTGACGGGCGTCGAGCTGACGCCGCGAATGAACCTGACGCTGGTGATCACCCGCGAGGACGGCAGCAGCGAGAAGGTGGACGTGTTGTGCCGGATCGACACGTTGAACGAAGTGGAATACTTCAAGGCGGGAGGGATATTGCATTACGTGTTGCGGCAGTTGATTGCTTCATAATGTCGCACTGACAAAAACACCGCCTTTGGGCGGTGTTTTTGTTTGTGGGATTCTCGTCTCTATAATTCCGCGCCACTTGATGGGCGCTGCTCACAATGTTGTGCCAGACACAAAACCACTGTGGGAGCGAGCTTGCTCGCGATAGCGTACTGACAGTCGACATCAATGTTGAATGTAATTGCCTCATCGCGAGCAAGCTCGCTCCCACAGTGGACCGAGTCACACTGCAAAATCCCGGGAACAAGGACTTCACATGATTGCTCTGCCATGGCTCTACCTGGCACTCCTCTCCATTGGCTACGCACTGGCCCTGATCTACAGCCACCTTGGCTGGCTGGCGGCCATTTCCGTCGGGTTGTTAGCGTTTGCCGGCTTTGCCGTTCGCCAACCACAGATCCAGGTCGGCCGCGTCCTGGGCCACGGCCTGTTCATTTTCCTCGCGGTGGCGCTGGCAATGCACTGGCTGCCCGGTTTCTACAACGGTCGCGGTATCGGCCCGGAACGTTTCAGCGCTGACGCCGTGCCGTTTTCCATGTACCTGAACCTGGACAAACCACTGATTGGCTTCTGGCTGTTGCTGGTGTGCCCATGGATCGTCGGTCGCCGCTCCCTGCGCCTTTCACTGTATGCCACCGCCGTTGCTCTGCCCCTGAGCGCGCTGGCCGCTCTTGGTGGTGCGCTGCTGCTGGGCATGATCAGTTGGGCGCCGAAGTGGCCCGATCAAGCCTGGCTCTGGGTGCTGAACAACCTGCTGCTGGTGACGCTGGTCGAGGAGGCGCTGTTTCGCGGTTACATTCAGGGCGGTTTGAGTCGCTGCCTGCAACACCTGCGCTACGGCGAACACCTCGCCCTGCTTGGCGCCACGTTGTTGTTCGGTCTGGCGCACCTCGGCGCCGGCTGGCAATGGGTGTTGCTGGCGAGCCTCGCCGGGTTCGGTTATGGGCTGGCGTACCGTTTCGGTGGGCTGGGGGCCGCCATCGCCACGCACTTTGGCTTGAATCTGCTGCACTTGGGCCTCTTCACCTACCCGATGCTGGCGGGTTGAAGATCAAGAAATGTGCGCCAGCGCTGAATATTGAAAAATAATTTCAATTTATTCCTGGCGCTGCCGACACCCTCTCAAAGCCTTGCGGATTGAAAAAGCCATGCGTAATAACCAGCCCATTACACAACGCGAACGGACCTTTCCGGCTCAGCAACGGTTGATTTCCACGACCGATGCCAAAGGCGTGATCACCTACTGCAACGACGCTTTCGTCGAAATCAGCGGGTTTTCTCGTGAAGAGCTGATCCGTGCACCGCACAACCTGGTCCGTCACCCCGACGTTCCGCCCGCGGTCTTCGCGCACATGTGGGGCACACTGAAACAAGGCTTGCCATGGATGGGCATTGTCAAGAATCGCTGCAAGACCGGTGACCACTACTGGGTTAACGCCTATGTCACACCGGTGTTCGACGGTAATCAGGTGGTCGGTTACGAGTCGGTGCGGGTCAAACCCACCGCCGAACAGATCCGCCGTGCCGAAGCGCTCTACCAACGCATCAATCAGGGCAAGTCGGCTATTCCTCAAACAGACAAATGGCTACCGGTGCTACAGGACTGGTTGCCGTTCATTCTGGTCAGCCAGCTGAGCTTCATGATCGGCGCCACGCTTAACTCGCAGTGGGGTTTTGCGCTGGCCGCCGGACTGTCCGTGCCGCTCGGCCTGTTGGGCTTGAGCTGGCAACAGCGTGGCCTCAAGCGCTTGCTGCGCCTGGCCGAGCAGACCACATCCGACCCGCTGATTGCGCAGATGTACACCGACAGCCGCGGCGCTCAAGCGCGCCTGGAAATGTCGATCCTCAGTCAGGAAGCCCGTCTGAAAACCTGCCTGACTCGCCTGCAAGACACCGCGGAACACCTGAACGAGCAAGCTCGACAGTCCGACGCCCTGGCGCACAAAAGCTCGACCGGCCTGGAACGTCAGCGCGTCGAGACCGAGCAAGTGGCGACCGCCGTCAACCAGATGGCCGCCACCACCCAGGAAGTCGCCAGCCACGTACAACGCACCGCTGACGCGACCCAGGAAGCCAATCGCCTGACCGGCCGTGGTCGTGACATCGCCGGTGAAACCCGTGACGCGATCCAGCGCCTGTCGGTAGTGGTCGGTGAAACCGGCCTGACCGTGACCCAACTGGCCAAGGACAGCGACGAAATCGGCGGCGTGGTCGACGTGATCAAAGGCATCGCCGACCAGACCAACCTGCTGGCCTTGAACGCGGCCATCGAAGCGGCTCGTGCCGGCGAGATGGGCCGTGGTTTTGCGGTGGTTGCCGACGAAGTAAGGCAATTGGCGCAACGCACCAGCGAATCGACCGGGCAGATCCATGCCCTGATCGCCAAACTCCAGCAAACCGCCGGCACCGCGGTGCAAACCATGGAAGCCGGTCACCGCCAGGCTGAAGAAGGCGTGGCGCGGGTTCTGGAAGCCGACCAGGCACTGGTGGGCATCAGCGAAGCAGTGGCCAACATCACCGACATGACCACCCAAATCGCTGCCGCGACCGAAGAGCAAAGCGCCGTAGCCGAAGAGATCAGCCGCAACATCAGCACCATTGCACAACTGGCTGACCAGACTTCGGAACAGGCACAGAACTCAGCCCTGCTGAGCGAAGAGCTGACCCGTACGGCCAATACCCAGTATTCGTTGGTGGAGCGCTTTAACCGCTGACAGATGCCAGAAAGAACAAAACCCGGGAGGTGAAGCTTCCGGGTTTTTTATTGCCAGTTTGAAAGTGATGTCGCCTGTCAGGGCCTCATCGCGAGCAAGCTCGCTCCCACAGGGTTTTGTGCGCCACCACAATCCAATGTGGGAGCGAGCTTGCTCGCGATGAGGCCGCAACTGCCACCATCATTATCAGAGAAGAAACTCAGCAACCTTCTGCGCCGCAGCCGCCAAATGCTGCTCATGAGTAAACCCGGACGCCTTCAACGGCTTCAAATCATGATCGCCAGCCACTAACCACATCACCTCGATACTCGGCGACAACACGTAACCCTCGACCGCCTCACGATTCCCCAACGCATCCCGCTCACCTTGCACAATCAACGTCGGCGTCTTGAGCCCGGCCAGATGCTCGACTCGCGGCCTCTCCGGTTTACCCACCGCATAAAACGGATACCCCAGGCACACCAACCCATCCGCGCCCAACTCATCGGCCAGCAAACTGGCCATGCGCCCGCCCATGGACTTGCCGCCAATGGCCAGACGCCCAGCGACATGGCGTCGCACCAGGGCATGCACTTCACGCCAGCATTCGAGCAATTTGGGCGCCGGATTCGGCGGGCGCTTGCCACCGTCGACGCGCCGCTGCGCCATGTACGGAAACTCGAAGCGCAACACGTTGACGCCCTGCGCGGCAAGGCGTGCGGCGATGTCGTTCATCCACTGACTGTCCATCGGTGCGCCCGCGCCATGCGCGAGAATCAGCGTCGCCGATGCCGGCACCGAGGCGGCATCCCACAGCCATCCGCGATCCTGCACGCACTGCGCCCATTGATCCCCGTCAATACTGGCCTTGTGCTGTTTGTCCATGCTTGCCTCGCTTTTAATCTGCCTATAACTCCAGGCGAAGGGAGCGTCATCGCCCTGCGCGGACGCTTTCACTTCGGCTGAACCGTGGATGGGGAACCATGAACACTTCTTTAAGTACCGCCTATAACTACAAGGTGGTCCGCCAATTCGCCATTATGACGGTGGTGTGGGGCATCGTCGGCATGGGGCTCGGGGTTTTTCTCGCGGCTCAATTGGTCTGGCCTGAACTCAACTTCAATTTGCCCTGGACCAGCTTCGGCCGTTTGCGCCCGCTGCACACCAACGCGGTGATCTTCGCATTCGGCGGCTGCGCCCTGTTCGCCAGCTCCTTCTATTCGGTGCAACGTACCTGCCAGACGCAGCTGTTCGCGCCGAAAATCGCCGCATTCTGCTTCTGGGGCTGGCAGTTGGTCATTGTCCTGGCCGCCATCAGCCTGCCGCTGGGGTACACCACTTCCAAGGAATACGCCGAGCTGGAATGGCCGATCGCCATTTTGATCGCCATCGTCTGGGTCGCCTACGGCGTCGTTTTCTTCGGCACGGTGATGAAGCGCAAGACCAAGCACATCTACGTCGGTAACTGGTTCTTCGGTGCGTTCATCATCACCGTGGCCATCCTGCATATCGTCAACCACGCCTCCCTGCCGGTGAGCTGGACCAAGTCCTACTCGGCCTACGGCGGTGCGACGGATGCCATGGTGCAGTGGTGGTACGGCCACAACGCGGTAGGTTTCTTCCTCACCGCCGGCTTCCTCGGGATGATGTATTACTTCGTGCCGAAACAGGCTGAACGCCCGGTGTACTCGTATCGCCTGTCGATCGTGCACTTCTGGGCACTGATCACCCTGTACATCTGGGCCGGCCCGCACCACTTGCACTACACCGCGCTGCCGGACTGGGCGCAGTCGCTGGGCATGGTGATGTCGCTGATCCTGCTGGCACCGAGCTGGGGCGGGATGATCAACGGCATGATGACCCTCTCGGGCGCCTGGCATAAGTTGCGCAGCGACCCGATCCTGCGCTTCCTGGTCGTGTCGCTGGCGTTCTACGGCATGTCGACCTTCGAAGGGCCGATGATGGCGATCAAAACGGTCAACGCCCTCTCCCACTACACCGACTGGACCATCGGCCACGTACACGCCGGCGCACTCGGCTGGGTGGCGATGATCTCGATCGGCGCGCTGTACCACATGATCCCGAAAATCTTCGGCCGCACGCAGATGTACAGCCTCGGCCTGATCAACTCGCATTTCTGGCTCGCGACCATCGGCACCGTGCTCTACATCGCCTCGATGTGGGTCAACGGCATCGCCCAAGGCCTGATGTGGCGCGCGGTCAACGAAGACGGCACGCTGACCTACTCCTTCGTCGAAACCCTGGTGGCCAGCCACCCAGGCTACGTCGTGCGGCTGGTGGGCGGCGCGATCTTCTTCAGCGGCATGCTGCTGATGGCTTACAACACCTGGCGCACTGTGCGTGCCGCACAGCCAGCCGAAGTCGCCGCCTCGGCGCAGATGGCCTGAGGAGTCCGCCATGAAACACGAAACGATTGAGAAAAACGTCGGCCTGCTGTTGCTGCTGATGGTCTTCGCGGTGAGCATCGGCGGTCTGACCCAGATCGTCCCGCTGTTCTTCCAGGACGTCACCAACAAACCGGTCGAAGGCATGAAGCCTTACACCGCACTGCAACTCGAAGGTCGCGACATCTACATCCGCGAAGGTTGCGTCGGTTGCCATTCACAGATGATTCGTCCGTTCCGCGCCGAGACCGAGCGTTACGGCCACTACTCGGTGGCCGGTGAAAGCGTCTGGGATCACCCGTTCCTGTGGGGTTCCAAGCGCACCGGCCCGGACCTGGCCCGGGTCGGCGGTCGCTACTCGGAAGACTGGCACCGCGCGCACTTGTACAACCCGCGCAACGTCGTGCCCGAGTCGAAGATGCCCGCCTACCCATGGCTGGTGGCCAACGCGCTGGACAGCAGCCACACCGAAACCAAGTTGCGGACCATGCGCACCCTCGGCGTTCCATACACCGACGAAGACATCACAGGCAGCGTCGAAACGCTCAAGGGCAAGACCGAAATGGATGCGCTGGTCGCCTACCTGCAAGTGCTCGGCACTGCGATCAAGAGCAAGAGGTGAGCCATGCCCTTTGAAATAAGTAGCGGAATGATTCGCGGCCTGGGCACCGTCGTCGTCTTCATAGCCTTCGTCGGACTGGCGCTGTGGGTGTTCAACGGCAAACGCAGCCCGGAATTCGCCGAAGCGCGCCTGCTGCCCTTTGCCGATGAACCGCAACCCGACGACGCCACCAGCCAAGAAACAGCAACAACAAGGAGTACCCAGCCATGACCACCTTTTGGAGTACGTGGATCTGCGTGCTGACCATTGGCAGCCTGATCGGCCTGACCTGGCTGCTGATCGGCACCCGCAAGGGCGAAACCAAGGGCAGCGTCGACCAGACCATGGGCCACAGCTTCGACGGCATCGAGGAGTACGACAATCCGCTGCCGCAGTGGTGGTTCATGCTGTTCGCCGGGACCCTGGTGTTTGCCGTCGGCTACCTGATCCTTTATCCGGGCCTGGGCAACTGGAAAGGCATTCTGCCCGGCTATCAGGACGGCTGGACCCAGACCAAGGAATGGGACCGGGA
Source organism: Pseudomonas sp. 05N431 (assembly GCF_056397005.1). Classification (NCBI taxonomy): domain Bacteria; kingdom Pseudomonadati; phylum Pseudomonadota; class Gammaproteobacteria; order Pseudomonadales; family Pseudomonadaceae; genus Pseudomonas; species Pseudomonas sp. 05N431. The sequence goes on from NZ_JBFTMN010000002.1 coordinate 422,975, forward strand.
AATGGCCAAGGCCGACGCCAGGTTCGGACCGATCTTCGCCAAATTCGCGGCCATGCCCGTGGAAGAAGTCGCCAAGGATCCACAAGCGCTGAAAATGGGCGGACGCCTGTTTGCCTCCAACTGCTCGGTCTGCCACGGCTCGGATGCCAAGGGCGCTTTCGGTTTCCCCAACCTCGCCGACAACATCTGGCGTTGGGGCGGCAGTGCCGAAACCATCAAGACCACGATCATGGGCGGACGCATGGCAGCCATGCCGGCCTGGGGTGAAGTGCTGGGCGAAACCGGGGTGAAAAACGTCGCGGCGTATGTCCGTCACGAGCTCGCCGGCCTGCCGCTGCCAACCGACAGCGGCGCTGACCTGCAAGCCGGACAGCAAGTGTTCAGCACCACTTGCGTAGCCTGTCACGGTGCAAATGGCCAAGGCACGGAACTGATGGGCGCGCCAAACCTGACGCAACCGGCAGGCTTCATCTACGGCACCAGCCTGACGCAGCTGCAGCAGACCATCCGCCATGGTCGCCAGGGTCAAATGCCGGCGCAGCACGAACTGCTCGGCAACGACAAGGTGCAACTGCTGGCCGCGTATGTGTACAGCTTGTCTCACAACCCGAACGCCGAGCGTTTGCAGGCTGAAAGCAAAACCGAATAAATCTTCACTGCCCAACTGCTGCATTCACCCGAATGCGGCAGTTCCCTGCTCCTTTGCGACGCATTGTCGCACCCCTCAATGGGTCTGCCTTTCGGTTCGGTGGATTCGCGTCTACGCTTGCTTCGAAGCGGACTGGCAACAGCCGGTCAAAGGTCAACCGTACACGATGCGTTCGACGAATCTGTTCGATGACAGGCCGCAAAGGCTGGTAGATACCGGCTGTCGCGCAAATTGCCGTCTGTCACCTGCCCGCCTCGTTTGAACACACCCAGTTACACCTGACCCGACCCCCTTGCCTTTTTGGTCCGCCGAGACATTTTGTCCACGGGCAATTTTGTCCCTACGCGGAGCATGGAAAGGCCGCAGAATCAGCTTTTGAAAGCATTGACGCGGGTCATGGCGCGTTGCAATGACCCCCCGCTTTCTCCATACTTGCGACCGATTTTTATCCCTAATAAAACACCTAAACCGTGGAACCTTAGAATGAGCACAGCAATCAGTCCGACTGCTTATAACTATAAGGTAGTCCGCCAGTTCGCCATCATGACGGTGGTCTGGGGGATCCTTGGCATGGGGCTCGGTGTCTTCATCGCCTCACAATTGGTCTGGCCGGAGTTGAATTTCGGCCTGCCGTGGACGACGTTTGGACGCCTACGCCCGTTGCACACCAACCTGGTGATTTTCGCCTTCGGTGGTTGTGCACTGTTTGCCACTTCTTATTACGTCGTGCAGCGAACCTGCCAAACGCGACTGATTTCCGACAGCCTCGCTGCCTTCCACTTCTGGGGATGGCAGGCTGTAATCGTTGGCGCGATCGTTACCTTGCCGCTGGGTTACACCACCACCAAGGAATACGCGGAACTGGAATGGCCCCTGGCTATCCTGCTGGCTATCGTCTGGGTCACCTACGGCCTGGTGTTCTTCGGCACCATCGTCAAGCGCAAGACCAAGCACATCTACGTCGGTAACTGGTTCTACGGTGCCTTCATCGTCGTGACGGCGATGCTGCACATCGTCAACCACGCGTCCTTGCCGGTCAGCTTCTTCAAGTCCTACTCGGCGTACGCCGGTGCGACTGACGCCATGATCCAGTGGTGGTACGGCCACAACGCGGTAGGTTTCTTCCTGACCACCGGGTTCCTGGGGATGATGTACTACTTCGTACCGAAACAGGCCGAGCGTCCGATCTACTCGTATCGCCTGTCGATCGTGCACTTCTGGGCACTGATCACCCTGTACATCTGGGCAGGTCCGCACCACCTGCACTACACCGCACTGCCGGACTGGGCTCAGTCGCTGGGCATGGCGATGTCGATCATCCTGCTGGCGCCAAGCTGGGGCGGCATGATCAACGGCATGATGACCCTCTCGGGCGCCTGGCATAAGCTGCGTACCGACCCAATCCTGCGCTTCCTGGTCGTGTCCCTGGCGTTCTACGGCATGTCGACCTTCGAAGGCCCGATGATGGCCATCAAGACCGTCAACTCGCTGTCGCACTACACCGACTGGACCATCGGCCACGTACACGCCGGTGCCTTGGGCTGGGTAGCGATGATTTCGATCGGTGCGTTGTACCACATGATCCCGAAAATCTTCGGTCGTGCGCAGATGCACAGCATCGGCCTGATCAACACGCACTTCTGGCTCGCGACCATCGGTACCGTGCTGTACATCGCTTCGATGTGGGTCAACGGCATCACCCAGGGCCTGATGTGGCGTGCAATCAACGATGACGGCACCCTCACCTACTCGTTCGTCGAAGCCCTGCAAGCCAGCCACCCTGGTTTCATCGTTCGCGCCCTGGGCGGTGCGTTCTTTGCCAGCGGCATGCTGTTCATGGCGTACAACGTGTTCCGCACCGTACGCGCCTCGAATCCGGAAGATGCTGAAGCCGCCGCTCAGATCGCTGTCGTTGGAGCTCACTGATGAAGCATGAAGCAGTCGAGAAGAATATTGGCCTGCTGGCCTTCTTCATGGTCATCGCCGTCAGCATCGGCGGCCTGACCCAGATCGTCCCCCTGTTTTTCCAGGACGTGACCAACAAGCCGGTTGAAGGCATGAAGCCACGCCCGGCGCTGGAACTTGAAGGCCGTGACATTTTCATCGCCAACGGTTGCGTCGGCTGCCACTCGCAGATGATCCGTCCGTTCCGTGCTGAAACCGAACGTTATGGCCACTACTCGGTAGCCGGTGAAAGCGTTTGGGACCACCCGTTCCTGTGGGGCTCCAAGCGTACCGGTCCGGACCTGGCCCGCGTTGGCGGTCGTTACTCCGATGACTGGCAGCGTGCGCACTTGTACAACCCGCGCAACGTGGTGCCTGAGTCGAAAATGCCGGCTTACCCGTTCCTCGTGGAAAACAAGCTCGACGGCAAGGACACCGCGAAGAAAATGGAAGTCTTGCGCACCCTCGGCGTTCCTTACACCGACGAAGACATCGCCGGTGCAAAAGATGCCGTGAAGGGCAAAACCGAAATGGACGCGCTGGTGGCCTATCTGCAAGGCCTGGGCACCATCATCAAAAGCAAACGGTGATCTGGATGGATATCGGGATGATTCGTGGCCTGGGCACCGTTGTCGTGATGGTTGCCTTTATCGGTCTGGCGCTGTGGGTCTTCAGCCCCAAGCGCAAGTCGGAGTTTGAAGACGCGACCTTGCTGCCTTTCGCGGATGATCCCGAAGCCATCAAGCACGTCGAGCAAGCTTCTAGGAGTAACAAAGAATGACTACGTTCTGGAGTCTGTACGTCACAGTCCTCAGTCTGGGTACCATCTTCGCCCTGACCTGGCTGCTGCTGTCGACCCGCAAGGGCCAGCGCGCCGAGCAGACGGATGAGACGGTTGGCCACGCCTTCGACGGGATCGAGGAATACGACAACCCGCTGCCGAAATGGTGGTTCATGCTGTTTGTCGGCACCATCATCTTCGCCCTCGGCTACCTGGCGCTGTACCCGGGCCTGGGCAACTGGAAAGGCCTGCTGCCGGGTTACGGCTACCTCGACAACGAGAAGCAGACCCCCTTCGCCAACGGCCAGTCCGGCTGGACCGGCGTTCACGAGTGGGAAAAGGAAATGGCCAAATCGGATGCCAAGTTCGGTCCGATCTTCGCCAAATTCGCAGCCATGCCAATTGAAGAAGTTGCCAAGGACCCACAAGCCCTGAAGATGGGTGGCCGCCTGTTCGCCTCCAACTGCTCGGTTTGCCACGGTTCCGACGCAAAAGGCGCTTACGGCTTCCCTAACCTGACCGACGAAGACTGGCGTTGGGGCGGCGAGCCACAAACCATCAAGACCACCATCATGGGCGGCCGTCACGCGATGATGCCAGCCTGGGGTGAAGTGATCGGCGAGCAAGGCGTCAGCGACGTTGCCGCGTTCGTGCTGACCAACCTCGATGGCCGCAAGCTGCCGGAAGGTGCCAAGGCCGACCCGGTTGCCGGCCAGAAGATTTTCGCTGCCAACTGCGTGGCTTGCCACGGTCCGGAAGGTAAAGGCACCCCAGCCATGGGCGCACCTAACCTGACCCACCCGGCCGCGTTCATCTACGGTTCGAGCTTCGCTCAACTGCAGCAGACCATCCGTTACGGCCGTCAGGGCCAGATGCCTGCGCAAGAACAGCTGCAAGGCAACGACAAGGTTCACCTGCTGGCCGCTTACGTCTACAGCCTGTCTCACGGTGAGAAGGCGGCTGACGCCCAGTAAGGCAAACGCCTGACTGCAACACCAAACGGCCCCGCCAGTGATCTGGCGGGGCCGTTTTCATTTCAACAACCGTGTGGACGCTTACTTGACCGGGATGGTCGAAATAACTTTACGGCTGGGCCAGTTATTACCTTGCACACGACTGACTGTCAGGCTGCTGCGATCCGCCGAAAAACTGGTAATCAGGTAGGTCTGCTGGGAAGCGCCACCGCTCAGGAACACCGGCACATCACCAAAATAGTCGTGTTTGTTCCAACTGAAGTATTCACCAGAACTCTCGTGATAGTGCCCGGCGAACACTGCCGTGACCTTGTAGTCCTGAATCATCTTCTTGAACCGGGCAATCTGCTCAGTACTCCCCTTCCAGCGATCAGGTTTATGCATATTGAGAATAATAACCCGACCTTGACTGTGCGCCTGCTGCAGATCGCGCTCCAACCAATCCAATGCATCGGTAATTTCAAAGTTGATTTTATTCAATGGAAATCCGGACGCAAAATTCACCGCATAAGTAGGCTCGTTATTTAGTTGAACCAGGTGAACATCGCCCATTTTTTTGGAGTAAGCCAGGCTGCCATAAAAAATCTTTACCCTACCCTCGCTTCTGGCCGCCAGATCCATATTGCCAACCTTGCCCCAATACCTGTCTTTCAGTGCCAGAATGCTCTCGGCTGCACAGCCATTCTCGGGAAAACTACAGTCGTCCACATTGTTTTCGTAATCGTGATTACCCAGACCGTAGTCATAGTTATCACCCAGCGTGCTTTCAAGCAGGGACTTAACCGTCGAACGCTGCCAACCATGCCCGAAAGCCGTCATGTCGCCGTTGATCATGACGGGAACATGAGCCGGATCCGTACTGAAATTCTTTCTGAAACTGGCCACATCCGAGTACTGGGTCTCGATCAGCCACTTGGAGCGCTTCTCCTTGTCAGAGCTCGACTCTTGCGCACCACTGTCGGAACTTTCAGTCCACGGGTACTGTGGATCAGAGGTAAAGATCATATGAAGGGGTGATGTATCCGCCAACACCACACTTGAAATACCCAACCCTAAACCAAACACTGCACAAGCCAACCGCTTGCGAACACACAAAAACGCCATAGAGTTCCTTCTCCATTAATACTTATATTTTAGTTTGTCAGCGCTTGACTCATGCGCCACCAGAACTTATGCCGACAGAATCAAAAAAACAAATCCCCCCACACCAACATTTAATAAAGCATATTGCCGAGCCCATGATGACGGCGCACACAACATCGGCAAATTTGACGAATACATGCCAATGTAATTATCACTGACGGTGCAGCCGCGGAGACTTCGAAGCGTCGCGCCCCGTTTACCGCCCCCGATCGCAGTGATGACAAAAAGCGCACTTCCGGTAGGCTCGACAGCCTTGGACAAGGTCGCCTGCCTTAAGCTGCATCGACTCGAAGTGTTGCGGTCATCCGCTGCGCTCTGTAGCTCAAGCGCCTGGCTCATCGCCGAAGAACAGGGTTCGGCTATAGTCAATTGACGTGGATCATGTTTTGTTACATCTGCTACACCATTCATGATTTTTCCCCAACGCGACCAAAGGTCGCACCCTTGGACTAGAGCGACAGGCGTATCATTGCGCCACTGCAACAGCCTTTTTTGACCGCGGTCGGCACGTACTGACCGGGGCATTTTTCCACTGCCGTGGGATGCAATGATGAGCAACCAGATTCCGGTACACGACGTCACCCCGCCCTCCAAGAACGCAAATAACAGCGTCGACCTCTACGCCTCTCGGGAAAAAATCTACACCCGCGCCTTCACCGGCCTGTTCCGCAACCTGCGAATGGTCGGCGGTGCCGTGTTGTTCCTGCTGTACTTCGGTACGGTCTGGCTCAATTGGGGCGGTCACCAGGCAGTCTGGTGGAACCTGCCGGAGCGCAAATTCTTCATCTTCGGTGCGACCTTCTGGCCACAGGATTTCATCCTGCTGTCCGGCCTGTTGATCATCAGCGCCTTCGGCCTGTTCTTCATTACCGTGTACGCCGGACGCGTCTGGTGCGGCTATACCTGCCCGCAGAGTGTCTGGACCTGGATTTTCATGTGGTGCGAGAAGGTCACCGAAGGCGACCGCAATCAACGCATCAAGCTCGACAAGGCACCGATGAGTGCCAACAAGTTCTTGCGCAAGTTCAGCAAACACAGCCTGTGGCTGTTGATCGGCTTCGTCACCGGCATGACCTTCGTCGGCTACTTCTCGCCGATTCGTGAACTGACGATCGATTTTTTCATGGGCCAGGCCGATGGCTGGTCGTATTTCTGGGTCGGTTTCTTCACCCTCGCCACTTACGGCAATGCCGGCTGGTTGCGCGAACAGGTGTGCATCTACATGTGCCCTTACGCGCGCTTCCAGAGCGTTATGTTCGACAAGGACACGCTGATCGTTTCCTACGACCCGCGCCGCGGCGAAGCCCGTGGCCCGCGCAAAAAAGGTATCGACTACAAGGCTCAGGGCCTGGGCGACTGCATCGACTGCACCATGTGTGTCCAGGTGTGTCCGACCGGTATCGACATCCGTGACGGCTTGCAGATCGAGTGCATTGGCTGTGCCGCCTGCATCGATGCCTGTGACAGCATCATGGACAAGATGGACTACCCGCGCGGCCTGATCAGCTACACCACCGAGCACAACCTGTCCGGGCAAAAAACCCATAAACTGCGTCCGCGCCTGATCGGTTACGCGCTGGTGTTGCTGACCATGATCAGCTTGCTGATCACTGCGTTCTTCATGCGCTCTCTGGTCGGCTTCGATGTCAGCAAGGACCGCGTGCTGTACCGCGAAAACGCCGAAGGCCGGATCGAGAACGTCTACAGCCTCAAAGTCATGAACAAGGACCAGCGCGACCACACCTACGTGCTGGAAGCCTCCGGGCTGCCGGATCTCAAGTTGCAAGGCAAGCGCGAGATCAAGGTGGCTGCGGGCGAAATCTTCAGCATGCCGATCGAGCTATCGAGTGCACCGGATCAATTGCCGTCCAGCACCAACGAGGTGAAATTCACCCTCAAGGATGCCGACGACAACAGCGTCCACGTTGAAGCCAAGAGCCGATTCATCGGCCCACAAATTCGTTGAGAGAAGTCATCATGCCCGCAGCAACTGCCACCAGCCCCTGGTACAAGCACCTCTGGCCATGGATCATCATCGGGATTCTGACCTGTTCGGTGACCCTGACCCTGTCCATGGTGACCATTGCCGTCAAAAACCCGGATAACCTGGTCAACGACAATTACTACGAGGCGGGCAAAGGCATCAACCGTTCGCTGGACCGCGAGTTGCTGGCCCAGACCCTGCTGTTGCGCGCCAACGTGCATCTGGATGAGGTGACTGGTGAAGTCGATGTGCGCCTGACCGGCAACAGCACACCCGCGACCCTGGAACTGAACCTGATCTCGCCGACCCAGCCGGAAAAAGACCGCAAGATCACCCTGACCCGCAGCGAGACTGAACCGGGTCGTTATATCGGCCAGTTGACCGACAAGATCGAAGGCCGGCGCTTCGTCGAGTTGCTGGGCAGCCAGGACGATCACGTGTGGCGAATGTTCGAAGAAGAACAGATCGGCCACGACAAGAATCTGCTGCTCGGTGACGAACCGCTGCAAGGCGCGGAAGACCAGTAGTAGTAACACCTGCGCTTCGCGCATCGCGAGCAAGCTCGCTCCCACACTGGACCTGTATTCGCAGAACTAATGTGGGAGCGAGCTTGCTCGCGATGAGGCCCTGTCAGACGACACAGATTCTGCGGTACCAGTGAATACCTGATGACCACACCCACCCCCTGCTACCACTGTGCCCTGCCCGTCCCGCCCGGCAGCCGGTTTACCGCCGTCATCCTCGGCGAAACCCGCGAGCTCTGCTGTCCGGGTTGCCAGGCCGTGGCCGAGGCGATTGTCGCAGGCGGGCTGGAGCACTATTACAGCCACCGCAGCGAGGCCTCGGCCAACCCCGAGGCCTTGCCGGTGCAACTGGTGGACGAACTGGCGCTGTATGACCGCGCCGACGTGCAACAACCGTTTGTTCGCCACGAAGGCGAACTCGCTGAAACCACCTTACTGATGGAAGGCATCAGCTGCGCGGCCTGCGGCTGGTTGATCGAGAAACACCTGCGCAGCCTGCCGGCCGTGGCCGAGGCGCGCCTGAACCTGTCCAACCATCGCTTGCACGTGCGCTGGGCCGACAGCCAGTTACCATTGAGCCAGGTGCTCAGCGAACTGCGCCACATCGGTTACGCCGCCCACCCCTACCAGGCCGATCGTGCCAGCGAACAACTGGCCAGCGAAAACCGCCTGGCCTTGCGCCAACTGGGCGTCGCCGGCTTGCTGTGGTTCCAGGCAATGATGGCGACCATGGCCACCTGGCCGGAATTCAATATCGACCTCAGCCCCGAGCTGCACACCATCTTGCGCTGGGTCGCGCTGTTCCTGACTACACCGATTGTGTTCTACAGCTGCGCGCCGTTTTTCAAAGGCGCAATGCGCGACCTGCGCACCCGCCACCTGACCATGGACGTTTCCGTTTCGCTGGCCATCGGCGGCGCCTACCTCGCAGGGATCTGGACCTCGATCACCGGCGTCGGCGAGCTGTATTTCGACGCGGTCGGGATGTTTGCACTGTTTCTGTTGGCGGGCCGCTACCTGGAACGCCGCGCTCGCGAGCGCACCGCCGCCGCCACCGCGCAACTGGTGAACCTGCTGCCCGCGTCGTGCCTGCGCCTGAGCGCGGACGGCCAGAGCGAGCGCATCCTGCTCAGCGAGTTGCGTCTCGGTGACCATGTTTTGGTGCATCCCGGCGCCATCCTCCCGGCCGATGGCAAAATCCTCGATGGCCAGTCGAGCATCGATGAGTCGCTGCTGACCGGCGAGTACCTGCCGCAACCCCGGACGCTCGGCGATGCGGTGACGGCCGGCACCCTGAATGTCGAGGGCGCGCTGACCGTCGAAGTGCTGGCACTGGGTCAGGACACTCGCCTTTCGGCCATCGTCCGCCTGCTGGATCGCGCTCAGGCCGAAAAACCACGCCTGGCAGAAATTGCCGACCGCGCTGCGCAGTGGTTCCTGCTGCTGTCGTTGATGGCCGCCGCGGCCATTGGTCTACTCTGGTGGCAGCTGGACGCGTCCCGTGCGTTCTGGATCGTGCTGGCGATGCTGGTCGCGACCTGCCCGTGCGCCTTGTCGCTGGCCACGCCGACCGCGCTCACCGCCGCCACCGGCACCTTGCACAAACTCGGCCTGCTGCTGACCCGCGGCCACGTGCTGGAAGGTCTGAATCAAATCGACACGGTTATTTTCGACAAGACTGGCACGCTCACCGAGGGCCGTCTGGCCTTGCGTTCGATTCGAGCACTGGGCGCACTCGACAGCGATCAGTGCCTGGGCCTCGCCGCCGCTCTGGAAAACCGTTCTGAACACCCGATTGCCCGCGCCTTTGGCCGAGCGCCGCTGGCCGCCGAAGAAGTCCTCAGCACCCCGGGATTGGGCCTTGAGGGCCTGGTTGGCGAACAGCGCCTGCGCATCGGTCAACCGGCGTTTGTCTGCGAACTCAGCGGCTGCGCTGTGCCGGCAATCCCGGATGAAGCCGGCCAATGGCTGTTGCTTGGCGACAGCCATGGCGCGCTGGCCTGGTTCGTGCTCGACGACCGTCTGCGCAACGACGCACCGGTGCTGCTCGCGGCGTGTAAAGCACGCGGTTGGCGCACGCTGCTGCTGTCCGGTGACAGCTCGCCGATGGTTGCCAGTGTCGCCGCCGAATTGGGTATCGACGAGTTCCGCGGCGGCTTGCGTCCGGATGACAAGCTGCAGGTGCTCAAGCAGTTGCACCAGCAAGGCCGCAAGGTGTTGATGCTCGGCGACGGGGTCAACGACGTGCCGGTGCTGGCCGCCGCCGACATCAGCGTGGCCATGGGCTCGGCCACCGATCTGGCGAAAACCAGCGCCGACGCGGTGCTCCTGTCCAATCGCCTCGACGCCTTGGTGCAAGCTTTCAGCCTGGCTCGACGTACACGCCGGGTAATCATTGAAAACCTGCTGTGGGCCGGACTGTACAATGGCCTCATGTTGCCGTTCGCCGCCCTCGGCTGGATCACTCCGGTGTGGGCCGCGGTCGGCATGTCGATCAGTTCGCTGACCGTGGTGCTCAATGCACTTCGCCTGACTCGCATGCCGAGCCAGCCAAGCGCCAGTGCCACGCCAGTCACCCGCCCGCTACCGGTTTGATCCGGTCAGGCATGGAGTCCAGATGCCAGCTCTTTATGTGATGATCCCGGCAGCGCTGCTGATCGTCGCCATCGCCATTTACATTTTCTTCTGGGCGGTCGACAGCGGTCAGTACGACGACCTCGACGGTCCGGCCCACAGCATCCTGTTCGACGACCAGGACCCGAGCCATCAGGCAGCAGTCGATGAAGCCAGTGGTCACTCGCCGACCGATCCGGCCAAGCCGAACGACAAGGCCCCGCCGCATGCTTGAGTTGGCGCCACTGCTGGTTTCTGCGGTGATCCTTGGCCTGCTCGGCGGCGGGCATTGCCTGGGCATGTGCGGCGGGTTGATGGGCGCGTTGACCCTGGCGATTCCCAAGGAACAACGCAGCCGGCGCTTCCGTCTGCTGCTGGCGTACAACCTCGGGCGGATTCTCAGCTACGCCTCTGCGGGCCTGCTGATCGGCCTGGCGGGATGGGCGGTGGCCAACAGCCCGGCGGCGATGTTTATGCGGATTCTCGCCGGTTTGCTGCTGATCGCCATGGGCCTGTACCTGGCCGGCTGGTGGAGCGGCCTGACCCGCATCGAAAGCCTGGGGCGCGGCCTGTGGCGCTACATACAGCCAGTTGCCAACCGCTTGCTGCCGGTATCGAGCCTGCCGCGCGCGTTGCTGCTCGGCGCACTCTGGGGCTGGCTGCCGTGCGGTTTGGTCTACAGCACACTGTTGTGGTCTGCCAGCCAGGGCAATGCCATCGACAGCGCGTTGTTGATGCTCGCGTTTGGCCTTGGCACCTGGCCGGTTTTGTTGGCCACTGGCCTTGCGGCCGAACGGGTCACGGCGTTACTGCGCAAACGCAGCGTGCGCATGACCGGCGGCTTGCTGGTGATCCTGTTTGGCATCTGGACCTTGCCGGGGCCACATCAGCATTGGTTGATGGGGCATTAGATCGGCGGTGCTCCCATCGCGAGCAAGCTCGCTCCCACAGGGATTTTGTGAACACCGAAGATCCAATGTGGGAGCGAGCTTGCTCGCGATGAGTTCGTCACAGACACCACAAGCCCCGACCGTGTGACCCTTGATGCAAATCAAGATGCCCCAACGTCGCACCCCCTAGACTCGCCAACACTGCCAGCCTATCCGGGGGAATGCCCGCATGCTCGACGCCATTCGTTGGGACACAGATCTGATCCGCCGTTACGACCTGGCGGGACCACGCTACACCTCGTATCCGACCGCGGTGCAATTCAACAGCCAGGTCGGCACTTTCGATCTGTTTCATGCCCTGCGCGAAAGCCGCAAGGCCCTGCGCCCGCTGTCGCTGTATGTGCACGTGCCGTTCTGCGCAAACATCTGCTACTACTGCGCCTGCAACAAAGTCATCACCAAGGACCGCGGCCGCGCCCTGCCCTATTTGCAGCGCCTGGAACAGGAAATCCAGCTGATCGCCTGTCACCTGGACCCGAACCAGAAAGTCGAGCAACTGCATTTCGGCGGCGGCACCCCGACCTTTCTCAGCCATGACGAATTGCGTCAGTTGATGGCGCAACTGCGCAAGCATTTCAACCTGCTGGACGATGACTCCGGTGATTACGGCATCGAGATCGACCCACGGGAAGCCGACTGGTCAACCATGGGCCTGCTGCGCGAACTGGGTTTCAACCGGGTCAGCATCGGCCTGCAAGACCTTGACCCTGCCGTACAGCGTGCGGTCAATCGCCTGCAAAGCCTGGAAGAAACCCGTGCGGTGATCGAGGCGGCGCGCACCTTGCAGTTTCGCTCGATCAACATCGACCTGATCTACGGCCTGCCCAAGCAAACCGCCGAGAGCTTCGCCCGCACGGTGGACGAAGTCATCAGCCTGCAACCGGATCGGCTCTCGGTGTTCAACTACGCGCACCTGCCCGAACGTTTCATGCCTCAGCGGCGAATCAACAGCAGCGACCTGCCGGCAGCCGCCGAAAAGCTGAACATGCTTCAGCGCACCATCGAGCAACTGACCGCCGCCGGTTATCGCTACATCGGCATGGACCATTTCGCCCTGCCGGATGATGAACTGGCCATCGCTCAGGAAGAGTCGACGCTGCAACGCAACTTCCAGGGCTACACCACCCACGGTCATTGCGACCTGATCGGCCTTGGCGTGTCGGCCATCAGCCAGATTGGTGATTTGTACTGCCAGAACAGCAGCGATCTGAATCAGTACCAAAACACTCTGGCCAGCGCGCAACCGGGCACCAGTCGTGGATTGCTGTGCAACCAGGACGACCGTCTGCGGCGGGCAGTGATTCAGCAGCTGATCTGTACGTTCAGCCTGGCATTCGCCCAGATCGAGCAGGCTTTCAACATCGATTTTCGCGGCTACTTCAGCGAGCTCTGGCCGCAGTTGCAGGCCATGGCCGAGGATGGCCTGATCGAACTCGACAACGAAAAAATCGTGGTCCTGCCGGCCGGGCGGCTGTTGGTCCGCTCGGTGTGCATGGTCTTCGATGCGTACCTGGAACAACAGAATCGCCAGCGTTTCTCTCGGGTGATTTAAGACACCGCAAGCTGGCCTCAGGGTCATTGTGTGAGTTACCCTTACATCTTATGTGTGTTTCCCCCACAAGGATCTAAGAAATGTCCGAGCCAGTTAAACTGCGCGCTCACAGTCAGGCACATTGCAAGGATTGCAGCCTGGCCCCCCTCTGCCTGCCACTTTCTCTGAATCTGGAAGACATGGATGCGCTGGACAATATCGTCAAACGTGGTCGCCCGCTGAAAAAAGGCGAGTTTCTGTTTCGTCAGAGCGACCAGTTCGATTCCGTTTTTGCAGTACGCTCCGGCGCGTTGAAAACCTTCAGCCTGAGTGATGGCGGCGAAGAACAGATCACCGGCTTCCACCTGCCGAGCGAACTGGTCGGCTTGTCGGGTATGGACACCGAGAGCCACCCGGTTTCGGCCCAGGCGCTGGAAACCACCTCGGTATGCGAAATCCCCTTCGAACGCCTTGATGAACTGGCCCTGCAACTGCCGCAATTGCGCCGCCAATTGATGCGCGTGATGAGCCGCGAGATTCGTGACGATCAGCAGATGATGCTGCTGCTCTCGAAGAAAACCGCTGACGAGCGCATCGCCACGTTCCTGGTCAACCTGTCGGCCCGTTTCCGCGCACGTGGATTCTCTGCCAACCAGTTCCGCCTGAGCATGTCGCGCAACGAAATCGGCAACTACCTGGGCCTCGCGGTGGAAACCGTGTCCCGGGTATTCACGCGCTTCCAGCAAAACGAACTGATTGCCGCCGAAGGCAAGGAAGTGCACATCCTCGACCCGATCCAGCTGTGTGCACTGGCCGGTGGCTCGGTCGAAGGCTGACTTTGCGATTGCGGCCGAGCGAACCCGCCCGGCCGCAGTTATACTTCGCCGTTTGTAGCCTGCCAGGACACCTCGACGATGGTCATCGACTCCTTCGACATCAAATCCCTGATCCGCCCCGTGATCGATTTTCCAAAGCCGGGCGTGATCTTTCGCGACATCACTCCGCTGTTCCAGTCCCCAAAGGCCCTGCGCCTGGTGATGGACAGCTTTGCCCACCGCTACGTCGAGACTGACTTCACGCACATCGGCGCCATGGATGCGCGCGGCTTCCTGATCGGCTCGATCCTCGCCTATCAGTTGAACAAGCCACTGGTGCTGTTCCGCAAGCAAGGCAAACTGCCGGCTGACGTGCTGTCCGAGGGGTATCAGACCGAATACGGCGAAGCCTTCCTTGAAGTCCACGCCGACAGCCTCTGCGAAGGCGACTCGGTGCTGATGTTCGATGACCTGATCGCCACTGGCGGCACGCTGATCGCTGCGGCCAATCTGGTTCGACGTATGGGCGCACGGATTTTCGAAGCGGCGGCCATTATCGACCTGCCGGAACTGGGCGGCTCCCAGCGACTGGAAGACATGGGCATCCCGACGTTCTGTCTGACGCAGTTTTCGCTGAGCGAAAGATAAGTCGGCGTCGTCACTGCCGCCATCGCGAGCAAGCTCGCTCCCACATAGATCTTCGGTGTACACAAATCTTGTGCATGACAAAGATCAACTGTGGAAGCGAGCTTGCTCGCGATGGCGCCAGCCCCGGCACCGCCTCATTCAAAGCCCCATCTGCTTGCTGATGATCTCGTTCATCACTTCCCGCGTACCGCCCCCGATCGAAAGGATCCGGTTGTCGCGGTACAGCCGTTCCACCAGACTTTCACGCATGTAACCCAGCCCACCAAGGATCTGCACCGCGTCGCTGGTGATGCGATCGGCCATGTCGGTGGCAACATTCTTGGCCATGGAAATTTCCTTGATCACGCTCTGCCCCGCCGCCATTTTCGCTGCCTGGCGATAGGTGAACTCCCGGGAGACTTCCAACGCCGTGGCCATCTCCGCCAAGCGATGCTTGAGCACCTGAAACTTGCCAATCGGCTTGCCGAACGCTTCGCGTTGCCGAGCCCATTTCAGGCTTTCTTCCAGCGCCAGTTGCGCAGTCATGTTGGCCATCAACGCCAGCGCCAGGCGCTCATTTTGAAAGTTGCCCATGATGCAGGCAAAGCCCATGTTCTCGACGCCGATCAGGTTGCCCACCGGCACGCGGCAATCATCGAAAAACAGCTCGGCAGTATCCGACGCCCACCAGCCCATTTTTTTCAGCTGACGACCGACAGTGAATCCCGGCGTGCCCTTCTCGATCAACAGCAGGCTGATACCGCCAAAACCCGGCTCGCCGGTGCGCACCGCTACGGTATGGAAATCCGCACAAACACCGCTGGTGATAAAGGTTTTGCTGCCACTGACCCGATAGTAATCGCCGTCACGCACGGCGCGGGTTTGCAGGTTGGCCACATCAGAGCCGCCGCTGGGCTCGGTAACCGCCAGCGCGCTGATTTTTTCACCGCAAAGGACTTGCGGCACCACTCGGTCACGTACCTCGGGCCTGGCCCATTTGAGGATCGGTGGCAGGCCGATGTCCAGCGAGCCCAGCCCCGCCACCAGCCCGCCGGAACCACAGCGCATCAGCTCTTCACTGGCGGCGATCTTGGCGAACAGGTCACCTTCGTGGCTGCCACCCAGCGCTTCGGGATAGCCAATGCCGAGAATCCCCGCAGCGCCGGCCTTGAGGTAGAGCTCGCGGGGGAAGCCCTCGGCCTCCTCCCACTGATCGATGTCCGGCAGAATCTCGCGCTCGACGAAACGTCGCACGCTGTCGCGGACCAACTGATGGCTGGGGTCGAAGTATTCCTGAAAGGCAGGCATCGGCGAGCTCCACTGAAGGTTCAGCGAACTTACCGAGCGCTTGCTTGGTTTTCAATAAAATTATGTGAATCAGGGAGACCTAGTCGCCCGAATCGCGAGCAAGCTCGCTCCCACAAATACGACGCTAACCTTGTGGGAGCGAGCTTGCTCGCGATGGCGTCAGTTCATGCGCTACAGAACGATCGGCTTACGCCCGGCAAACGAATGCGCCAATGTCCCACCATCCACCAGCTCCAGCTCCCCACCCAACGGCACACCGTGGGCGATGCGCGAGGCGATCAGGCCTTTATTGTTCAGCAACTGGGCGATGTAGTGCGCTGTCGCTTCACCTTCAACCGTCGGGTTGGTGGCGAGGATGACTTCAGTGAACGTACCCGCCTCTTCGATCCGTGACATCAGTTGCGGAATACCGATGGCTTCCGGCCCCAGACCGTCGAGTGGCGATAAATGCCCCTTGAGCACGAAGTAGCGACCGCGAAACCCGGTCTGCTCCACGGCATAGACATCCATCGGCCCTTCGACCACGCACAGCAAGGTGTCGTCGCGACGAGGGTCCGCGCATTGCGGGCACAGATCGTCTTCGGTCAGGGTGCGGCACTGTCGGCAATGGCCGACCCCTTCCATGGCCTGACTCAGGGCCAGCGCCAGCCGCGAGCCACCGCTGCGATCACGCTCGAGCAGTTGCAACGCCATGCGCTGGGCGGTTTTCTGACCGACACCGGGCAAGATGCGCAAGGCGTCGATCAGTTGGCGAATCAAAGGGCTGAAGCTCATGGGAAAAGGTCCGACAAAACAACGAGACGCGGTTTATACCTGCGCCTCTGGCCAGCGTCAAATGCTCATCTGCGGTGTCACGCTCGAAGTTTCTTCAGAGTTACCGAGTCGACTTCATCGCGAGCAAGCTCGCTCCCACAGGGGATTTACAGTGTGACATCAATCGCGAACGCCCCCCTATCCAATGTGGGAGCGAGCTTGCTCGCGAAGGCGGCCCTAGAGACGCCGCATGCTCTCCTGCCGAAAAAAAATGCCAGGCTAAGTGCCTGGCATTTTTGTAGACCATCCGACGCGTCAGCGAATCAGAATGGCAGTTTCATGCCCGGTGGCAGTTGCATGCCTGCGGTCATGCCGGACATTTTGTCCTGGCTGTTGGCTTCGATCTTGCGCACGGCGTCGTTGACGGCAGCAGCAAACACGGCCTCCAGCATCTCCTTGTCGTCCTCGCTCAGGCCTTCTACCAGGCTTGGATCGATGGTCACGCGCTTGACGTCGTGACGACCAGTCATCACCACGGTGACCATATCGCCACCGGCTTTACCAGTGACTTCGGCGTTGGCCAGCTCTTCCTGCATCTTGGCCATCTTTTCCTGCATCTGTTGCGCCTGCTTCATCAGGCCGGCCATGCCACCTTTCATCATGGGAATCACCTCAAAAGTACTTGGATCAAAACAGCGTCCGGCCCAATGGGCCAAACACCTTCAGTTATTAGCCCTGGCTGACCAGAGCCTCGACAGGTTCAATAGTATCGTTACGGATCACCGCGCCGAACTGTTGCATCATTTGCTGGATGAACGGATCGCCGTGGATCGAATCCTCAGCCTCGCGCTGGCGGTCGGCACGTCGACGCGAAGCCGCCTGGGCCGGGGTTTCCTGCTCCGGCTTGATCAGCTCGATGCTCACCGTCAGGGTGCGCTGGTGATACTGGTTCAGCGCATCGTTCAGCCGGCGTTGTTGAGTCGCGTTGAACAGCGCGCTGTGGGCCGGGTCCAGGTGCAGCAGCCAGTGATCGCCATCGACTGCGATCAGCGTGCAGTTGGCGGCGATGCTGCCGGTCATGCCGGAAATCGGCAATTTCGGGAACAGCTCCAGCCATTGCAATGCCAGCCCGGTGGCCGGCATCGCGGCCGGTTCAGGTTCGGGGGCCGGCGCAGGTTCTGCGGCGTGCTCACTGGCCAGCTCATCGAGGTAACTATAGGCCGAATCCATGTCCGGCTCGATGTAGTCCTCGTCCAGCGGCGGCTCGTCATCCAGGTCCATGCCCGGCGTGGCGGCGTCGATGTCAGCCACCGACGGCTCGGGAATCGGCGCGGCAGCCCACTCAGGTGCATCAGGTACAACGCTGTCCGGAGTCGGCGTCGGCATGGGTGTCAGATCAGGCTGTTCGGCGGTCGTCTCCAGCACCGGCTCGACGGCCGGTTGCTGCACGATCTCAGGCTCTATCGGATCGTTCCAGGGCAAATCGACGACTTCTTCGACGATGGCCACAGGCTCAGCCACCACCTCGACCACCGGCGCCGGCACGACCACCGGAGCAACAGGCGCGGGTGCGGGTGCAATCACCTCGGCAACCGGCTCAACCGGCGTCGCAGCGACAGGTGCAACGGCAACGGGAGCAGGCGCGACTGCCGGCGCAACACGCGGTGCGCCAGCCACTGAGTTTGCGGAATCAACTGTGGCCTGGCTGATCCCCACTGGCTTTAGCGGCTGCCTCGGTGCGTCTGCAGTGTCTGCCGGGCGGAACGCGAGCATTCGCAGCAAGACCATTTCGAACCCACCGCGCGGGTCCGGTGCCAGCGGCAAATCGCGACGGCCAATCAAGCCCATCTGGTAATAGAACTGCACGTCTTCAGCCGGCAAGGCCTGAGCCAGTGCCAACACCCGGTCGCGGTCGCCATGACCGTTATCGACGCCTTCGGGCAAGGCCTGGGCAATCGCCACGCGGTGCAGCACGTTAAGAATTTCCGACAGCACGCCGTTCCAGTCCGGGCCCTGCTCGGCCAGATGCCGCACCGCTTCGAGCAATGCCTTGGCGTCGCCATCAAGCAACGCGTGCAGGACATCGTAGACCTGACCGTGATCAAGCGTGCCGAGCATTGCTCGCACGTCGGCCGCCATGACCTTGCCTTCACCGAAGGCAATGGCCTGGTCGGTGAGGCTCATGGCATCGCGCATCGAACCGTCGGCAGCCCGGCCCAACAGCCACAGCGCATCGTCTTCGAACGGCACATTCTCGACGCTCAGCACATGGGTCAAATGCTCGACCACACGCTCCGGCGTCATGTTTTTCAGCGAGAACTGCAGGCACCGCGACAGAATCGTTGCAGGAAGTTTCTGCGGATCGGTAGTCGCCAGGATGAACTTGACGTAGGGCGGTGGCTCTTCGAGGGTTTTCAACAGCGCATTGAAGGAATGGCTGGAGAGCATGTGCACTTCGTCGATCAGGTAGACCTTGAAGCGTCCACGGCTCGGCGCGTACTGCACGTTATCGAGCAGCTCACGGGTGTCCTCGACCTTGGTCCGGCTTGCGGCGTCGATCTCGATCAGGTCGACAAAGCGCCCTTCATCGATTTCGCGGCACACCGAACACTCGCCGCACGGCGTCGAAGTGATACCGGTCTCACAGTTCAGACATTTGGCAATGATCCGCGCGATGGTGGTCTTGCCCACACCGCGGGTACCGGTAAAAAGATAGGCGTGGTGCAGCCGCTGGCTGTCCAAGGCATTGATCAGAGCCTTGAGCACATGGGTCTGGCCGACCATTTCGCGGAACGAGCGCGGACGCCATTTACGTGCAAGAACCTGATAACTCATCGAAAACCGTCGCAACTGGGAAGCGGAAGCGGGTAATGCTAGCGGAGCAAGGCCAAAATTGCATCCGGTGTGCTCGGCTAATCTGGCTAAGCTGGTCTTTGGATCCGTTTTAATCGGCTCCTGCCGGTCTTTTGCTGGAGAGTTTATGCGTTCTGCCTTGGGGGCTTTGCTGTTGATCAGCGTCAGCGCTGCTGGTGCGCCTGCACCCTTGCGCTTTGCGATCACCGACAGCTGGGCCATGCCCATGGTGCAAATCGAGCACGGTCGGCCAACCCAGGGCATTTTGTACGATGCGATGCTCAGCTTGGCCACACAACTGGGTCTGCCGGCCGAGTTTCACGTGCTGGCCCGCGCACGCGTGCAAAGCGCCATGGAGCACGGGGAAATCGACATCCGCTGCTATGCGGCGCAATCCTGGCTGCCAAATCAGTCCGGCGACTATCTCTGGAGCGTTCCATTGTGGTTTCAGCGCGACGTACTGGTCAGCAAGCAAGGCGCTCCTGCCTCGATCATCCCCGCCAGCCTTTCTGTGCAGCCGATCGGCACCGTACTCGGCTACAGCTACCCGACCCTGCAACCGCTATTCGACAGCGGCCAACTCAAACGCGACGATGCGCGCAATCAGGAACAGGTGTTGAAAAAACTGGCGGCCGGCCGAAATCAATATGCTGTCAGCAATCAATGGGCCCTGGACTGGTTCAACCTGCAAATGATGCCTGACCGGCCATTGCGGGCAGTCGCGGTGTTGCAGGAGCAAAACGTCGGTTGCTACGTGCGTAACGACCCAAAACTACCGGTCCAGTTGATTCTGCAAACGCTGCTCAAGATGAAAATGTCCGGGGAAATCGACGACATCATCAGGCTCTACACCGGAACCAGCGAACCGACCCAGGCCTATCAGTAAGCCTCAGACCGCCTGGTCCAGCGCCTGCCACCGGGTCGGAGCGACGAAGGCCTCGACCCAACCCGGCACCTCGCTGGCCGGCATCGGCCGCGCGATGAAATAGCCCTGCGCCACCTCGCAGCCCAGGCGCAACAGCAACTCGCCATGCTCGATGCTTTCCAGGCCCTCGGCGATCACCTCTCGCCCAAACGCCCGGGCAAGACCAATGACTGCTGTGGTCAACGCCAGATCATCACGATCGTGCAGTATGTCGCGCACAAATGACTTATCGATCTTGATGGTTTGCGTGTGCAGACGCTTGAGGTAACTCAGCGACGAATAACCCGTGCCAAAATCTCCCAGAGAAAACCTCACGCCCAGCGCCTGACAGGCCTGCAGGCAGGTGCTGACGTGCTGAATATTTTCGATCGCCACCGACTCGACAATCTCCAGGTCAAGCAACTGGGGTGCAACCCAGGTGTGCCGTTCGAGCACGTTTTTGAGCCGATCAAAAAAGTCCGCCCGCTGAAAATGCCGGGCAGCGATGTTGACACTGACCGGCCAGCGTTGACCGTCCTTTTGCCATTGAGACAACTGCGCCAGAACCTGCTCCATCACCCATTCGCCGATATCGACGATCAGGTCCGTCTCCTCCACAAATGGCAAAAACTCCCTGGGCGGCACCAGGCCGTTTTGCGGATGCTCCCAGCGCAACAGCGCCTCAAAGCCAACCACCGCACCGCAGCGCATATTGACCTTGGGCTGAAAATGCAGGCGCAACTCATTGTTGAGCAAAGCCTGACGCACCCGTGCAACTGTCTGGTGAGTCGCCTTGACCTCTTGGTCGCGCACCACATCAAACAGGTGGAAACGGTTACGCCCGCTCTGCTTGGCCACGTACATTGCCTGATCGGCGTGGCGCAGCAGGGTTTCCGCATCTTCGCTATCGACCGGGAACAACGTGACACCGATGCTGGCAAACACATTGATGTCCTTGCCCAGAATCGAATACGGCGCAGAGATCGCCCCCAGCACTCGATGCAACGCCGCGCGCAATTCCGGCATATCGCGCACAAAACGCAAAATCAGCACGAACTCGTCCCCGGCCAGCCGCGCCACCACGTCCTCGCCGCGAACGATGGTGCGCAGACGCTTGGCTACTTCGACCAGCAACAAGTCGCCGCTGGCGTG
This sequence comes from Pseudomonas sp. 05N431, assembly GCF_056397005.1. Lineage (NCBI taxonomy): Bacteria > Pseudomonadati > Pseudomonadota > Gammaproteobacteria > Pseudomonadales > Pseudomonadaceae > Pseudomonas > Pseudomonas sp. 05N431. The sequence goes on from NZ_JBFTMN010000002.1 coordinate 444,480, forward strand.
ACCATAGCCGTCATTGACCGCCTTGAAGCCGTCAAGGTCGAGCATGCACACCGCCAACGGCACGTTCTCGATGCGGGAATAATCCAGGGCCTGCTCGAGCAACTCGGAGAGATACGCCCGATTGGGCAGGCCGGTCAGGACGTCATGGCCGACCCGCCATTGCAGTGAGTGCAGCAACTGACGCTTTTCACTGATATCGAAGCAAATCGACAGATACCGATGGACCCGTCCGGTCGACTCATCCAGCACCGGCACCATGGTGCTGTCGACCCAACTCAGGCTACCGTCCTTGGACCGGTTACAGATTTCGCCCTTCCAGACTTTGCCCAAGGCAACCGTGCGCCACATCGTTGTGAAGAAATCGTCAGGATGCAGACCTGAATTGAGGATGCGGTGGTTGGCCCCCAACAACTCCTCGCGACTGTAGCCAGACACCGCGCAAAACAAATCGTTGACGTAAGTAATGCGCCCCGACAGGTCTGTCTCGGAAAAAATGGCGGCTGCATCTACGGCCCTGCGGTACTTCTCATCCATGAGTCCGGCTCACTGTGGCTAGCGGTTGTACCGCTCGACCAGCGCACAACGCCCGGAAGAGATGTTTTGAAAGATGCGGCACTGCGCAGAGGGTCGCAGCGCGTGATGCTGCCTGGGCAACATCCTTGCAATAGAGCGGGCCGGCAAATTCAGATGCACGTTAAAACTCCATAAACAGCATTTGATGGCCCCCGAACAGACGAAGATCAACTAGGCTCATAGGCCTCGCACAAACACGTCAAAAACGCCGACTCTGGTAATATTGAAACGGCATTTCGCCTCGTCAGCGGCGTCTCTGCACACCCTGCGAGGTAACGCAATGCTGGCTGTCTCACATTGCCTGGACTTATGAAGCCAGGTCACCAAATGCCTGTACGAAACAGGGATTCTACGAAATACATCACATTTTGCAAAGCAAGGTGATGGATCATGCAGTTGTCTAATGCAAAAATCTATCGTTAAGTTCTTGATTCTAAATGGGAATTGAGCGATGCAAATTTCAAGTTTGGGTCCAGCCATACGGCGCTATCGCAAGGTGGCGGGGCTTACTCAGGCTGAACTCGGCGAAAAAACCGGTTTTGACCCCAAAACCATCAGCCGCTTCGAAACCGGCACCTATACCCCCAGCGTGGAAGCCCTGTTCATGCTTGCCGATGTGCTGGGAGTGAAGCTCAAAGCGTTTTTTGCCGATCTTGGCGACGAAGACGAACAGCGAGCGTATTTGTTCGGTGTCATACACAAAGCCACCCCGAAGGATCTGGGAAAGCTGATCGCGGCGGTAGACCAGGCCTTGTCCAAGCCTTAGAGCCAGAAACAAAAAAGAGCAGGCAGGTGTATTGGATTAATACACCTGCCTGCTCTTTTGCTATCGACTACTGACAGAAACTGACAGCCCGACCGTCTAGGCTTGAGCCATCAACGCCAACGACATCGGAGTCGCCATGAACGCCCAACACTACCTGCTGCTATACGTCGACAGCCCCGCCACCAGCGCCAACTTCTACAGCCGCCTGCTGGACAAACCACCGGTTGAACTGCAACCGACCTTCGCACTGTTCATTCTTGATTCAGGGCTAAAGCTTGGGCTGTGGTCCAGGCACACCGTGGAACCTGCGGCCGAAGCGGCGGGCGGTGGCGGAGAACTGGGATTTTCGGTGGCCGACAAAGAGACGGTCGACACGCTGTACGCCGCATGGACCGAACAAGGGCTGCGCATCGCCCAAGAGCCGATTGCACTGGATTTCGGCTACACCTTCGTGGCGCTCGATCCGGATGGGCATCGGTTGCGGGTGTTTGCGCTTTCGGAATGACGGTGAAGTTATTTCGGACGAAACAAGGCATCGATCAGGAAAGATCAATGAGATAGAAGTTCTGGATTTTTTGAGGATCACAAGCCTTGCGAATGAAGGCTTGGCGTTAAGGTGGCGACCCCACCAGCCACACCCCGGCACACAATGTTCCCGCTGTGGCTGCTTCCTTCCGGATCTGACCAGGTTCACGGGTAATCGTTGCGGGGGGACCGATGGGGTCACCATAACGACGCTCACCTGACGGCGAGCCGCGCCATTGTACCTATCTGAGACGAAGTTACAACCGTTCGCGCAGATTAAAAAATATGAGCCGGGTCAAGGACATGCGTTGGTCTTGAAAAGATCGCAGCCTTCGGCAGCTCCTACATGTAAATGTCATCCCCTGTAGGAGCTGCGGACGGCTGCGATCTTGCCGACGTCAGGCAGTAATGCCGTGCCCGGCCAAAAACGCCACGAACGCTTCTTCGTCCAGCACCTTCAACCCCAGCTCATTGGCCTTGACCAATTTGGAGCCGGCGCCGGGCCCCGCCACCACGCAATAAGTCTTGGCCGACACCGAACCCGCCACCTTGGCGCCCAGGCTTTCGAGCTTGTCCTTGGCGACGTCGCGACTCATCAGCTCCAGAGAGCCGGTGAGCACCCAGGTCTGGCCTGCCAGCGGCAAGCCTTCGACGACTTTCTTCTCGCTTTGCCAGTGCATGCCGAAGTCGCGTAATTGCTTCTCGGCATCCAGTGCCAACTGACGGTTCTGTTCGATGGCAAAGAACTCCCGAACGGCGTTGGCCTGCTTCTCCGGCAGCGCCTGGCGCATGTCCAGCCAGTCGGCGCTGATGATCGCTTCCAGCGAACCAAACTTGTCGGCCAGCTTCTGCGCCCCGCCCGGTCCGACCGAGGGAATGTTCAGCTTGTCGATCATCCCGCCCAGCGTGGTACTGGCGGCAAACTCGGCACCCAATTCGCCCTGATCCTGAATCTCCAGGCCATGCTTGAGCAGTTCTTCGATCACCTTCCGGTTGTGCGCATCGTCAAAGAAGCTGTGAATCTCGTAGGCGACCTCCAGACCGACATCCGGCAAGTACGTCAACACTTGCGGCAATGCCTGCTGAACCCGCGCAAGCGATGCCAGCGAACGCGCCAGAACCTTGGCCGTCTCTTCGCCGACATCCGGAATACCGAGGGCGTAGATGAAGCGCGCCAACCCCGGCTTCCTGCTGTCGGCAATCGCACTGAGCAGGTTCTTGCTCGACAGCTCGGCGAACCCTTCGAGGTCGACGATCTGTTCGAAACTCAAGGCGTACAAATCCGCCGGCGAGCCGACCAGGCCTTCATCCACCAACTGCTCGACACTCTTCTCGCCCAGGCCCTCAATGTCCATGGCCCGGCGCGAAACGAAATGGATGATCGCCTGCTTGAGCTGCGCCCCGCAGGCCAGACGCCCGACGCAGCGATACACCGCACCTTCGCTGACCGTTTCGCGGCCCTTGCTGCGCTTGACCAACTGCGTGCGCTCGACATGCGAACCACAGACCGGGCAGCACTCGGGAATCTGCACGGGACGGGCGTTTTCCGGGCGACGCTCGGTAACCACTTGTACCACTTGCGGGATCACGTCACCGGCGCGGCGAATGATCACCGTATCGCCGATCATCAAGCCCAGACGCGCGACTTCATCCATGTTGTGCAATGTCGCGTTGGACACCGTCACACCCGCCACTTTCACTGGTTTCAAGCGTGCAACCGGAGTGACCGCACCGGTTCGGCCGACCTGGAATTCCACATCGAGCAGCTCGGTGAGTTCTTCCATCGCCGGAAACTTGTGGGCAATCGCCCAACGCGGCTCGCGCGCCCGGAAGCCCAGTTCACGCTGCGAGGCGAGGCTGTTGACCTTGAACACCACACCATCGATTTCATAAGGCAGCGCGTTGCGACGCTCGCCAATGTCACGGTAGTAATCCAGGCATTCACCAATGCCCTTGGCCAGTTTCAGCTCGTGACTGACCGGCATGCCCCACTGCTTGAGTTGCTGCAGATTGCCAATGTGCGTGTCGGCAATCTCCGCCGAAACCTGGCCGAGACCGTAGCAGCAAAACTCCAGTGGACGACTGGCAGTAATCTTCGAATCCAGCTGACGCAAGCTGCCTGCCGCGGCGTTGCGCGGGTTGGCGAAAGTTTTGCCGCCGACTTCCAGTTGCGCGACGTTCAGACGATCGAAACCGGCCTTGGACATATACACTTCGCCGCGCACTTCCAGGGTCATTGGCCAGCCGCTGCCCTGTAGCTTGAGCGGAATATTGCGCACAGTGCGCACGTTGACGCTGATGTCTTCACCGGTGGTGCCATCACCGCGAGTAGCGCCACGCACCAGCATGCCGTCCTGATACAGCAAGCTGACCGCCAGGCCATCGAGCTTTGGTTCGCAGCTGTACTCCACCTCGGCGCCACCGCCAAACAAATCGCCGGCCGGCAAATCCAGACCTTCGGTGACCCGGCGATCGAACTCACGCATGTCGTTTTCTTCGAAGGCGTTGCCGAGACTGAGCATCGGCACTTCGTGCCGCACTTGAGTGAACGCCGCAAGCGCCGCACCGCCAACCCGCTGGGTCGGCGAGTCGACAGTGACCAGCTCGGGGTTTGCCGTTTCCAGCGCCTTGAGCTCATGGAACAGCCGATCGTATTCGGCGTCCGGAATGCTCGGCTCGTCGAGGACGTAGTAACGGTAGTTGTGCTGATCCAGCTCAGCGCGCAGCTCTAGAATGCGTTTTTCAACGACGGTCATGGGTGCTCTCTCATAAAGCAAAAGAGCAGCCGAGGCTGCTCAATCTATTTTGCTGGTCGCCCCGCGTCCGGCGCGGGAACAACCGATGAATCAGCGCTTCTGGGTCAGGGCGCGACGCTCGAACTCGACGATACGTTGACGGTAGTGCTCGATGGTCTGAGCGGTCAGCACGCTGCGCTGATCGTCCTTCAGTTCGCCATTGAGTTCCTGAGACAGTTTGCGGGCAGCCGCGACCATCACGTCGAAGGCCTGTTTCGGGTGGCGCGGGCCTGGCAAGCCGAGGAAGAAGCTGACAGCCGGGGTGCTGAACAGATCGATATCGTCCAGATCGAACACGCCAGGCTTGACCGCGTTGGCCATGGAGAACAGCACTTCACCGTTGCCGGCCATGCTTTCGTGACGATGGAAGATATCCATCTCGCCAAAGCGCAGACCGCTTTCCAGGATGTTCTGCAACAGGGCCGGACCTTTGAAACCGCCCGGGTCACGACAAATCACGCTGATGACCAGTACTTCTTCCGCTTGCGGCTGTTCTTTATTGACTGCAGCGCTCGACGATTTGGTTTCATCCGGGAAATCATCACGGCTGCTGAAGCTCGGGCCGCCATCCAGGTCCAGATTCAAATTCAGGTCGCCCTGGGATGGCTCGCCACCCCGTTTGCCGCGCTTGGAGCCCGATTCACGCGGCTCACGGGCAGGCATGCTCACCGACGGCAAGTCATGCTCGTCGAGTTGCGGTTCTTTATGGGTATCCAGTACGCGTGGCGGGCCCAGCAGTTCAGCACCGCTGTCCTCGTCCGGCAGGTTGGACAGGCTTCGGTCCAGGCGAAACTTCAGCTTGCCCTTGCCGCCGCGCATGCGCCGCCAGCCATCAAAAAGAATACCGGCAATGACAATAATGCCGATGACGATCAGCCACTCGCGCAGACCGATTTCCATGTAATCCCGTGCCTCTATAAAAAATGCTGAAAAATAAGGGGTTTACAACCTGTAAACCGCTTTAAAACGTGGCGCCAACTCTATGTTCTGAATGGCGTTTTGCCCACGCATACGAAAAATTGACATTAAACTAGCACGACCAAAGATAACTTTACACCGTCAGTCACAATGGCTTCAGCCATTATGTCGATTAGCCAGCATTCTCTGTGGGTAAAAATCCCTGATTCCCGCAAATATCTGGCCTACGCGCCATGACTCAGGCGTCCACCATCGCCATCGCCTCCTCGACATCCACGGCTACCAGACGCGAACAACCAGGCTCGTGCATCGTGACCCCCATCAATTGATCGGCCATTTCCATGGCGATCTTGTTGTGGGTGATATAGATGAACTGCACTGTTTGTGACATCTCTTTCACCAATCGGGCATAGCGTCCAACGTTAGCGTCATCCAGCGGTGCGTCAACTTCGTCGAGCATGCAAAACGGCGCCGGGTTCAGCTTGAAGATCGCAAAAACCAGTGCCAATGCCGTCAGGGCTTTTTCACCGCCTGACAGCAAATGGATGGTGCTGTTCTTCTTCCCGGGCGGACGCGCCATGATCGTTACCCCTGTATCGAGTAGATCTTCGCCCGTCAGTTCCAAATAAGCGCTGCCTCCACCGAAAACTTTTGGAAAAAGCGCCTGCAATCCACCGTTAATCTGATCAAAGGTATCTTTGAAGCGATTGCGGGTTTCCTTGTCGATCTTGCGAATGACGTTTTCCAGGGTGTCGAGCGCTTCGACCAGGTCAGCGTCCTGAGCATCCAGATAACGCTTGCGCTCGGACTGCTGCTGGTACTCGTCGATGGCCGCGAGGTTGATCGCGCCCAGTCGCTGAATTCGCGCAGCAATGCGCTCGAGCTCTTCTTCGGCTTCTTTTTCGTCCGCTTCAGCCACCAGCGTGGCGAGCACCCCGTGCAGGTCATAGCCGTCTTCGAGCAATTGATCCTGCAAGGTTTTACGGCGCACGGTCAGGGCTTGCCATTCCATGCGCTGCTGTTCAAGTTGACCACGGATCAGCTGCGATTGCTGCTCGGCCTGGCTGCGGCGTTTCTCGGCATCACGCAACTCACGGTCGGCATCTTCCAGGGCGATCTGCGCGGTCCTCAATTCTTCGTCGACGCTCATGCGCTTGTCGAGCAACTCTTCAAGCTTGAGCCGCAACTCTTCCAGCGGCGCTTCGCCCTCCTCCAGATTGAGGCTGAGCTGCTCGCGCTTTTCTGTCAGGCGCTCGGACTGCAATTCCAGCCGTTCCAGTGCCTGACGGGTTGAATCGTGTTGCGCCTTGAGCGAGCCCAGACGCACCGCCAATTGGTGCGCGTGGTCTTTATGCTGACGGGCTTCCTGCCGCACCCGGTCCAGGCGTTCGCGCAAGCTGTCGCGCTGCGCCAGCAGTAATTCGCGCTGCTCGGTATCGATCGCCATGCTGTCGAGGGCTTCCTGCAATTGCAGGCGCGACTCGCCAACCTGTTCATGTTCCAGCGCACGCTGTTCAGCCAATTCACCGAGCTCTTCGTCGAGTCGCGTGCGGCGCAACGTCAGTTGCTCGGCCTTGGCTTTACCGGCGGACAGCTGAGCTTTCAATTCACCCTGCTGGCGCGCTTCGTCTTGCAGCAAACGGCGCAGGTGTTCACGGCCATTCTCTTGCTGACGTTGCTGGGCGCGCAGGTTTTGCAAGGTGGTCTCCAGCGTCTCGACGGTCGCTTCACGCTCTTCGCGCTCAAGCCCCAGACGCTGGATTTCCTGCCCACGCGCCAACATGCCGCTCTCGGCCTCACTGGCGCGGCGCACCCGCAAAAAGTGCCGCCCAACCCAGTAGCCATCACGGCTGATCAGGCTTTCGCCGACCGACAACTGGCCACGCAGCGACAGCGCTTGTTCAAGACTGTCCACCGGCTTGACCTGTCCCAGCCACGGCGACAGATCGATCTGCGCCTCAACCTTGTCGAGCAGACTGCCGGGGATCCGTACACCGTCGCTGGCCGGGCTGAGCAAACGCAGATCGCCCTGGGCAAAGCCGGACAGATCGAACCCGGCAAAGTCATCGACCAGCACTGCTTGCAGGTCGGCACCGAGCACGGTTTCCACCGCCAGCTCCCAACCCGCTTCAACTTTCAAGCCTTCAGCCAGACGCGGACGTTCGGCCAGATGCTGTTCACGCAACCACTCGGCGGCGCCGGTGCCCGGATCGAGCGCCGCTTGCTGCAACGCCTCCAGCGAGGCCAGGCGCCCGTTGAGCCGTTGCAAGTCACCCTGCGCCTGCTGCTGGTTTTGCAGGGCCAGTTGCAGTTCCTGACGCAACTGCTCAAGCCGCTCGACCTGAGCTTCTTCGCTGGCTTGCAAATCCTCAAGGGTCGCTTCACTGGCGGCGAGTTGTTCACTCAGATCGAGAATCGCTGCGTCTTCCGGGGCTGCCGACAACAGGTCACGCTCTTCGGCCAAGCGACGTTGACGCTCAGCCAGGCGCTCCATGCTGGTTTCCAGCTGCTGGATGCGCGACTGCTGGACTTCGGCCTGACGCCGTGGCTCGGCCGAGCGCAGGTTGAAACTGTCCCACTGCTCCTGCCAGCCGTGCATGGTGGTTTCGGATTCTTCCAGCGCAGCGGCGGCCTCTTCAGCAGCGGCGCTGGTGACTTCCTGCTCGGGCGTGAGCATGTCCAGCTCTTCGCCAAGAGTTGCCAGCAAGGTGCGGTCGTGCCCCAGGTGCGACTCGGTTTCCAGGCGCGAACGCTCCGCTTCCTTTAAATCGTCCTGCAACTGACGCAAACGCTGCTGGCCATGCTGAATACTTTGCTCGACCCGGGCGATGTCGCCGCCGACCGAATAGAAGCGTCCCTGCACCAGATTGAAGCGCTCAGACAGGTCATGATGACCGTCGCGCAGCCGTTCGATGCTCGCATCGGCATTACGCTGCTCAGCGACCAGGGCTTCGAAACTGATTTCCTGGTTGCCAATGATTGCTTCGCGCTGGCCAACCTGTTCGTTCAATGCCTGCCAGCGTAGCGCCGACAGTTGAGCCTTGAGCTGACGCTCTTCAGCTTTGTATTCCTGATACTTCTCGGCCGCCTGGGCCTGACGATGCAAGCGTTCGAGCTGACGTTCCAGCTCATCACGCAGGTCGGTCAGGCGCGCGAGGTTTTCGTGGGTGCGACGGATGCGGTTTTCGGTCTCGCGCCGGCGCTCCTTGTACTTGGAGATCCCCGCCGCTTCTTCGATGAAGTTGCGCAGGTCTTCGGGCTTGGACTCGATCAGCTTGGAGATCATCCCCTGTTCGATGATCGAGTAGCTGCGCGGGCCCAGGCCGGTACCAAGAAAAATGTCGGTGATATCGCGGCGACGGCATTTGGTGCCGTTGAGGTAATACGTGGTCTGGCTGTCGCGGGTGACTTTACGGCGAATGGAGATTTCCGCGTAGGCCGCGTACTCGCCGAGCAACGTGCCGTCGGAGTTGTCGAACACCAGTTCGATGCTTGCCTGGCTCACCGGTTTGCGACTGGTGGAGCCGTTGAAGATGACGTCGGTCATCGACTCGCCGCGCAAGTTCTTGGCCGAGCTCTCGCCCATCACCCAGCGTACGGCGTCGATGATGTTCGACTTGCCGCAACCATTGGGCCCGACCACCGCCGCCATGTTACTGGGGAAGTTTACCGTGGTCGGGTCGACGAAGGATTTGAACCCCGCCAGCTTGATGCACTTGAGCCGCACGCTCAGGCAACCGGCAAGGCAGACAGCACCAGATCGCAACTGCGCCGGGCATAAGCCGAGAGCACGACGCGAATCTCTGGCAGATCACGAGCCAGCACGGCCGCGAGCAAGCGCTCGAACAGTTCGAGGAACTCGCTCATCTCGGCCTTGCGCTGTTCCAGAGCGAGAAAATACGCACGGCTCATGGCCGGTTGCAGGTTCTCGACGGTTTCCTGCAAGTACGGGTTATCGGCGAATGGGTACGCCGCGCGCATCACGCTGAAGCTGTCTTCGACAAAGGCGCGGATGTCCTGACGCTCGTAACTGGCGCTCAGGCGCTGCTGGATTTGCAGGAACGGCGCCATGTCGGCCTGGACCTGCCAGCCATTGGCCACTGAATTACCGAGCAGGATGTACAGCTCGCTCATCAGCGTGCACAGGCTCTGCACCTTGTGTGCGGTGAGTTCGGTCACATGCGCACCACGACGCGGCAGGATGGCGATCAGGTGCCGGCGTTCGAGAATCAGCAAGGCTTCGCGAACCGAGCCGCGGCTGACATTGAGGGCCAGCGTGACCTTCTGTTCCTGGATGCGCTCTCCCGGCTTGAGGTCGCCGCGAATGATGCGTTCGGCGAGGTGGTGAGCGATTTGCTCGGCGAGGCTGTCCGGCGCCTTGAACGTCATGGTTGTCCTTCAAACTCTTCGATCTGCACAAGCGGCGCAGTGTAGCGCACTTGATGGGTGATGGCGCAGGGCCCAGCCGGCGGAATTTGGCACGATTCAAGCAAAAAGCGGGGTATCCCGAGAGGGTCAATAATGAAAGAAGCCACTGTTGATCGGCAAAAGCGAATTTCCTGACCTTTAAGTCAGAAAATCATTGACCGAAAAGTCAGACCTGATAAATTCAGGTTCAAGTCGGTTAACAACAATAATGAGTCTGCGAGGCCTTCCGTGATCCAGTTTTTACTTAACCAGGAACTCCGTAGCGAGCACGCCCTGGACCCGAATCTGACCGTGCTGAACTATCTGCGCGAACATTTGGGCAAACCCGGTACCAAAGAAGGTTGCGCCAGCGGTGACTGTGGCGCGTGTACGGTGGTGGTCGGTGAATTGCAGACCGATGACAACGGCCGCGAACACATTCGCTATCGCAGTCTCAACTCGTGCCTGACGTTTGTGTCGTCGCTGCACGGCAAGCAGCTGATCAGCGTCGAAGACCTCAAGCATCAGGGCCAATTGCACAGCGTGCAAAAAGCCATGGTCGAGTGCCACGGTTCACAGTGCGGCTTCTGCACACCGGGCTTCGTCATGTCGTTGTTCGCCCTGCAGAAAAACAGCGATCACGCCGATTCCCATAAAGCCCACGAAGCCCTCGCCGGCAATCTCTGCCGCTGCACCGGCTACCGGCCGATCCTCGCCGCTGCCGAACAAGTGTGCTGCGCCAAACAGCCCGACCAGTTCGATGCCCGCGAAGCCGAAACCATCGCTCGCCTGAAAGCCATTGCGCCGACCGACACCGGTGAACTGAACAGCGGCGACAAACGCTGCCTGGTGCCGCTGACCGTCGCCGATCTGGCCGACCTCTACGACGCTTATCCGCAAGCCAGACTGTTGGCCGGCGGCACCGACCTGGCGCTGGAAGTGACCCAGTTCCACCGCACGCTGCCGGTGATGATCTACGTCGGCAACGTCGCAGAAATGAAGCGCATCGAGCGCTTTGACGATCGCCTGGAAATCGGCGCCGCCACCGCCCTCTCCGACTGCTACGACGCTCTTGAGGCCGAGTACCCGGACTTCGGCGAATTGCTGCAACGTTTTGCCTCCTTGCAAATCCGCAATCAGGGCACGCTCGGCGGCAACATCGGCAACGCCTCGCCGATTGGTGACTCGCCTCCGCTGCTGATCGCTCTGGGCGCACAGATCGTGCTGTGCAAAGGCGAAACCCGCCGCACCCTGGCGCTGGAAGACTACTTCATCGATTACCGGGTCACTGCGCGCCAGGAAAGCGAGTTCATCGAGAAGATCATCGTGCCGCGTGCCAGCGCTGAACAGCTGTTCCGCGCCTACAAGGTTTCCAAGCGTCTGGACGATGACATTTCCGCAGTCTGCGCGGCATTCAACCTGCGCATCGAAAACGGCGTGGTTGCCGACGCCCGCGTCGCGTTCGGCGGCATGGCCGCGACACCGAAACGCGCGAAAAGCTGCGAAGCCGCACTGCTCGGCGCGCCATGGAACAACACAACAGTGGAACGTGCCTGCGCCGCCCTTGCGCAAGACTTCACGCCGCTCACAGACTTCCGTGCGAGCAAGGAATACCGCCTGCTCAGCGCGCAGAACCTGCTGCGTAAATACTTCATCGAACTGCAAACACCGCACATCGAGACTCGGGTGACCGCTTATGTCTAACCATCACAAAGTCGAGAAGACCCAAGCCGAACTGGCCGAACTGTTTGCCAAGGACCTGACCACCGGTGTCGGCCGCAGCGTCAAGCACGACAGCGCCGACAAGCACGTGTCCGGTGAAGCGCAGTACATCGACGATCGACTGGAGTTTCCGAATCAGCTGCACGTTTACGCACGGCTCTCGGACCGCGCCCACGCGAAAATCATCAGCATCGACACTAAGCCCTGCTACGCCTTTGAAGGCGTGCGCATCGCCATTACCCACGAAGACGTGCCGGGCCTGAAAGACATCGGTCCATTGTTGCCGGGCGACCCCTTGCTGGCCATCGACGACGTGCAATTCGTCGGTCAACCGGTGCTTGCGGTGGCCGCGAAAGACCTGGAAACCGCACGCAAAGCGGCCATGGCGGCGATCATCGAATACGAAGATCTGGAGCCGGTACTCGACGTGGTCGAAGCCCTGCGCAAACGCCATTTCGTGCTGGATAGCCATACCCACAAGCGCGGCGATTCGGCCACTGCGCTGGCGACCGCCGAGCACCGGATTCAAGGCACGCTGCACATCGGCGGCCAGGAACACTTCTATCTGGAAACCCAGATCTCTTCGGTGATGCCGACCGAAGACGGCGGCATGATCGTCTACTGCTCGACCCAGAACCCTACCGAAGTGCAGAAACTGGTGGCGGAAGTGCTCGACGTGTCGATGAACAAAATCGTCGTCGACATGCGTCGCATGGGCGGCGGTTTCGGCGGTAAGGAAACCCAGGCCGCCAGCCCGGCCTGCCTCTGCGCGGTGATCGCGCACCTGACCGGACAGCCGACCAAAATGCGTCTGCCACGGGTCGAAGACATGCTGATGACCGGCAAGCGTCACCCGTTCTACATTGAATACGATGTGGGCTTCGACGACAGCGGACGCCTGCACGGCATCCAGCTGGAACTGGCTGGTAACTGCGGTTGCTCACCAGACCTGTCGGCGTCGATCGTTGACCGGGCGATGTTCCACTCGGACAACTCGTACTACCTGGGCGATGCGACCATCAACGGTCACCGCTGCAAGACCAACACCGCATCGAACACCGCCTATCGCGGCTTTGGCGGCCCGCAAGGAATGGTCGCCATCGAAGAAGTGATGGACGCCATCGCCCGTCATCTGGGCCTCGATCCGCTGGCGGTGCGCAAGGCCAACTACTACGGCAAGACCGAGCGCAACGTCACCCATTACTACCAGACCGTCGAGCACAACATGCTCGAGGAAATCACCGCCGAGCTGGAAGAAAGCAGCCAGTACGCCGAACGCCGTGAAGCGATCCGCCGCTACAACGCCAACAGCCCGATCCTGAAAAAAGGCCTGGCGCTGACCCCGGTAAAATTCGGTATTTCCTTCACCGCCAGCTTCCTCAACCAGGCCGGTGCGCTGATTCACGTCTACACCGACGGCAGCATTCATCTGAACCACGGCGGCACCGAAATGGGCCAGGGCTTGAACGTCAAAGTCGCGCAAGTCGTGGCCGAAGTGTTCCAGGTTGAAATCGACCGTGTGCAGATCACCGCGACCAACACCGACAAAGTGCCAAACACCTCGCCGACCGCCGCGTCCAGCGGTGCCGACCTGAACGGTAAAGCCGCGCAAAACGCCGCTGAAATCATCAAGCAACGCCTGGTGGAATTTGCTGCGCGCAAGTATGCGGTCAGCGAAGAAGACGTGGAATTCCACAACGGCCACGTGCGGGTTCGCGATCAGATCCTGACCTTCGAAGAACTGATCCAGCAGGCGTATTTCGCTCAGGTGTCGCTGTCCAGCACCGGGTTCTACAAGACCCCGAAAATCTACTACGACCGCAGCCAGGCACGCGGTCGTCCGTTCTACTACTTCGCGTTTGGCGCAGCCTGCGCCGAGGTGATCGTCGACACCCTGACCGGCGAATACAAAATGCTCCGTACCGACATCCTGCATGACGTCGGCGCCTCCTTGAACCCGGCTATCGATATGGGCCAGGTCGAAGGTGGTTTCATCCAGGGCATGGGCTGGCTGACCATGGAAGAGCTGGTCTGGAATGCCAAGGGCAAACTGATGACCAACGGCCCGGCCAGCTACAAGATCCCGGCGGTCGCCGACATGCCGCTGGATTTGCGGGTCAAGCTGGTGGAAAACCGCAAGAACCCGGAAGACACAGTGTTCCACTCCAAAGCCGTGGGCGAGCCGCCGTTCATGCTCGGCATCGCCGCCTGGTGTGCGATCAAGGATGCGGTGGCGAGCCTGGGCGATTACAGGCATCAACCAAAAATCGACGCACCGGCCACACCGGAGCGGGTGTTGTGGGGCTGTGAGCAGATGCGCCAGTTGAAGGCGGTGAAAGCCGTGGAAGCCGAGAGTGAGCTGGCTTCGCTCTAGACCGAGGCGCGGCCATCGCGAGCAAGCTCGCGATGACGGCCGAACAGACAACGCAGATGTTGAGGTGAACATGTACAACTGGATCGACGCCCTCGCCGACCTGCAAACCCAGGGTGAACCCTGTGTGTTGGTGACCATCATCGAAGAGCTCGGCTCGACGCCGCGCAATGCCGGTTCGAAAATGGTCGTCAGCGCCACGCAGGCGTTCGACACCATCGGTGGCGGGCACCTGGAATACAAGGCGATGCAAGTCGCCCGGGAGATGCTTGCCAGCGGCAAACAGGACACCCACCTGGAGCGTTTCACCCTCGGCGCCAGCCTCGGTCAATGCTGCGGCGGTGTCACGGTGCTGCTGTTCGAACCCATGGGCCAGGTGCAAGCCCAGATCGCCGTATTCGGTGCCGGGCACGTCGGTCGGGCGTTGGTGCCGTTGCTCGCCAGCCTGCCCTGCCGGGTGCGCTGGATCGATTCGCGGGAAGCCGAGTTCCCCGAACAGATCCCCCACGGCGTGCGTAAAATCGTCGCCGAAGAACCGGTGGACGAAATCGACGACCTGCCCGCTGGCAGTTACTGCATTGTCATGACCCACAATCACCAGCTCGACCTGGAACTCACCGCGGCGATCCTCAAGCGCAACGACTTTGCCTACTTCGGCCTGATCGGCTCGAAGACCAAACGGGTGAAGTTCGAACACCGCCTGCGCGAGCGTGGTTTCGACAACGCCGTGCTGCAGCGTATGCGCTGCCCGATGGGCCTGGGCGAGGTCAAAGGCAAATTGCCTGTGGAAATCGCCATCTCCATCGCCGGCGAAATCATCGCCACCTATAACGCGAATTTCGGCCAGCACAGCGCGAAAGCCGAACCTATTGCCAAACTGCTGCCCGCCTCGCGCCGCAGTCAGGCTTCGAACTAAAAAGCCACGAACCGAGAACGACAATGCCTTTGACTCGCAAAGCCTACCGTGCCGCCATTCTGCACAGCATCGCCGACCCAGCCGTGGTGGGTATCGAAGCCTCCTACGAGTATTTTGAAGACGGCTTGCTGGTGACTGAAAACGGCCAGATCAGCGCCATCGGCCCTGCCTGCGAACTGCTCGCCAGCCTGCCCGCCGATATTGAAATCACGCATTATCAGGACGCCCTGATCACCCCCGGCTTCATCGACACCCACATTCACCTGCCGCAAACCGGCATGGTCGGCGCGTACGGCGAACAACTGCTGGACTGGCTCAACACCTACACCTTCCCGTGCGAAAGCCAATTCGCCGACAAGGCCCACGCCGAAGAAGTCGCCGGCATCTTCATCAAGGAATTGCTGCGCAACGGCACCACCACCGCACTGGTGTTCGGCAGTGTGCACCCGCAATCAGTGGACTCGTTCTTCGAAGCCGCCGAAAAGCTCGACCTGCGGATGATCGCCGGCAAAGTGATGATGGACCGCAACGCGCCGGACTATCTGACCGACACCGCCGAGTCCAGCTACGTTGAGAGCAAGGTGCTGATCGAGCGCTGGCACGGCAAGGGTCGCCTGCACTATGCGGTGACGCCACGCTTCGCCCCGACCAGCACCCCGGAACAGCTGACCCTCGCCGGCCAGTTGCTCAGCGAATACCCCGACCTGTACATGCAGACCCACATCAGTGAAAACCTGCAGGAAGTTCAATGGGTCAAGGAGCTGTTCCCAGAGCGCAAGGGCTACCTGGACGTTTACGATCACTACAAATTGCTCGGTGAGCGCTCGGTGTTCGCGCACGGCGTGCACCTGTGCGATGACGAATGCGCGCGCCTGGCCGAAACCGGTTCGGCGATCGCCTTCTGCCCGACCTCGAACTTCTTCCTCGGCAGTGGATTGTTCAACCTGCCAATGGCCGAAAAGCACAACCTGAACGTCGGCCTGGGCACTGATGTCGGCGGCGGCACCAGTTTCTCGCTGCTGCAAACCCTGAACGAAGCCTACAAAGTCATGCAGCTGCAAGGCGCACGCCTGAGCCCGTTCAAATCGCTGTACCTGGCGACCCTCGGCGGCGCCCGCGCTCTGCGCCTGGAAGACAAGATCGGCACCCTGCAACCGGGCACCGACGCCGACTTCCTGGTGCTGGACTACAACGCCACACCGCTGCTCGGCTATCGCCTGAAACAGGCCAAGAGCATCGCCGAGACGTTGTTTGTGCTGATGACATTGGGTGATGACCGGACTGTTCTGCAGACTTATGCGGCGGGGAATCTGGTTCACCAGCGCTAGGTTTTTCCAGGCATAAAAAATCCCCCGCAGCCATTAGGTTGCGGGGGATTTTTTTATCGTCTGTCAGACCGCTATCGCGAGCAAGCTCGCTCCCACAGGGAAATGCGGCCAAATGTGGGAGCGAGCTTGCTCGCGATGGGTGCGCCGCGGTCTATCAAAGCTTGGCGGTCGGCCGCCCTGGCTTTTTGGTCTGCAACAAGTGTGAGAACACCGCGTGCAAATCGTCCGAGGCGCTTTCTTCGTCGAGGTTGAGCTTGCTGTCGATGTGGTCCATGTGATGCATCATCAGGTTCACCGCCAGTTCGGCGTCGCGAGCCTCGATGGCATCGATCAGCTGAGTGTGTTCATCGTAGGAACAGTGCGAGCGGTTACCGCTTTCGTACTGGGCGATGATCAACGAAGTCTGCGACACCAGGCTGCGCTGGAAGCTGATCAGCGGAGCGTTCTTCGCCGCCTCGGCCAGCTTCAGGTGAAACTCGCCAGACAAACGGATACCGGCACCACGGTCGCCACGGGAGAAACTGTCACGCTCGTCGTTGACCATTTGCCGCAGCTCGGCAATCTGTTCGGCCGTCGCGTGTACGACTGCCAGTTCAGTGATCGCCTTCTCGACCAGACGCCGCGCCATGAATACCTGACGGGCTTCTTCGACACTCGGGCTGGCAACCACGGCACCCCGGTTGGGACGCAACAGCACCACGCCTTCGTGGGCCAGACGCGACAGCGCGCGGCGAATGATGGTGCGACTGACCCCGAAAATTTCTCCCAGCGCCTCTTCGCTCAACTTTGTACCGGGCGCCAGACGCTGTTCGAGGATGGCCTCGAAGATATGCGCATAGACGATATCGTCCTGGGTTCCGCTGCGGCCGGCTTTGCCTGCTCGCGGTTGTTTCTTGAGGGGCTGCAACTGTTCGTTCATGGGCACTCGAGTCGGGAGAACTGCGGCGAATTGACTGTGACTGTAATACGTCACAGAGGGTCGCTGGCAAGTATTGCGTAAAAAAAACACAGCACATTGTACACAACCGCTGGTGGCAACACGACTGTACGGCCATATACGCCCCCGGCTGTATTGCAACGAGCTGCCACGTTTAAGTTTAGGCTTGAATACCCCCGACACTCCGGGGTGCATCATATTTATCAAGATCAAGGAACACCGCGCCATGACCGACGCCACTCACGCGCAACTTCGCCCATTGGCCGACACTTCACCTTCGGCCATCGTCGCCGGTTTTATTGCCATGATGACCGGCTACACCAGTTCACTGGTGCTGATGTTCCAGGCTGGCCAGGCGGCGGGGCTGACCAGCGGGCAAATATCGTCGTGGATCTGGGCGATTTCGATTGGCATGGCGGTGTGCTCGATCGGTTTGTCCTTGCGTTATCGCACACCGATCACCATTGCCTGGTCGACGCCCGGTGCGGCGTTGCTGATTACCAGCCTGTCGGGCGTGACCTACGGCGAAGCGATTGGTGCCTACATCACTTGCGCCGTGCTCGTCACCCTGTGCGGCATGACCGGCAGCTTCGAACGCCTGGTCAAACGCATTCCTGCGTCACTGGCAGCGGCGTTGCTGGCGGGGATTCTGTTCAAGATCGGCAGCGAAATTTTCGTCGCCGCCCAGCACCGCACCGGCCTGGTACTGGGGATGTTTTTCACCTATCTGGCGGTCAAGCGCCTGTCGCCGCGTTATGCGGTGCTCGCGGCGCTGCTGATCGGCACGGTACTGTCCGGCGTCATGGGCCTGCTGGATTTCAGCGGTTTTCATCTGGAAGTGGCCACCCCGGTCTGGACCACCCCGCACTTTTCCCTCGCGGCGACCATCAGCATCGGCATTCCATTGTTCGTGGTGGCCATGACCTCGCAGAACATGCCGGGCATCGCCGTGTTGCGCGCCGACGGCTACAACGTGCCGGCTTCGCCACTGATCACCACCACCGGCATCGCCTCGCTGTTGCTGGCGCCATTTGGCTCCCACGGGATCAACCTGGCAGCAATCAGCGCCGCAATCTGCACCGGGCCGCACGCCCATGAAGATCGCCACAAGCGTTACACCGCGGCCGTCTGGTGCGGGATTTTCTACGGGATTGCCGGGGTCTTTGGCGCAACCCTCGCGGCGCTGTTCGCCGCTTTGCCGAAGGAGCTGGTGCTGTCGATTGCCGCCCTGGCGCTGTTCGGCTCGATCATCAACGGCCTGAGCATCGCCATGAGCGAAGTGAAGGAACGTGAAGCGGCGTTGATCACCTTTATGGTCACTGCGTCGGGGCTGACGCTGTTTTCCATTGGTTCGGCATTTTGGGGGATTGTGGCGGGTGTGGTGACGCTGATGATTCTGAACTGGCGCAATGCCTGAAAGCATCGTCGGATCGCCGCCCGGAGCAAGCTCGCTCCCACAGCGGATTTGTGAACGACACGGATCAAATGTGGGAGCGAGCTTGCTCGCGATAGCTTTCTGACAGACACACAAAATCCCGGGAAACAGCCCCGAGGCATCATTCAATAAAGGGGGAAAACGAAACGCTGTACAAGGACAGCAAACCAGCGACCCGAACGGGTCGCTGGTTCAGAACATCAGGCTACCGGATTGATCGGCTTTTCCGGGTACCAGACGTCCAGCAACGGGCTGACTTCTACGCTGGTCAGCTCGGTGCGGGCTTTCAGCCAGGCTTCAACGGCGGCGCGTTGTTCTGCGCTGACCGAGCCACGTTTTTGCAGGCAAACCAGACCGTAGTCGTCGCCGCCAACGTAGCCGAGGCCGTTAGCTTCCATGGCTTCTTTCAGAAACGCGTCGAGGAAAGCGTCAACAGCCTCATCAGCCAGATCTTCTTTGAAATCCAGGTTCAGTTCGAAACCCAGCTCTTGAAATTCATCGACGCACAGTTTTTTGCGCAGACGCTGGGAACGGTTAGTCGCCATTGGAACAATCCTCAAAAGTAATAACGGGCGGCACTTTAGCAGTTTAAGCCGTTGTTTGCCCGATTCTCTGGCGGCTTGCGCCTACCGCCGGTAAAAAAATAGCGGATTCGGCCCTCTGCGTACGGCACAAGCCGCTACTCCTTGGGGCATAATGCCGACACTTTCACGACCACCGAGGGAATTTATTCTCATGCCCTCATCTTTCCCCCCCTCGGCTGTAGGGTTTTATTTCAGATGATCAAATCTTTGCGTCCATTGCTTCTCGCCAGCCTGCTTGTGCCGCTGGCCTTCCCTGTTTCCGCTGCCCCAGTCAACACAACCCTGCCACCCAGCGTTGAAAAAGCACTCAAAGCCAGCAAGTTGCAGGACAGCGCCCTGTCGCTGGTGATGATTCCGCTCAACGGCCCGGGTACACCGACGGTCTTCAACGCTGACGTTTCGGTCAATCCGGCCTCGACCATGAAACTGGTCACCACCTACGCCGCGCTGGAAATGCTTGGCCCGAACCACCAGTGGAAAACCGAGTTCTACACCGACGGCACCCTCAATGGCGGCATCCTGCACGGCAACCTGTACCTCAAGGGTGGCGGCGATCCAAAGCTGAACATGGAAAAACTCTGGTTGCTGATGCGTGACCTGCGGGCCAATGGCGTGCAGCAAGTCACCGGTGACCTGGTGCTGGACCGCAGCTTCTTCGTCCAGCCGCAATTGCCGGAGTTCAATGACGACGGCAAAGACGAAAACAAGCCGTTCCTGGTCAAACCCGACGCGTTGATGGTCAACCTCAAGGCCCTGCGCTTCGTAGCTCGCAACGATTCGGGCAAGGTGCTGGTGTCGGTCGAACCGCCGATCGCCAGCATTCGCATCGACAACCAGGTCAAAGCGCTCAGCGGTAAACAGTGTTCCGGGGGCGTACGCTACAACCCGGTGACCCAGGCCGACGGCAGCGTGAGCGTGACCGTTGCAGGCCAGTTGGCCGACGGTTGCAGCTCGCAGACTTACCTTTCGCTGCTCGACCATGCAACCTATACCGCTGGCGCCGTGCGGGCGATCTGGCAGGAACTGGGTGGCAGCATCCAGGGCAAGGATCGTCTGGCCGCCGTACCGAAGGATGCCAAGGTACTGGCCCGGGCGTTCTCGCCGGACCTGGCGGAAATCATCCGCGATATCAACAAATACAGTAACAACACCATGGCTCAGCAGCTGTTCCTCAGTCTGGGCGCGAAATACCGCACCGACGCCGATGCTGACGATGCAAAAGCCGCACAACGCGTAGTGCGTCAGTGGCTGGCGAAGAAAGGCATCACCGCGCCGCATCTGGTGATGGAGAACGGCTCGGGCCTGTCGCGTGCCGAACGGGTCAGTGCCCGTGAAATGGCGAGCATGCTGCAGGCTGCCTGGAGAAGCCCGTACTCGGCCGAGTTCGTCAGTTCGCTGCCGATCAGCGGCATGGACGGCACCATGCGCAAACGCCTCAAGACCACCGCAATGCGCGGTGAAGCACACGTCAAGACCGGCACCCTGAACACCGTGCGCGCCATCGCCGGTTTCAGCCGCGACAGCAACGGCAACACCTGGGCAGTAGTCGCGATCCTCAACGATCCGGCACCTTTTGGTGCGCATACGGTGCTCGATCAGGTGCTGCTGGACCTGTACCGCCAACCGAAACTGGCAACCGCCGAGTCGGCGCTTTAAGCCGATCTATAAAACGCAATAGTTCCAGTGTGGGAGCTAGCTTGCTCGCGATGCGGGCAACGCGGTGCATCAGAATGACCGTGTCATCGTTCATAGCGAGCAAGCTCGCTCCCACAACAGCCCACCAGCCTATACCAGTTCCATCTCAACCCGATCCCGCCCGGCCTGCTTCGCCGCATAAACCCCCGAGTCAGCGCGCAGCAGCAGGGCATCAGCCCCCTCTCCGGAACGCCAGCTGGCGATACCAAAGCTGGCAGTCACCGTGCCCAGGTCGTCGATCGGCGTATTGCGCAAGCTCTGCCATAACTCGACGGCCAACGCATGGGCATGCTGCCCGTTGGTGTCCGGACACAGCACCATGAACTCCTCGCCACCCAGGCGACAGAACACATCGGTGCGCCGCAAACGCTGACGGATGCGCTGACAGATCGCCTGCAACACCCGATCGCCGGCCGCATGGCCATACACATCATTGATGCGCTTGAAGTGATCGATATCCAGCATGATCACCGCCAAGTCCCCGACACCTCGCTCGACGCGGGCCATTTCCATGGTCAACCGCTCCTGGAAATAGCGTCGATTGTGAATGCCGGTCAGCGAGTCGGTCACCGACAAGGCGCGCAGCTCTTCCTCGACCCGTTTGAGGTCGGAAATATCCGAAATGTAGCCATGCCACAACACCCCACCACCAGGCAGTTCTTCCGGCGTTGCCTCGCCGCGTACCCAACGCAGGCCACGGACGGGCAACTGCACGCGGTACTCTTCGCGCCACGGGTTGAGCTTTAGCGAAGAGATCCGGATCGAGGCACGCACCCGAGCGGCATCCTGAGGATGGATCCGCTCGAAAATGGCCTCGGCGTTCTGTTGCAGCACGTCCGGGTCGATTTCGTAAATATCGCGAATGCCATCACTGGCGTAGATCACACTGAAGCGCCCGTCTGCCGCCATCTTGAATTGATAAATGCCGCCCGGCACATGAGCGCTGAGTTTCTTGAGCAGCAAATCGCGCGCCGCCAACGCTTCATGCACGCGCTTGCGCTCCGTAATGTCGATGCAGATCGCCAGATTCCCGACCCACAGCCCCTGCTCATCAAGCATGGCGGTGGCGAGCATGTTCACCGTCAGATGGCTGCCATCCTGACGCACCAAGGTCCATTCGCGCGCTTCATGCCCACCCGCTTCGCCACCTTCCACCAGCATCGCCTGGCAGCTCGGCACCGGTTTGCAGTAACGCTGACTGAGCTCCACAGCCCGTGCCTCCAGCTCAGCGGGCAGATGCAGGCTTTCCAGGGTCGCATGCCCCAATACATCGACACTGCGATAGCCGAGCATGTGCTCGGCACCGGCATTGAAGGTGGTGATCACGCCACGCAGGTTGGTGGCGATCACTGCCACTTGGGTCGCCGCGTCCAGCACCCCGCGTAATTGCCCATGAGCGCCGCTCAACTCCTGTTCTCGCAGGCGCAACTCGCGGGTGCGCTGCTCGACCAGTGCCAGCGCTCGTTGCCGTTGACTGACCAGAATGTAGAGCAAGGCACTGAGCAGCACGCTCAACAGCGCCCCCATTACGATCAGGCTGGCAACCGCCGAATGAGTGGCACGTTCAAACACGGTACTGGTGCGAATATCGAGATCGTAGACATGATCGCCCAGGCGCAACATCGAGCTGTAATGCAACGGCTGGTTCGCCACCGGGTTGGTAGATTCGTAAAGTGCTTGCGCCTGACCGTCCTGCGCCCGACCACGAATCTGCACCACAAGGTTGTCCTGACTGGGCAACGGAAAACCATCGGCCACCAACTGACGCATGCTGATCACTGCCAGCACGTAACCCAGGGGCGCAGCGTCTTGAGCGGACGCTGCAGTATCGCGCAAAACCGGCTCGACCAGCAGCACGCCACGGGCATACTCAGGATCGACACCAAGCAGCAGCGTGGGCTCGGACACCGCCATCGCGTTGAGGGAGCGGGCCTTTTGCAGGGTTACCCGACGTGTCGGTTCCGAGAGCAAATCAAAACCCAGCGGCGCGCCTTTTGAGCCTAGCGCCTGGCTGTACAACACCGGCGCGTATTCATCGCGCTCGGCGGCAGGTCGCAACGTGGCGGAAGGTGTCAGATCGCGGATGGCAAATCCTGCTTTACCTTGCTCGCGCACCCGTTGCTCGAACGCGGAACGTTCATTGCGGGCAACCCGCGGTGCCCAGGCGTAGGCCTGAGTTCTGTGCAACAGTGCTTGGGTAAAGCCGTCGAACTCTTCACGGGAAACCGAATCGGAGTTGACGAAGAAACGCCGCAGGCTATCAAGGCGCTGTTCCTGATCGTCGAAACGCTCGGCAATCCGGCTCTTGCGCTCGCTGACCAGCATTTGGAAACGCTGTGCCATCTGCTGATGCTGCGCATTGAAGCTGGCCCAGGCGAGCAGCCCCGTCAGTACGCCGCCGGCCAGCAACACCAGCAGCGCAATGAGCCAGGCCGAAACATCTTCACTGATCAAGCCCAGGATCTTGGGTCGTACGGCGTGCAACGGCATAAGCGAAACTCAAAACGCCGGCGTGCTTTGGCGTCACCTTGGCTTTGAGTGAAGTTATAGCTATTAGCCATTAGATTAGCCAGCGCAAAAACACCACAGAACCTCGAAAAATCAAGGCTCTGTGGATCCAATCAGGCCTCAGCGCGCCATGATTTTCCAGGCGCGATGGATCTTGCCGTTACGGGCAAAGTCCGGGTCGATGGTTTGTGCGGTGATCTCCTCGACGGCATAGCGCGCCGTGAGGTTCTCTTCGAGCTGGAACTTGCGAAAGTTGTTGGAGAAATACAACACGCCACCCGGCGCCAGACGGGCCATGGCCAGGTCCAGCAACTGTACGTGGTCACGCTGCACGTCGAAGATCCCTTCCATGCGCTTGGAGTTGGAGAAGGTCGGCGGATCGATAAAGATCATGTCGAACTCGTCACGGTTGGCTTCCAGCCAGGCCATCACGTCGCCCTGCTCCAGACGGTTCTTGTCGGAGAAACCGTTCAGCGACAGGTTGCGACGCGCCCAATCGAGGTAGGTTTTCGACAGGTCGACGCTGGTGGTGCTGCGTGCGCCGCCCTTGGCTGCATGAACGCTGGCGGTTGCGGTGTAGCAATACAGGTTGAGGAAGCGCTTGCCGGCCGCCTCTTTCTGAATCCGCAGGCGCATTGGACGGTGATCCAGGAACAGGCCGGTGTCGAGGTAGTCGGTCAGATTGACCAGCAACTTCACGCCGCCTTCGTTCACCTCGGTGAACTTGCCCTGTGCGCTCTGGCGCTCGTACTGCTTGGTGCCGCTCTGACGCTCGCGACGCTTGACGACCACGCGGCTCTTGTCGATGTTCAAGGCTTGTGGAATGGCTGCCAGCGCATCGAACATCCGCGCCGAGGCCTTTTCCGGGTCGATCGACTTCGGCGCCGCATATTCCTGAACGTGGACCCAGTCGTGATACAGATCGATGGCCATGGAGTATTCCGGCATGTCGGCATCGTAGACACGGTAGCAGTCAACACCTTCACGCTTGACCCACTTGCCCAGCGCCTTGAGGTTTTTTTGCAGGCGGTTGGCAAACATTTGCCCGCCTTCGCTCAGACGTGGCTGCTCAACAACGGGAGCCGGCGCCGGTGCAGGTTTGATCGGGTTGCCGTTCTTGTTGTACTGACGCTCTTGCGGCTCGGCCGGCGACTGATCGTAGGCCGCCTGCTCGCGTTCGGCCTGACGCTGCTCCGGGGTACGACGCTCCCCTGTGACGAACTGGTCCGGCAGTACTTTGATCAGCAGCAATTTGCACGGCAAGGCGCCGTTCCAGAACGAATACTGTTTGTGGCTGCGAATACCCATGCGCTTGCCCAGATCCGGTGCGCCGGTGAACACCGCCGCTTCCCAGTTCAGGCAGGCCTGACGCAGACGCTCGCCGAGGTTCTGGTAGAGATAGAGCAAGCTCGCCTCGTCGCCCAGACGCTCGCCGTATGGAGGGTTGCAGATCACCAGGCCTTTCTGGTTCTGGTCCGGACGCGGCTCGAAGGTCGCGACTTCGCCCTGGTAGATCTTGATCCACTCGCTCAGGCCGGCGCGCTCGACGTTGTTGCGGCCCGGTTGAATCAGCCGTGGGTCGGCTTCGTAACCGCGAATCCACAACGGCGGCTTGGCCAGACCGGCAGCAGCACGGGCGACGGCTTCTTCGTGAAGTTTTTTCCACAGCGCCGGCACGTGACCGAGCCAGGCGGTGAAGCCCCACTGCTCGCGACGCAGGTTCGGCGCCATGTCGGCGGCGATCATCGCCGCTTCGACGAGGAACGTACCGACACCGCACATCGGGTCAGCCAGGGCGCCGCCTTCAGCCGCAATGCGCGGCCAGCCGGAACGGATCAGAATCGCCGCGGCGAGGTTTTCCTTCAGCGGCGCCGCACCCTGCTGCAGGCGATAACCGCGCTGGTGCAGGCTGTGACCGGACAAATCGAGGGAGAGGATTGCTTCGCCACGGTCCAGACGCAGGTGAATGCGCAGGTCCGGGTTGAGCTTGTCGATGGACGGACGCTCGCCCGACGGGGTGCGCAGTTTGTCGACGATGGCGTCCTTCACTTTCAGGGCGCCGAAGTGCGTGTTGTCGATGCCCGAGCCGTGACCGCTGAATTCGACGGCCAGGGTGCCGTCATTGAGCATGTGGTCTTGCCACTCGATATCCAGCACGCCGTGGTACAGGTCTTCGGCATCCTTCATCGGGAAACGCTTGAGCACCAGCAGCACCCGGTTAGCCAGACGCGACCACAGGCACAGGCGATAAGCCGTTTCCATGTCGGCCATGCCGCGCACAGCCGACGTGTGCTCACGCGCTTCCTCAAGGCCAAGCCCGACGGCTTCCTCGATCAGCAGGCCTTCGAGGCCCTTGGGGCAAGTGAGGAAGAGTTCGTAACGATCCGACATGGGAGTTCCAGGGCCTTTAGCAATAAGTGAACGGACAACGCATTGACCGCTCGGTTTTCAATCAAGCGCTTTTCTTGAAGAGCGCTCGCGTGGCACGAAAGTGTGCCGTCCGACCCTGGCCGCACAGCCAACCAACCGGTTGAATGAGCTTAGATGCCCGGGCAGATAAAAAATTCTGTGCAACAAAATGTCATAACTCGACCCTTCGTCGAATAGTACCCGAGTGCAACGGGTGGACATTTTTACTCAACCATTAGCCTCATCATCCAGTGAAAGGCCGATCATAGCGAGCTTTGGTCAATGAACACGGGAATTACATCGTGTTACTTATGGCCTTAGCATCATTATCGTTACGTCCTTATGACAAAACGATCATTCCCTCGATGTGACGCATTGGTTAGAACTCAATACAGGTTGACGTCGCAACGGCGTCAACACCTTGGCTCGTGACGCCGGCAGCGAGCCACCAACGGCAGAAATTTTTCTGCCTGACCTCGATCGAGGTCGACGCGACAAATACAGTCAACAAGTGAGGGAAACACCCTATGAGAAGACTTAAGCGTGATCCGTTGGAAAGAGCATTTTTGCGCGGATATCAATATGGCGTTGGTGGAAAATCCCGTGAGCTTTGCCCCTTTACTCTACCGTCGGTACGCCAAGCCTGGATCAACGGCTGGCGAGAAGGACGCGGCGACAACTGGGACGGTATGACCGGCACTGCGGGAATCCATAGACTCAACGAACTTCACGCCGTCGGCTAAAACAGGGCACACACTCCGACACGAAAATCTGAATATGTAACGACTTAACCACGCACGTCCTCTCCGGACGGCGGGCTTCGGCCCAAGGGCTCCTTCGAGGAGCCCTTTTTTATGCCTTCAAAACCCCAACCTTGAGCTGCAAACACACCTGTGGGAGCGAGCTTGCTCGCGATAGCGGTTTAACACTCAACAATGATGTTGGCTGAAAGTCCGTCATCGCGAGCAAGCTCGCTCCCACAGGGTTTAGCGCAAGGCCGCGATAGCATCCACCGACTCACGGATGAGCGCCGGGCCTTTGTAAATGAAGCCAGAGTACAGCTGCACCAGACTGGCGCCCGCAGCGATTTTCTCAGCCGCGTGCTTGCCTTCGGTAATACCGCCCACCGCGATGATCGGCAAACGCCCGGCCAGCTCGGCGGCCAGCACCTTGACCGTGTGAGTGCTCTTGTCGCGCACCGGAGCGCCGGACAAGCCGCCCGCCTCGTCACCGTATTCCATGCCTTCGACGCCTACGCGGCTCAGGGTGGTGTTGGTCGCAATCACCGCGTCCATCCCGGTGTCGATCAGCGCTTGCGCCACCTGAACGGTTTCTTCATCGGTCATGTCCGGTGCGATCTTGATCGCCAGCGGTACACGCTTGCCGTGGCGCTGAGCCAGGTCTTCCTGGCGCTGACGCAAGGCTTCGAGCAGTTGCTTGAGCGAGTCACCAAACTGCAGGCTGCGCAGGCCCGGAGTGTTCGGCGAGCTGACGTTGACTGTCACGTAACTGGCGTGGGCGTAGACTTTGTCCAGGCAGATCAGGTAGTCGTCGACCGCACGTTCAACCGGCGTGTCGAAGTTCTTGCCGATGTTGATCCCCAGCACGCCCTTGTATTTGGCTGCCGCCACGCGTGCCAGCAGATGATCGACGCCGAGGTTGTTGAACCCCATGCGGTTGATGATCGCCTCGGCTTGCGGCAAGCGGAAAATCCGTGGCTTTGGATTGCCCGGTTGCGGACGCGGGGTGATGGTGCCGATTTCAACGAAGCCGAAACCCAACTGCGCAAACCCGTCGATGGCCGCACCGTTCTTGTCCAGACCAGCCGCCAGACCCACCGGGTTTGGAAAATCCAGGCCCATGACATTCACCGGCAACTGCGCTGGCGCCTTGCACAGCAAGCCATTGAGACCCAAACGCCCACCTGCGCCGATCAGGTCCAGGGACAGATCGTGGGAGGTTTCCGGGGAGAGTTTGAACAGCAGTTGGCGGGCCAGGGTATACATGGGCGGGCTTGACTCGGTTGGCGGCGAAATAAGGCGGCGATTATAGCCGTGCATCGGGGTCGCAAGCGAGGCGCACGATGAAATCAGCCATCAGTGGCATATGCCTTGCACTGGTACTGACATCTGCACCCATGCCAATGGCGGGATGCGTGCCAGGTTACGATTTGAAAGGACAACGGCGTCGTCACCTGGCCTGGTTTGCACATGGGGCCTGGGTACGGCGCTTTTTTCATGCAAGGTGCTTATGTGATGACTGAACCTGTAGCAGGACCGCTGGCCTGGATCAACGGCAGCGATGCCCCGGAAAATACCGCGATCAACCTTGGCTTCATGGCCCTGAGCGACTGCGCATCCGTGGTGGTTGCGGCGACTCAGGGCTTCGCCCAACCCTACGGGTTGACCCTGAACCTCAAGCGCCAATCGTCGTGGGCCAACCTGCGGGACAAACTGGTCAGCGGCGAACTGGATGCCGCCCACAGCCTCTATGGTTTGATCTATGCGGTGCATCTGGGCATCGGCGGCGTCGCCGCGACGGACATGGCCGTGCTGATGGGGCTGAACCAGAACGGTCAGAGCATCAACCTTTCTCATGGCCTGCAAGCACTGGGCGTGACCGGTCCTGAAGCGCTGCACCGTCACGTGCACCAAAGTCGCCCAAAACTCACCTTTGCCCAGACCTTCCCCACTGGCACCCACGCCATGTGGTTGTATTACTGGCTGGCGAGCCAGGGCATCCATCCGTTGCAGGATGTCGACAGCGTCGTGGTGCCACCGCCTCAAATGGTCGCGCACTTGCAGGCTGGACGGATCGACGGTTTCTGCGTCGGCGAACCCTGGAGCGCCAGTGCGGTGAAGCAGAACCTCGGCTTCACCCTGGCGACAAGCCAGACCATCTGGCCCGACCACCCGGAAAAGGTCCTCGGCTGCACCCGTACCTTCGTCGAGCAATACCCGAACACCGCACGGGCGCTGGTCATGGCGATCCTGGAGGCCAGTCGCTTCATTGAACAAAGCACGGAAAACCGTCGCAGCACCGCGCAACTGTTGAGCGCTAGCGAATACCTGGACGCACCACTCGACTGCATCGAACCACGCTTGCTGGGCGATTATGCCGACGGCCTGGGCAATCGCTGGCAGGACCCTCACGCGCTGCGCTTTCACGCTGGCGGCGAGGTCAACGTGCCGTACCTTTCCGACGGAATGTGGTTCATGACCCAATTCCGGCGCTGGGGTTTGCTGCGCGAAGACCCGGACTATCTGCAGGTGGCACGTCAGGTCCAGCAACTTGGTGTCTATCGCGATGCCGCCAGCGCGCTGGGGATCGCGGGCCAGAATCAGGAAATGCGCAGCAGCCAGTTGATCGACGGTAAAATATGGAATGGCTCGGACCCGGCGGCGTATGCCCGCAGTTTCAAGCTGCACGCCATGGCCGACACCTCCGCTCTTCTCGCCCGCCGCTGACAGGAGGCTGCAAATATGTTGCGTATCCTGCTGATCAACGACACGGCGAAAAAAGTTGGGCGCCTCAAAGCGGCACTGACTGAGGCCGGGTTTGAGGTAATCGACGAGTCGGGCTTGACCATCGACCTGCCCGCACGCGTCGAAACGGTGCGTCCGGACGTAATCCTGATCGATACCGAGTCACCGAGCCGCGATGTATTGGAACAAGTGGTGCTGGTCAGCCGCGACCAGCCGCGGCCGATCGTGATGTTCACTGACGAGCACGACCCGGATGTCATGCGCCAGGCGATCAAGTCCGGCGTCAGCGCCTACATCGTCGAAGGCATTCATGCCGCACGCCTGCAACCGATCCTCGACGTGGCCATGGCACGTTTCGAAAGCGATCAGGCCCTGCGTGCTCAACTCCAGGCCCGCGACCAGCAACTGGCCGAGCGCAAGCGCATCGAACTGGCCAAGGGCTTGCTGATGAAAATGAAGGACTGCAATGAAGAGCAGGCCTACACCCTGATGCGCCGCCAGGCCATGAGCCGCCAGCAGAAGCTGATCCAGGTGGCCGAGCAGATCATTGCCATGAGCGAGTTGCTGGGCTGACCCTTTCTGGCGCCTGTAAGGGCCCCATCGCGAGCAAGCTCGCTCCCACAGTTGATTTGTGAACGACGCAATTCCCCTGTGGGAGCGAGCTTGCTCGCGATGGGCCGCAACTCGGTTTCGCCTGTTGGCACAGATCTCGCTAAGTAAACCGCACAGGTAGCCAACGGCGGTTGCCCCACCTACGACAAAGACGTCGCATACCCCTTTCGCGCAAGTGCAGCGGGTTGCGGCGTTTTTTCGTTTTGGCCCCACAGCCCGGGGCCGGTGGTGCGGCCGTCGCGGCGCGCCACCGCAAAGCTCATGACTCCCTTCGAGACTCTTTACAGCTGAGGTGCGCGATGAATTCAAGCTTCTGGAAATCCGGCCATACCCCGACACTCTTCTCGGCCTTTCTGTATTTCGACCTGAGCTTCATGGTCTGGTACCTGCTGGGTCCGCTGGCAGTGCAAATCGCCGCCGACTTGCACCTGACTACCCAGCAACGCGGGCTCGTGGTGGCCACGCCGATTCTGGCCGGGGCCTTCTTGCGCTTCGTGATGGGATTGCTGGCGGATCGTCTGTCGCCGAAAACCGCCGGGCTGATCGGTCAAGTGATCGTGATCTGCGCCCTGTTCGGCGCCTGGAAGCTGGGCATCCACAGCTACGAACAAGCGCTGCTGCTGGGCCTGTTTCTCGGCATGGCCGGCGCCTCGTTCGCAGTCGCCCTGCCCCTGGCCTCGCAGTGGTATCCGCCACAGCATCAGGGCAAGGCGATGGGCATCGCCGGCGCGGGCAACTCGGGCACGGTGTTCGCCGCGCTGATCGCCCCGATGCTGGCGGCTTCATTTGGCTGGAGCAACGTCTTTGGCTTCGCACTGATCCCGCTGATCCTGACGCTGATCATCTTCGCCTGGCTGGCGAAAAACGCACCTGAACGGCCGAAAGCCAAATCCATGAGCGACTACTTCAAGGCCCTCGGTGACCGCGACAGCTGGTGGTTCATGTTTTTCTACAGCGTGACCTTCGGCGGCTTCATCGGCCTGGCCAGCGCCCTGCCCGGCTACTTCAACGACCAATACGGCCTGAGCCCGGTCACCGCCGGCTACTACACCGCAGCCTGTGTATTCGGCGGCAGTTTGATGCGGCCACTCGGTGGCGCATTGGCGGATCGTTTCGGTGGCATTCGCACCCTGCTGGTGATGTACACGCTGGCCGCGACCTGCATTGCTGCCGTGGGCTTCAACCTGCCCAGCTCCTACGCTGCACTGGCACTGTTCGTCTGCACCATGCTCGGCCTTGGCGCGGGTAACGGTGCGGTGTTCCAGCTGGTGCCACAACGCTTTCGCCGCGAAATCGGCGTGATGACCGGGTTGATCGGCATGGCGGGCGGCATCGGCGGTTTCGCCCTCGCGGCGGGCATGGGCGCGATCAAACAGAGCACCGGCAGCTATCAGTTGGCCTTGTGGTTGTTCGCCAGCCTCGGTGTTCTGGCCTGGTTTGGCCTGCACGGGGTCAAGCGTCGCTGGAGAACCACCTGGGGTTCGGCTGCTGTGACTGCCGCGCGGGTATGATGTACCGATGAGCCTGCAATTGAGCTTCGCCGAGGCCAGCGCCATCGGCCCACGGGACGAAAACCAGGACGCCCTGCGCCTGGTCACGCCCGCCGCTGAACTGGCGGCGAGCAAGGGATTTCTGTTCGCCATCGCCGACGGTGTCAGTCAATGCGCCGATGGCGGGCTGGCAGCCAGGGCAACCTTGCAGGCCCTGGCCCTCGACTACTACGCCACGCCGCAGACCTGGGCTGTGGCACAAGCGCTGGACCGCCTGCTGCTGGCACAGAATCGCTGGTTGCAGGCCAATGGCGGCGGCCAGCCATTGCTCACCACCGTCAGCGCGCTGGTGCTGCGCGGTCGTCGCTTCACCTTGGCGCATGTTGGCGATTGTCGGGTGTATCGCTGGCACGCCGATCAGTTGCAGCGCATCACTGAGGACCACGTCTGGGAACAACCGGGCATGCAGCATGTGCTCAAACGTGCACTGGGGCTGGATCAACATCTGGTGCTGGATTTTCTCGACGGTGAATTGCGTGCGGGCGAGAGTTTCGTCCTGCTGAGCGACGGCGTTTGGGCAACGCTGGGCGACACCGCCATCGCCGCCATTCTGCGCGATCAACCCGACCTCGACAGCGCAGCGCAAACCCTGGTCAACGCCGCTCACCTGGCCGGCAGTCAGGACAACGCCAGCGCGCTGCTGGTGCGGGTCGACACCCTTGGTGAAACGAGCATCGGCGATACGCTGATCCAACTACAGCAATGGCCATTACCGCCGCCACTCAAACCCGGTCAGGCCTTCGAGGGCTGGCATGTCGAGAGGCTGCTCGGGCAGAGCCAGCAGTCGCTGATTTACCGTGTACGGGATGGGCAGCAACAGCCCTGGCTTCTGAAAACACTCCCTTTGCAGTTGAACAACGACACCGCGACCGCACAGGCGCTGCTCTCTGAAGAGTGGTTTCTCAAGCGCGTTGCCGGTCGCAGCTTTCCGGAAGTTCACCCGGCGGCGCAACGTCAGCACCTCTATTACGTGATGCGCGAGTATCCGGGGCTGACCCTGGCCGAGCTGTTCGCGCAAAACGGTCCGTTGCCACTGCCCCAATGGCAGCAACTGGCCGAACGTTTGCTGCGGGCGGTGGGCATGTTGCACCGGAGGCAAATCTTCCATCGCGACATCAAACCGGAAAACCTGCTGCTGGCTGACGACGGTGAGTTACGGCTGCTGGATTTCGGCCTGGCGTACTGCACCGGCTTATCCGAAGACCAATCGAACGCCCTGCCGGGCACCCCGAGCTATATCGCCCCGGAAGCGTTCAACGGGAATCCACCGACACCGCAACAGGATCTGTATGCGGTTGGCGTGACGCTTTATTACCTGGCCACCGGGCATTATCCCTACGGGGAAATCGAAGCCTTTCAACGTCCGCGCTTTGGCCTGCCAATCAACGCCAATCGTTATCGGCCGGATTTACCCGACTGGCTGGGACAAAGCCTGGAACGTGCGGTGTGCGCCGACCCGGCGCAACGTTATGAGACGGCGGAGGAATGGTTACTGGCGCTGGAGCAAGGTGAACGGCGCAGTTTGAGTGTGCGACCAAGACCGTTGCTGGAACGTGAACCGTTGAAGGTCTGGCGGACCTTGGCGCTGGTGTCGCTGCTGATCAATCTGGTGCTGTTGTATCTGGTATTTCATGGCTGAGATCCAGTCGCGCCTTTCGCGAGCAAGCTCGCTCCCACAAGAGATCTTCAGCGAACACAGCATCTGCATACGACGTTGATCAAATGTGGGAGCGAGCTTGCTCGCGAAAGCGGACTTATAGCCCCCTCGAATCTATCGCCCATACGCTCCATTAACGGGCAACGCGCTTTGATTCGGTGCAAAAAGACCAATCCAGATACTGAATAACGAAGCAAATCCCAACAAAACCGCGCCCTCCCCCGATTTGGCACGACCACTGCATTACCTTTTTCAACAGACATAAAGCCCGGCCTTCAACGACGAAGGGCGTGCTTCCCGAGAGAACGGGACCAGGACAAAGGCGTCCTCGCTAGGAAACTAGCGGGACGCCTTTTTTTGTTTGCGCAAAATTTGTCGAGCCAGCCTGACCGCCCTGATGAGGCAAGCCTGAGCTCCCCGGAGAACCTGATGAAAAAACTAAAACTGGTGATGATCGGCAATGGCATGGCCGGGGTTCGCACCCTGGAAGAATTGCTCAAGCTGAGCAGCGAGCTGTATGACATCACGGTCTTCGGTGCCGAGCCCCATACCAACTACAACCGCATTCTTCTTTCGCCGGTGCTGGCGGGTGAGCAGACCTTTGAAGAGATCGTGCTTAACGATCTTGATTGGTACCTGGAAAACAACATCAAGCTGCTGCTCAACCGCAAGGTGGTGGAAATCGACCGGGTCAAACGCCGGGTCATCGCCGAAGACGGCAGCGAAGCCGAATACGACCGACTGCTGATCGCCACCGGCTCGACGCCATTCATCCTGCCGATCCCAGGCAATACCCTGGAAGGCGTCATCGGCTACCGCGACATCGCCGACACCCAGGCCATGATCGACACCGCCAAGACCCACAAACACGCAGTAGTCATCGGCGGCGGCCTGCTGGGCCTTGAAGCCGCCAATGGGCTGATGCTGCGCGGCATGCACGTGACCGTGGTGCACCTCGGCGAGTGGTTGCTGGAGCGGCAACTGGACAAAACCAGCGGCCAGTTGCTGCAAACCGCACTGGAAGGACGCGGCTTGCACTTTCGCCTGTGCGAACAGACCCAGGCCCTGCACGACGCCGGTAATGGCCGGGTCGGCTCGGTGCAGTTCAAGAACGGCGACATCATTCCCGCTGACCTGGTGGTGATGGCCGCCGGCATTCGTCCCAATACCGAACTCGCGGAAAAATCCGGCATCCCGTGCAACCGCGGGATTCTGGTCAACGACACCCTGCAAACCTATGACCCGCGCATCTACGCGATCGGCGAATGCGCCAGCCACCGTGGCATCGCCTACGGCCTGGTAGCGCCGTTGTTCGAGCAGGCCAAGGTCTGCGCCAACCACCTGGCGCAACTGGGGTTTGCCCGCTATTCGGGCTCGGTGACCTCGACCAAATTGAAAGTCACCGGCATCGACCTGTTCTCCGCCGGTGACTTCATGGGCGGCGAAGGCACCGAAACCATCACCCTCTCCGACCCGATCGGCGGGGTCTATAAAAAACTGGTGATCAAGGATGACGTGCTGGTCGGTGCCTGTCTGTACGGCGACACCGCGGATGGCGGCTGGTATTTCCGGCAGATTCGTGAGAACCACGCCATCGGCGAAATCCGCGATCACCTGATGTTCGGCGAAAACGCTCTGGGCGATGTAGGCCATCAAGGCCAGGACAAAGCCATGAGCATGGCTGACAACGCCGAAGTCTGCGGTTGCAATGGCGTCTGCAAGGGCACCATCGTCAAGGCGATTCAGGAACACGGGCTGTTCAGCGTCGACGAAGTCAAGAAACACACCAAAGCGGCCAGCTCCTGCGGCTCCTGCGCCGGATTGGTGGAACAGATCCTGATCAACACCGTCGGCGGTGCGGCGGACGTCAAACCGAAAAGCGAAAAAGCCATCTGCGGTTGCAGCGACCTCAACCACGGACAGATCCGCCAGGCAATCCGCGAAGAGCATCTGCTGACCATCGCCGGGACCATGAGCTACCTGAACTGGCGCACCCCGAATGGCTGCGCCACCTGCCGCCCGGCGCTCAACTACTACCTGATTTCCACCTGGCCAGGCGAGGCCAAGGACGATCCGCAATCACGGCTGATCAACGAACGGGCCCACGCCAACATTCAGAAAGACGGCACGTACTCTGTAGTCCCTCGGATGTGGGGCGGTGTGACCAATCCTTCGGAGCTGCGGCGCATTGCCGATGTCGCCGACAAGTACAACGTGCCCATGGTCAAGGTCACGGGCGGCCAGCGCATCGACTTGCTGGGGATCAAGAAGCAGGATCTTCCCGGCGTCTGGAAGGACCTCGACATGCCGTCCGGCCATGCCTACGGCAAATCGATCCGCACGGTAAAAACCTGCGTCGGCAGCGAGTTCTGCCGCTTCGGTACGCAAAACTCCACGCAACTGGGCATCGAACTGGAGCATGACCTGTTCAACATGTGGTCGCCGCACAAGGTCAAGCTGGCGGTCTCTGGTTGCCCGCGCAACTGCTCGGAAGCCGGGATCAAGGACGTCGGAATCATCGGCGTCGACTCGGGTTGGGAGATGTACATCGGCGGCAACGGCGGGATCAAAACCGAGGTCGCGGAATTCTTCGTCAAACTGAAAACCGCTGAAGAGGTGCGCGAGTACAACGGCGCGTTCCTGCAGCTGTATCGCGAAGAAGCCTTCTACCTAGAGCGCACCGTGCACTACCTGCAACGGGTCGGCATGGAACACATCAAGAAAGCCGTGCTGGAAGACCCGGAGCGCCGCAAAGCGCTTAACGACCGGCTGCAATTCTCCCTGTCGTTCGAGCAGGACCCATGGAAAGAACGCCTTGAGCAGCCATTGCTGAAGAAGGAGTTCGATGTGATCCCCGTGAAAAACCTGGAGGTGTCGGCATGAACTGGCTGGATATCTGCGCACTCGAAGAAATCAACGCCCTGGGCTCGCGCATCATCAGCGGCCCCAAAGGTGACATCGCGATTTTCCGCACCAGCGACGACGAAGTTTTCGCGCTCGACGACCGCTGCCCACACAAGGGCGGACCACTGTCCCAGGGACTGATCTACGGCAAACGCGTCGCTTGCCCGTTGCACAACTGGCAGATCGACCTGGAGTCCGGTCAGGCCCTGGCACCTGATGTCGGCTGCGCTCATCACCATCCGGCACGGGTGGAGAACGGTCGGGTCATGCTGGCTCTGCGGGAAGCAGGCTGATGAGCCGCCAGACGACCGCCTCGACCTGCTGTTATTGCGGGGTGGGCTGCGGCGTACTGATCGAGCATGACGGCGAGCAGATCCTCGGCGTCAGCGGCGACCCGACGCACCCGGCCAACTTCGGCAAGCTGTGCAGCAAAGGCTCGACCCTGCACCTCACCGGCGACCGTGCAGCGCGGGCGCTGTACCCGGAACTGCGCCTCGGCAAAGGTATGGCCCGCAGCCGTACCGATTGGGACACCGCTCTCGATCACGCCGCCAGCGTGTTCGCCGACACGATCGCCGAGCACGGCCCGGACAGCGTGGCGTTCTATATCTCCGGGCAACTGCTGACCGAAGATTATTACGCTTTCAACAAGTTGGCCCGGGCGCTGGTCGGCACCAACAACATCGACAGCAATTCGCGACTCTGCATGTCGTCGGCGGTGGTCGGCTACAAGCGCAGCCTGGGCGCCGACGCCCCGCCGTGCAGCTATGAAGACCTTGAACTGAGCGATTGCGTGATGATTGTCGGCAGCAACATGGCCTACGCCCATCCGGTGCTGTTTCGCCGACTGGAAGAAGCCAAATCCCGCCGACCACAGATGAAAGTCATCGTCATCGACCCCAGGCGTACGGACACTTGCGACCTCGCCGACCTGCACCTGGCCATTCTGCCCGGCACCGATGTCGCGCTGTTCCATGGGATATTGCATCTGCTGCTGTGGGAAGACTGGGTCGACCGCGAGTTCATCAAGGCGCACACCGAAGGCTTGGCCGAGCTGAAAAACCTGGTGCGCGATTACACCCCGCAAATGGTCGCGCAACTCTGCGGGATCAGCGTTGAACAGCTGCAGCAATGCGCCGAGTGGGTCGGCACCTCAACCAGTTTTCTCTCGCTGTGGTGCATGGGCCTGAATCAATCCACTGCCGGCAGCGCAAAAAACAGTGCACTGATCAACCTGCACCTGGCCACCGGGCAAATCGGCCGCCCAGGTGCGGGCCCCTTCTCGCTTACCGGTCAGCCGAATGCCATGGGCGGGCGCGAAACCGGCAGTTTGTCGAACTTGCTGCCTGGCCATCGCGAAGCGGCCAATGCTGAGCATCGCGCCGAAGTGGCGGCGTACTGGGGCGTCGAGAAACTACCTGACACCACCGGGCTAACCGCCATCGAACTGTTCGAACAGGTCCAGAGCGGCAAGATCAAAGCATTGTGGATCGCCTGCACCAACCCGGCGCAGTCGTTGCCGGATCAGCAAACCGTGCGTGCGGCGTTGCAGGCTTGCCCGTTTGTGGTGCTGCAAGAAGCCTTTCGTACCACCGAAACCGCGCCCTTCGCCGACCTGCTGCTGCCGGCCGCCAGTTGGGGTGAGAAGGAAGGCACGGTGACCAACTCCGAACGGCGGATTTCCCACGTTCGCCGCGCCATCAGCGCACCGGGTGAAGCGCGCCCGGACTGGGCGATCACTGTGGATTTCGCACAGCGTCTGGAACAGCGCCTGCGTCCAGCACAGCCCAGCCTGTTTGCTTTCGAGCAACCGGCGCAGATCTTCGATGAATACAAACAACTGACACGCGGACGCGATCTGGACCTCTGCGGGATCAGTCATGCACTGCTCGACCGCCTCGGCCCGCAGCAATGGCCGTTCCCGGACGGCGCCTTGAGCGGAACGCCACGGCTTTATGCGGACGGAATTTTTCCTACCCAGAGTGGCCGCGCACAGTTTGTCGCCGACCCTTATCGCGCCGCCAAGGAGCAACGTGACGCACGCTTTCCGCTGACCCTGATCACCGGGCGCCTGCGCGATCAATGGCATGGCATGAGCCGCACCGGCACGGCTGCGCAATTGTTCGGGCATGTCAGCGAAGCCCTGTTGAGCCTGCATCCTGATGAACTGCGTCGGTATCGGCTGCAAAACGGTGATCTGGTCAGCCTCAAAAGCCGTCGAGGCAGCCTGATCGTTGCGGTCGGCGGTGATGACAGCGTGCGCCCGGGCCAGGCGTTTCTGCCGATGCACTGGGGAGACCGTTTCCTCAAGGGTGGCGTCAATACGCTCACACAACCGGCGTTCGATCCTCTGTCGAAACAACCTGAACTCAAGCACAGCGGCGTGCGTATCGAACCGGTAAAGCTGCCATGGCATTTGTTCGCACTGGTTGAGGGCGATGTTCAGCAGCATTTCGAGACCTTGCGACCACTCTGTGAGGGCTTTGCCTACGTCAGCCTCAGCCTGGCCGGCCGTGAACGCCCAGCGCTGCTGATACGCGCTGCCAGCGCCCAGGCACCCGACCCGCAACGGCTGCATGACATCGATCAACAACTGGGACTCAACGATGGCCCGGTCCTGGCTTACGACGATCCACGGCGCGCCATTGGCAAACGCGTGCGCATCGAACAGGGCCGGATTACCGCCATTCGTCTGGCCGGTGAAACCCTTGCCCAACACTGGCTGCAAAACCTCTGGCTGGAAGGCCGCGCCGACGAACAACTGCGGCGCTGGCTCTTGGCACCGTTGAGCACGCCACCCGGCAGTGCAGGTGCATCCGTCAGCGCCAACAAAACCCTGTGCAACTGCAAGAACGTCAGCGAAGGCGCGGTGTGTGCCGGTATTCGCAGCGGCCTGGATTTGCAGGGTCTGAAACAACAACTCGGTTGCGGCACGCAATGCGGCTCCTGTATCCCGGAAATCAAGCGTCTGTTGGCGGCCAGCGTGCAGCCCGTCGCAATCACCTCGTGAGGAATAGAACATGAGCGCAAAAGTCTGGTTGGTGGGCGCAGGCCCCGGTGACCCTGAATTGCTGACCCTCAAAGCTGTACGGGCGCTGAACGAAGCCGATGTGGTGCTGATCGATGACCTGGTGAACGACGCGGTGCTGGTGCATTGCCCGCAGGCACGCATCATTGCGGTCGGCAAACGTGGTGGCTGTCGCTCTACTCCGCAGGCGTTCATTCATCGCTTGATGCTGCGTTATGCCCGCCAAGGCAAGTGCGTGGTACGGCTCAAGGGCGGCGATCCATGCATTTTCGGACGCGGCGGTGAAGAAGCGCAGTGGCTGCGCGAGCGCGAGATTGAAGTGGAGTTGGTCAATGGCATCACCGCAGGCCTGGCCGGCGCAACGCAATGCGATATTTCCCTGACCCTGCGCGGCGTCGCCCGCGGCGTAACGCTGGTCACCGCGCACACTCAGGACGACAGCGAGCTTAACTGGCGAGCCTTGGCTCAAAGCGGTACGACGCTGGTGATTTACATGGGCGTGGCGAAATTGAGCTCAATTGGCGAGCAATTGCTCGCTGGTGGGATGGCCGCTGATACGCCCGTGGCGATGATTGAAAATGCTTCATTGCCACACCAGCGTGAATGTCGGAGTAGCCTGACAGCGATGCAGGAAGATGCCCACAGCTTCCAACTGAAAAGCCCGGCGATCCTGGTGATAGGTGCAGTGGCTGCCAGTGACAACGC
Organism: Pseudomonas sp. 05N431; assembly: GCF_056397005.1. NCBI lineage: Bacteria > Pseudomonadati > Pseudomonadota > Gammaproteobacteria > Pseudomonadales > Pseudomonadaceae > Pseudomonas > Pseudomonas sp. 05N431. The sequence goes on from NZ_JBFTMN010000002.1 coordinate 484,310, forward strand.
CAAGAGATCGCAGCCTGCGGCAGCTCCTTTAGAAGAGTTCTGGAACGCTAACCTCGCATAGTGCCCTCGAAGGCTCGGGCCGCGTTCGGACGATCTTCCAAAAAGCCAAATCGCAGGCAAAGAAAAGCCCGGCCTAAGCCGGGCTTTTCCGAACTACCAGGCTAATTACTTAGCGGTAGCTTCAACCTGCGCTTCTACGCGACGGTTTGCAGCGCGGCCAGCGTCAGTGCTGTTGTCAGCAATTGGGCGGGACTTGCCATAACCAACCGAGTGAACGCGGTTAGCTTCAACGCCGTCTTTGACCAGAACTTGCTTAACAGCGTCAGCACGACGCTGGGACAGCTTCTGGTTGTAAGCGTCAGGACCGACGTTGTCGGTGTGACCTTCAACTACGGTGGTGGTGTTCGGGTACTGCTTCATGAAGTCAGCCAGGTTCTTCACGTCGCCGTAGCTGTTTGGCTTGACAACAGCCTTGTTGAAGTCGAATTTCACGTCCAGTTGAACGCGAACAACTTCAGCAACTGGAGCTTCTGGAGCTGGCTCTGGAGCCGGTGCTGGAGCTACTGGAGCTGGAGCAACTTTGCCGCCGGTGCCGCCGAAGTTAACGCCCAGGCCGATCAGAGCCTGGTAGTCCCAACGACCGTTGTCCAGCTTGTAGTCGGCTTCAACGCCAGCACGAGCGTACAGGTTGTCGGTCATGTACCACTTGGCGCCAGCGCCAGTGGTCAGGTAGGTGGACTTGTCACGACCAGTGTGACCGTCAGCAGCGACGTTGGTCATGCTGCCGTGGGATACACCGCCTTCAACGTAAGGACGGATAGCGTCGCCAACGGTACCGAAGTGGTACTGGGATTTCAGACCGAAGTGATCGCCACGGATCCGCTGGTTGCCAGTGTCGGTGTCCGAACGAGTGTATTCGTCTTTGCGATAGGTCGCGTTCACAGACACGTCATCGGTCAGGAAGTAGCCGATCGAGACGCCAGGAGTACGGCCGTTCTGGTAGGAATCGACGCTGTGGTTCCAGGTTTTGCCCCAGAATGCTTCTCCTTCGACCGCGCCTTGGCCTTGTGCCAGAGCGCCGAACGAAGTAGCGGCAATAAGAGAACCAATGGCCAAGCCCAAGGTGTTTTTCAGTTTCATCCGTTAAATCCCCATCTGGTGATTGTAAAGCAGTCCCGCAAACCGGGGGACAACTCGGCGGCAAGTCTATCAGAACTTGCCTACACGTAAGAAATATTTGCGCTGAACTAAGTTTCAGTGATGCCTGCAAATTTCTCACGCAATTTGTCAAGAGCGCGTTTGTACCGCATTTTCGTTGCACTCAAACCCATGTGCATGATGTCCGCGATCTCCTGAAACTCCAACTCTGCGACAAATCGTAGCACTAGAATTTCTCGGTCAATCGGGTTCACATACACTAACCAGCGATCAAGTCCACCCTTTTCCTCAGGTTTCGGCGCCTTCTCTTCAGACGCTTCCTCAAGGGGGTCCAGACTCAAAGCATCCATCAAGCGACGCTTACGCCGTTCCTTCCGATACTGCGTGATGCATTCGTTGTACGTGATGCTGTAGAGCCACGTTTTGAACTTCGATTTGCCCTCGAAGTTCTTCAAGCCGTACAACACCTTCAACATCACTTCCTGACAGACATCATCTGCATCACGATCGTTCCCAAGATACCGTGCACAAACGTTAAATAATGTTCTCTGATAACGCCGCATCAGCTCTTCGTAGGCGCGCGTCACGTGAAACAGCTCCGTGTGCGAGCGCGCGACCAACTCCTCATCAGAGAGTTCGCGGGGGTCGTAGCGCATGGATAGCGATTGGGCTTTATTCAAAACAAGTCGGGCCGACAGTCAGGTCAATGTCCGCCGCAGCCCATCGTATCGGGCATTTTGCGGCGGCATACATTAGCAGGGTTTGCCGGGTTAGCGGCTACTAACATGCTGTTCCAGGAGGATCCGATTGGAAAGTGAGACTAGCTCACCCTCATCGGTCAGCAATGTAGTTTTAACCGTGCCGATCTCTTCGATCTGACCTTCGACCTCACCAACACGTACTTGTTGCCCAACCTGATACAACTCACGCACATAGATTCCAGCAAGAATCTGACCAGCGATTTCCCGACTTCCCAACCCCATGGCCAAGGCAACTGCCAGACCAACGGTAATCAAGACAATCACGATCACATGGTTCAGCAGGTCTGTTTTGACCTCAAGCTGACTGATCGCGACCGAAATACTGATGATGATCACCAGGCCTTGAGCGATACGCCCAAGACCTGCTGCGTAATCCAGCCCTACGCCTTCTGCGGCGCCACGCACCAGCCCATTGGCCAATTGTGCGAGCAACACGCCCACCAGCAACACCAGCGCGGCGCCGAATACTTTCGGCACATACAACGCCAACATATCGAGCGTAGCCGAAACTCGCTCCAAGCCAAGGGATTCTGCAGCAGAAACCAGGAAAATCAGCAAAACGAACCAATAAACGATCTTGCCGATCAGCGTAGAGATCGGCACCTGCAGCCCTGCGCGGGACAGCAGCTTGGTCAAGCCGGTACCGCCCATCAAGCGATCCAGGCCCAGTTTTGCCAGCAATTTCGAGAGCAGGGTGTCGAGCAGCTTGGCTACGACAAAACCCAGCAGAAGCACTACCAGTGCGCCGAACAGGTTAGGAATGAAGTTCGCTACCTTGGTCCACAACGCAGTCATTGCCGTGACGAGGCTCTGAGTCCAGAGATCAAGTTCCATATTCAATCAGCCTTATCAGCAGTGCGGGCAGCAGGTTTATGACGGGAAACCGGCATGACATGGGCCGATCCGTTATTCAGGGCGATCATCAGCGCGGGCAGCCAGCGGCCCAGCAGGCTGAACAGATCACCGGCACCAACCTGGCGGTTGGCGGTTTTCAGCACACGCCCCAGACAGGCATCGTCGTCACGGGTGGACGGTGATGCCTTGAGCATGTCGCGCAAGGACTGTTCAAACGGATCGTGCATACGCACCTCTCGTGATATCTGTGAAAGACGCGATCAAAATTCTTCGGGTCACATGGCTCTCCCTCATACCCAGCGCAAACGCCGGAACAACCACCACTGCCCCACCCCTACCGTCACCATCATCAGGCAGGCAATCACGAAGCCATAAGGGTTCCCGGAAAAAGGAATTCCGCCGACGTTTATCCCGAGCAAACCGGTCAGAAAACTCATCGGCAAAAAGATCCCGGTGATGATCCCGAAGCGGTACATGATGCGATTCATATGCACGTTCAAACGCCGGTCTTCAGTCTCAAGCACCAGCCCCACGCGCTCTCGGGTCAATTCCAGCTCTTCCAGGTAACGCGTCAGGCTGTTGTTCAATTCGTTCCAGTAGTCGCTGTCATCGTCGACAAACCAGGGCAGTTTTATCCGCGTCAGCTGGCCGAAGATTTCCCGCTGCGGAGCAAGGAAGCGCTTCAGTCCTGCCGCTCGCCGACGGATCTGCACAATGGAGCCATGCTCCGGAGTATACCGTTCGTCGGCATCCAGCTTTTCTTCTTCGTCATCGACGATTTCGGAGAGATCGCTGACCAGATCCTGCACCTTATGGGTGAGGTACTGAGCCAGATAAAGGACCAGTTCGGAGGTGGTTTTCGGCCCCTTGCCCTCATTCAGTTGCACCAGCAACTCATCGGTGGCGCGTAACGGGCGTAAACGCAGGGAAATGACCCGCTGAGCAGAGGCGAAGATGCGTACTGACACCATGTCTTCAGGCTCGGCACCCGGGTTGAGGTTGATTCCGCGCAAAAACAGCAACAACTCGGAGTCCGGCAGCGCCAACAGGCGCGGCCGGGTGTTCTCTTCGAGCAGCAGGTCACAGCTGAACTCACTCAGGCCGCTGGATTTACGCAACCAGGTCTGAGTTTGCGGGTGACTACGGTCCCAGTGCAGCCAAAGGCTTTCATGGGGTTGCAGTTGCAGGTCATCCAGTTCAGTCCGGGCAAGCCAACGCGCACCACCTTTACCATCCAGCACCAGGGCATGCACCAGCCCCCACTGCGCGTTTTCTTCCTCGAACATCCTCACCCCTGGCTGAATCAGTTATTTATTCCGGCATTTTCAACGGACTAGGCGAGACGATCACGCCATTGTTGTCCGCATAGATGTATTCACCCGGACGGAAAGTCACGCCGGCGAAGGTTACCGCAACGTTGAGGTCACCGAGGCCACGCCTGTCGGTTTTCATCGGGTGACTGGCCAGCGCCTGCACACCCAGGTCGGTTTGCGCAATAACGTCGACATCACGGATACAGCCGTAGATGACCAACCCTTCCCAACCGTTTTTCGCGGCTTTCTCGGCGATCATGTCGCCCAGCAAGGCGCGGCGCAGTGAACCACCGCCATCGACCACCAGCACCTTGCCATTCCCTTTGAGCTCGGCCTGCTCCTTGACCCGCGAGTTGTCTTCGAAGCACTTGATGGTAACGATTTCGCCGCCGAAGGAGTCACGGCCACCAAAATTGCTGAACATCGGCTCCAGCACCTGCACCAGTTCCGGGTAGGCATCACACAGGTCGGGAGTAAGGTAATGGTTCATCGAGAAACTCCTGTAAGAGAAAGAACAGATCGTGGGCTGTCGAAAATCGCAGGGGTTACGGCACTGAAACGAGTATCAGCAAAGAATTTAAACATCTATTCCGATGCGATCCCCCTCGTAAGCCACCTTCAGCATACTCAAGCCAGGACACTGTGCCTGTACCGGCACGCCGCTGGGCAGCTGAAATTCGATACCGTGGCGCTGACAACGCAGGATATTTCCCGACAATGTCGCGCTGCCGAGCGGCGAGCCTTGGTGCGGGCAGCTGTCTATCAGCAACAACGGCTGATTATCCAGCACCAACAACAGCAGGCTACGCCCTTCAACCTGGAACGTCCGCCGATAACCTTCATTCAGATTGATCAGACGCTCAAGCGGTACGAACATAAGGCCGACTCAACAACTGTTTGTGACCAGAACAGCTCAATGCGTCATATCTTAGCCGTTCGCTGATCGGAGCGAAACGATCTTGTCAGAGCATTCGTACTCAGACCGCTGTCGCCAAATCCGGTTTGCCAGCCAACAACGGCGCCTGCGGATCTGTCAGCCAGCGCTGCACCAACGGCCAGACTTCGGCCTGTGCGGCTTTGCTGACGAGCATTTCAACATGCCCGAAATTGTCCGAAAAACCCTGCTCGCGCCCCAGGCAGATGAACTGCTTGTGCTCGGAACCGATCTGATCGAACAGCTTGCGACACGCCCAATCCGGGTCCTGATGATCACTGGTCGCGCTGACGCCCAGGACCGGCACCTGAACCTCCGCCAGCCCGGCCCACCAGTCTTTCTCGGCATCGCCAAAACGTCCGAACAAGCCGTACCAGCGCATGCCCTCCAGCGCCAGGCCTATCGGCTCGTCCTCCGGACCGCGCTTGAGGCGGGAGCCTGAAATTTGCGCGAAACGCTTCAGGATGAAGCGCCCGCTCCACTCCACCGGGGGAAATTTCAGCGGCCAATAGGTACGACTGACCTGCGTACCAAAAAATGCCGCAGACGCCACGGCAGGCTCACCCAGGTACTGACCACCCAGCGCTGCCGCCAGGGTGATGCCGCCCAGTGAATGACCAATCCAGTGCGGAACCTGACCGCTTTGCTCACGAACGAACGCAGCAATCGCCGGCAAATCGTAACGGGCATAGTCGGCAACGCGGTTCTTTCGATAGTTCTGATTGCGCTGGGACAAGCCGTGACCGCGCATTTCCGGTATCCAGACATCAAAGCCGGCACGCGCCAGATAGGCGCCCAGTCCAAGGCCTTTGGGGGAAAACCAGAAACGCCGATTGGAAAAACTGCCGTGAAGCAAAATCACTGGAACGCCACGCACGGTGGGCTCATCGGCCATGCCCAGGCGGGTGACCGCCAGCTCGACGGTGCCGTCCGGGCTGTTGCCGGGTTTCAAACGATAGACGTCCTCGCTCAGATCGCCGCGACGCTCGGCGCTGATCAAGGCGACAGGAAATAGGTTGCTGCTGCTTTGCATAATGCTCTTGCATAAAAAAGGGCGGGTTCCATCCGGATGCCGCCCTACTTGAATCTTAAAGCCCCGGTCAGCGGAAAAGCCTGACCCGGGCTTCATTCACGGATCAGACCGCAGCCTGACCTTCAGCCAGGAAGAACCAGGTTTCCAGTACGGAATCGGGGTTCAACGAAACGCTTTCGATACCCTGCTCCATCAGCCACTTGGCCAGGTCTGGGTGGTCGGAAGGGCCCTGGCCGCAAATACCGATGTATTTACCAGCCTTGTTGCAGGCCTGAATCGCGTTGGACAGCAGCTTCTTGACCGCTGGATTACGCTCGTCGAACAGATGCGCGATGATCCCGGAGTCACGGTCCAGACCAAGGGTCAGCTGGGTCAGGTCGTTAGAGCCGATGGAGAAGCCGTCGAAGAACTCGAGGAACTCTTCAGCGAGGATCGCGTTGGACGGCAGTTCGCACATCATGATGACGCGCAGACCGTTTTCGCCACGCGCCAGGCCATTCTCGGCCAACAGGTCCACGACCTGGCTGGCTTCGCCCAGGGTGCGGACGAACGGCACCATGATTTCGACGTTGGTCAGGCCCATGTCGTTGCGCACACGCTTCAGCGCGCGGCATTCGAGTTCGAAGCAGTCACGGAACGACTCGCTGATGTAACGCGAAGCGCCGCGGAAGCCCAGCATCGGGTTTTCTTCTTCCGGCTCGTAGAGCTTGCCGCCGATCAGGTTGGCGTATTCGTTGGACTTGAAGTCCGACAGACGCACGATGACCTTCTTCGGCCAAAACGCGGCGGCCAGGGTGCTGATGCCCTCGACCAGTTTCTCGACGTAGAAGCCGACCGGATCGTGGTAACCGGCAATGCGCTTGTCGACGCTTTCCTTGATTTCCGACGGCAGACCGTCGTAGTTCAGCAGTGCTTTAGGGTGCACGCCGATCATGCGGTTGATGATGAATTCCAGGCGGGCCAGGCCCACACCGGCGTTCGGCAACTGCGCGAAATCGAAGGCGCGATCCGGGTTACCGACGTTCATCATGATTTTGAACGGCAGTTCCGGCATGGCGTCGACGGAGTTTTTCTTGATGTCGAAGCCCAACTCGCCTTCGAAGATGAAACCGGTGTCGCCTTCAGCGCAGGAAACCGTCACGCCCTGGCCGTCTTTCAACAGCTGGGTGGCGTTACCGCAACCCACGACTGCCGGGATACCCAGTTCACGCGCAATGATCGCCGCGTGGCAGGTACGGCCGCCACGGTTGGTGACAATGGCGCTGGCGCGCTTCATGACCGGCTCCCAGTCCGGGTCGGTCATGTCGGAAACCAGAACGTCTCCCGGCTGGACTTTGTCCATCTCGGAAACGTCTTTGATGATGCGCACTTTACCGGCGCCGATGCGCTGGCCGATGGCGCGACCTTCAACCAGCACGGTGCCGGTTTCTTTCAACAGGTAACGTTCCATGACGTTGGCCTGGGTGCGGCTCTTCACGGTTTCAGGGCGAGCCTGAACGATGTACAGCTTGCCGTCATCGCCGTCTTTGGCCCACTCGATGTCCATCGGGCACTTGTAGTGCTTCTCGATGATCATCGCCTGCTTGGCCAGTTCGCTGACTTCAGCATCGGTCAGGCAGAAGCGCGCGCGTTCGGCCTTGTCGACATCGACAGTCTTGACCGAACGACCGGCCTTGGCTTCGTCGCCGTAGATCATCTTGATGGCTTTGCTGCCCAGGTTGCGGCGCAGGATCGCCGGGCGACCCGCTGCCAGCGTACCTTTGTGGACGTAGAACTCATCCGGGTTCACCGCGCCCTGTACGACAGTTTCGCCCAGGCCGTAGGCGCCGGTGATAAACACCACGTCACGGAAGCCGGATTCGGTATCGAGGGTGAACATCACGCCGGCAGTGCCGGTTTCCGAACGGACCATGCGCTGCACGCCAGCCGACAGGGCAACCAGCTTGTGGTCGAAACCCTGATGCACGCGGTAGGAAATGGCACGGTCGTTGAACAGGGAAGCAAAGACTTCCTTGGCAGCACGAATGACGTTTTCGACGCCGCGGATGTTCAGGAAGGTTTCCTGCTGGCCGGCGAAGGAAGCGTCCGGCAAGTCTTCGGCGGTTGCCGAGGAGCGCACGGCCACGGCCATGTCCGGGTTACCGGCCGACAGCGTGGCGAACGCGGTGCGGATCTCGGTGTTGAGCTTCTCCGGGAATTCGGCTTCCATGATCCATTGACGGATTTGCGCACCGGTTTTCGCCAGGGCGTTCACGTCGTCGACGTCCAGTGCGTCGAGGGCTGCGTGGATCTGGTCGTTCAAACCACTTAATTCGAGAAAATCACGATAAGCCTGAGCCGTCGTGGCGAAGCCACCCGGGACCGATACACCGGCCCCCGCAAGATTACTGATCATCTCGCCCAGGGATGCGTTCTTGCCCCCCACATGCTCCACATCATGGACGCCGAGCTTATCGAGGGAAACTACGTACTCTACCAAGGTGATCTCTCCACTAACTGTGTTGGAAAAGCTCAGGGCGCTGGCGGCTCATCAGGAGCATTTGCCAGCAATATGGCCTGGACCTGGAAAATAAGTGAGAATGCGGGCCAATCCAGGCCGACAAACCGCGCCTATCATATCCAAGAATCGTCACCAGCTTAAGGCCCAAGGCGCAAATGAAACGATCTGCTTTCTTTATCTCCGATGGCACGGGCATTACAGCCGAAACCCTGGGTCAAAGTCTGTTGGCGCAGTTCGAAAACATTACCTTCAGCAAAGTCATACGACCGTACATCGACAACGTGGACAAAGCGCGGGCCATGGTACAACAAATCAATAAGGCCGCCGAAAAGGACGGCTTTCGTCCGATCATCTTCGACACGATCGTCAACCAGGATATTCGTGAGATCCTCGCGACCTCCAATGGTTTCATGATCGACATTTTCTCGACCTTCCTCGCGCCACTCGAGCAGGAGTTGAGCGAACACTCGTCGTATTCGGTCGGCAAGTCCCACTCCATTGGCCACAACTCCAATTACATGGAGCGTATCGAGGCAGTGAACTTCGCCCTCGACAACGACGACGGCGCCCGTACCCACTATTACGACAAGGCCGACCTGATCCTGGTCGGCGTGTCGCGCTGCGGCAAAACCCCAACCTGCCTGTATATGGCCATGCAATTCGGTATTCGTGCGGCCAACTACCCGCTGACCGAAGACGACATGGAGCGCCTGCAACTGCCAACGGCATTGCGTGCCCACAAGCACAAGCTGTTTGGCCTGACCATCGATCCGGACCGCCTCACCGCGATCCGCAACGAGCGCAAGCCCAATAGCCGCTACTCGAGCTACGCCCAATGCGAGTTCGAAGTGCGTGAAGTCGAAAACCTGTTCCGCCGCGAGAACATCGCGCACATCAACTCCACGCATTTTTCCGTGGAAGAGATTTCGGCGAAGATTCTGGTGGAAAAAGGCGTCGAGCGGCGGTTCAAGTAGTTCCGTAGCGCCTGTTAAGCCGCTATCGCGAGCAAGCTCGCTCCCACACTGGACCGTATTTACCTTGAGGTTGCGGTCAAATGTGGGAGCGAGCTTGCTCGCGATTGAACGATAACGCGGCCCTTTAGATAACAAACAAATCCACAAACCGATTTACCGGCGTCGCCTCCAGCCGCGCCTGATCCTTGCACAGCTCGAAAATCTCGGCACTGCGCTGCGCAGTGAATCGGGTGGCCAGATTCGCCTTGAACTTGTCCTCCAGCAAGGGAATGCCCTCGGCGCGGCGACGGCGATGGCCAATCGGGTATTCGACCACCACTTGTCCGGTACTTGAGCCGTCCTTGAAGAACACTTGCAGGGCGTTGGCGATAGAGCGCTTGTCGGCCTCCAGGTACTCACGGGTGTAGCGCGGCTCTTCAACAATGACCATCTTCTCGCGCAACTCGTCGATGATCGGGTGCGCGGCGTGGAACTCGTCTTCGTACTGTTCAGCCACCAGAGTGCCGAAGGCCAGCGGCACGGCGGTCATGTACTGGATGCAGTGGTCGCGGTCCGCGGCATTGGCCAGTTGGCCGACCTTGGAAATGATACGAATCGCCGACTCGTGAGTGGTGATAACGATCTTGTCGATTTCATCCAGACGATCGCGCACCTGCGGGTGCAGGGTCACCGCCGCTTCGCAGGCGGTTTGCGCGTGGAACTCGGCCGGGAAACTGATCTTGAACAGCACGTTTTCCATCACGTAAGTGCCGTACTTCTGCGAGAGGCTGAACGTGCGTTTATCTGCGGGCTTGAGCGCCAGGTCCTTGTTGGCATGGCTGAACAGCACGTCGTAGAAACCCCATTGCGGCGCGGTCAATACACCCGGAATGCCCATCTCGCCGCGCATGGCGATGTCCGCCAATCGCACGCCACGACTGGAGGCGTCGCCCGCCGCCCAGGACTTGCGCGAACCGGCGTTCGGCGTGTGACGGTAAGTGCGCAATGCCTGGCCATCGACAAACGCGTGGGACAGCGCCGCCAGCAGTTGCTCGCGATTGGCGCCCATCAGTTTCGCGGTCACCGCCGTCGAGGCGACTTTGACCAGCAGCACATGGTCCAGGCCGACCCGGTTGAAGGAGTTCTCCAGGGCAATCACGCCCTGAATCTCGTGCGCCATGATCATCGCGTCCAGCACCGCTCGCATGGTCAGCGGCGCATCGCCATTGGCCACGCGCTTCTGCGACAGGTGATCGGCAACCGCGAGGATCCCGCCGAGGTTATCGGACGGATGGCCCCACTCGGCCGCCAGCCAGGTGTCGTTGTAATCGAGCCAGCGGACGATACAACCGATGTCCCACGCCGCTTTTACCGGGTCGAGACGAAAATGGGTGCCGGGAACACGCGCGCCAAAGGGCACGACCGTGCCTTCAACGATGGGGCCCAGGTGTTTGGTGCATTCAGGAAAGCGCAGGGCCAGCAGGCCACAGCCGAGGGTGTCCATCAGGCAATTGCGGGCGGTGTCCAGCGCCTCTTTGGACTCGATCTTGAAATTGAGAACGTAATCGGCAATGTCCTGCAGGACTTTGTCGTAGTCGGGACGAATGTTCAGGTCGACGTTGGCGCTCATGTTCGATTCACTCTGGCAGTGGTTCGTTGATGGGACCTCGGTTCAGGATCAATCTCGGGGGGCTAATCTTTCTTATTGTAGAAATGCGATCAAATGTGGGAGCGGGCTTGCTCGCGAAAGCGGTGTTTCAGCCGACATTAATGTTGAATGTCAGTCCGTCTTCGCGAGCAAGCCCGCTCCCACATGGGCTTAGTGTCGGGATCAGAACGAGTCACCCGGCACGCGCACCCAGCCTTCCATCAGTACCCGCGCACTGCGGCTCATGATGGCTTTGGTCACGGTCCATTCGCCATCGACCAGACTGGCTTCGGCGCCAACGCGCAATGTGCCTGACGGATGCCCGAAGCGCACCGCGTTGCGTGGAATACCGCCCGCGGCGAGGTTGACCAGTGTGCCGTCAATCGCCGCCGCGGTGCCAATCGCTACGGCAGCGGTGCCCATCATCGCGTGGTGCAACTTGCCCATGGACAGTGCGCGGACCAACAGGTCGACATCGCCTGCCGCCACCGGTTTGCCGCTGGAAGCGAGGTAATCGGCAGGCCGTGCGACAAACGCCACCTTGGGGGTGTGCTGACGCTTGGCGGCGTCGTCAAGATTCTGGATCAGCCCCATGCGCAGCGCGCCATGCGCGCGAATGGTCTCGAACATCGCCAGCGCTTTCGGGTCGCCGTTGATATCGCCCTGCAACTCGGTACCCGTGTAGCCGATGGCTTCGGCGTTGAGGAAAATGGTCGGGATGCCGGCATTGATCATGGTCACCTTGAGCGTGCCGACACCGGGCACTTCCAGGTCATCGACCAGGTTGCCGGTCGGGAACATCGAGCCGCCTGCGCCCTCTTCCTCGGCCGCCGGATTCATGAATTCGAGCTGCACTTCAGCGGCCGGAAAGGTCACGCCATCGAGTTCAAAATCACCGGTTTCCTGTACGGCACCGTCAGTGATCGGCACGTGGGCGATGATGGTCTTGCCGATATTAGCCTGCCAGATACGCACCACCGCCACACCGTTGTGCGGGATGCGACTGGCTTCTACCAGACCGCTGCTGATGGCGAACGAACCGACCGCCGCCGAGAGGTTGCCGCAGTTACCGCTCCAGTCGACAAAAGGCTTGTCGATGGAGACCTGACCGAACAGATAATCGACATCGTGATCGGCCTTGATGCTCTTGGACACGATCACCGTTTTGCTGGTGCTGGAAGTCGCCCCACCCATGCCGTCGATTTGCTTTTCATACGGATCAGGGCTGCCGATTACCCGCAACAACAACGCGTCGCGGGACGGGCCCGGAACCTGCGCCGACTCAGGCAGGTCTTGCAGGCTGAAGAACACGCCTTTGCTGGTGCCGCCCCGCATGTAGGTGGCGGGAATCTTGATCTGGGATACGTGGGCCATAATGTTCCTTATGCGCCGGAGCAGGACGTTATCGCCCTGCTCCGGCAAGTCGCGTTAGACAGCAACAGCCGATTCAAGGAAGTCCTGGGCGAAACGCTGCAACACGCCGCCGGCTTCATAGATCGAGACTTCTTCAGCCGTATCGAGGCGGCAGGTCACCGGCACCGACACCTGCTCACCGTTCTTGCGGGTGATGACCAGGGTCAGCGTGGCGCGCGGTGTGCGCTCGCCGATCACGTCGAAGGTTTCTGTGCCGTCGATGCCCAGCGTCTTGCGGTCGGTGCCCGGCTTGAACTCCAGCGGCAACACGCCCATGCCCACCAGGTTGGTACGGTGGATGCGCTCGAAACCTTCGGCTGCGATGGCTTCGACACCGGCCAGACGCACACCCTTGGCCGCCCAGTCGCGGGACGAACCCTGACCGTAGTCGGCGCCTGCGATGATGATCAGCGGCTGCTTGCGCTCCATGTAGGTTTCGATGGCTTCCCACATGCGCATGACCTGGCCTTCCGGCTCGACACGCGCCAGCGAACCCTGCTTGACCTTGCCATTTTCCTGAACCATTTCGTTGAACAGTTTCGGGTTGGCGAAGGTCGCGCGTTGCGCGGTCAAGTGGTCACCGCGGTGAGTCGCGTAGGAGTTGAAGTCCTCTTCCGGCAAGCCCATTTTCGCCAGGTATTCGCCAGCGGCGCTGTCGAGCATGATGGCGTTGGACGGCGACAGGTGATCGGTAGTGATGTTGTCCGGCAGCACCGCCAGCGGACGCATGCCCTTGAGCGGACGCGCCCCGGCCAAGGCGCCTTCCCAGTACGGCGGACGACGGATATAGGTGCTCATCTCGCGCCAGTCGTACAGCGGTTTGACTTTCGGACCGGTGTCTTCGTGAATGGCGAACATCGGGATGTAGACCTGACGGAACTGCTCCGGTTTGACCGATGCCTTGACCACCGCGTCGATCTCTTCGTCGCTCGGCCAGATGTCCTTGAGGCGGATTTCCTTGCCATCCGCCGTCAGGCCCAACACGTCTTTTTCGATGTCGAAACGGATGGTCCCGGCAATGGCGTAAGCCACCACCAACGGCGGCGACGCGAGGAACGCCTGCTTGGCGTACGGGTGAATCCGGCCGTCGAAATTGCGGTTACCCGACAGCACGGCAGTGGCATACAGGTCGCGGTCGATGATCTCTTGCTGGATCACCGGGTCCAGCGCACCGGACATGCCGTTGCAGGTGGTGCAGGCAAATGCCACAACACCGAAACCGAGCTGTTCCAGTTCAGAGGTCAGGCCGGCTTCATCGAGGTACAGCGCCACGGTTTTCGAACCCGGCGCGAGTGACGATTTGACCCATGGCTTGCGGGTCAACCCGAGCTTGTTGGCGTTGCGTGCCAACAGGCCGGCAGCGATGACGTTGCGCGGGTTGCTGGTGTTGGTGCAGCTGGTGATGGCAGCAATGATCACTGCGCCGTCCGGCATTTGGCCGGGCACATCGTCCCACTGGCCAGAGATGCCTTGGGCCGCGAGATCGGAAGTCGCGACACGGGCGTGAGGATTGCTCGGCCCCGCCATGTTGCGCACCACCGAAGACAGATCGAAGGTCAAGCCACGCTCGTATTGCGCGCCCTTCAGGCAATCGGCCCACAAGCCTGTGGTCTTGGCGTAATTTTCGACCAACTGCACCTGCTCGCCTTCACGTCCGGTGAGTTTCAGGTAGTCGATGGTCTGCTGGTCGATGTAGAACATCGCTGCGGTAGCGCCGTATTCCGGGGCCATGTTGGAAATGGTCGCACGGTCGCCGAGGGTCAGCGCGGAGGCGCCTTCGCCGAAGAATTCCAGCCAGGCCCCAACGACTTTTTGCTTGCGCAGGAACTCGGTCAGCGCCAGCACCATATCGGTGGCGGTGATGCCCGGTTGCAGCTTGCCGGTCAGTTCGACACCGACGCTTTCCGGCAGACGCATCCAGGAGGCGCGGCCAAGCATCACACTTTCCGCCTCCAGACCGCCAACACCGATGGCGATCACACCCAAGGCATCAACGTGCGGGGTGTGACTGTCGGTGCCGACACAGGTATCCGGGAAAGCTACGCCGTCACGCACCTGGATCACTGGCGACATTTTCTCCAGGTTGATCTGGTGCATGATGCCGTTGCCTGGCGGAATCACATCGACGTTCTTGAAGGCCTTCTTGGTCCAGTTGATGAAGTGGAAACGGTCTTCGTTGCGACGGTCTTCGATGGCGCGGTTCTTTTCGAACGCCTCCGGATCGAAGCCACCGCGCTCGACGGCCAGAGAGTGGTCGACGATCAATTGCGTCGGCACTACCGGGTTCACTTGCGCAGGATCGCCGCCTTGCAGGGCGATGGCATCACGCAGGCCGGCGAGGTCGACCAGGGCGGTCTGACCAAGAATGTCGTGGCACACCACACGGGCCGGAAACCACGGGAAGTCGAGGTCGCGTTTGCGCTCGATGAACTGTTTCAGGGATTCGGTGAGCGTGGCCGGGTCGCAGCGACGCACCAGGTTTTCCGCCAGCACACGGGAGGTGTACGGCAGGGTGTCATAGGCGCCAGGCTGGATGGCCTCGACTGCCGCACGGGTGTCGAAATAATCCAGATGGCTGCCGGGCAGCGATTTGCGGAAATCTGTGTTCATCGTCAGGACTCGGTCACGGTGATTACAAAAGGTGGGGCCTGGCACCGGCTTTGAAGTGAACTCGGTTTACTGTGGGAGCGAGCTTGCTCGCGATGACTGAGTCACATCCAACATTGATGTCGACTGACCCACCGCTATCGCGAGCAAGCTCGCTCCCACAGGGTTTTCGGTTCATTCAGCAACCAGCGCCGGCCTCCACCATTCAGCGTTGTTCGATTGGCACGAACTTGCGCTGTTCGACGCCGACGTATTCGGCGCTCGGGCGGATGATGCGGTTGTTTGCACGCTGTTCGAACACATGCGCCGCCCAGCCGGTCAGGCGTGAGCAGACGAAAATCGGCGTGAACAGCTTGGTTGGAATGCCCATGAAGTGGTACGCCGAGGCATGGTAGAAGTCAGCGTTGGGGAACAGTTTCTTCTGTTCCCACATGGTCTTGTCGATGGCTTCGGAAACCGGGAACAACACTGTGTCACCGACTTCGTCAGCGAGCTTTTTCGACCAGCCCTTGATCACTTCATTACGCGGATCATTGTCTTTGTAGATCGCGTGACCGAAACCCATGATCTTGTCTTTGCGCTCGAGCATGGCGAGCGTGCCTTTGATCGCCTCTTCCGGCGACGCGAAGCGCTCGATCATTTCCATCGCCGCTTCGTTGGCGCCGCCATGCAGCGGGCCGCGCAGCGAACCGATGGCCGCGGTGACGCAGGAGAACAGGTCGGACAAGGTCGATGCGCAAACGCGGGCGGTAAAGGTCGACGCATTGAACTCGTGTTCCGCGTAAAGGATCAGCGAAACGTTCATCACCTTGACGTGCAACTCGCTCGGTTTCTTGTCGTGCAGCAGGTGCAGGAAGTGCCCGCCGATCGACTCTTCATCGGTCACACAGTTGATGCGTTTGCCGTCGTGGCTGAAGCGATACCAGTAGCACATGATCGCCGGGAACGCGGCCAGCAGCCGGTCGGTTTTATCGTGCTGCTGGGAGAAGTCATGCTCCGGTTCAAGGTTACCGAGGAACGAGCAACCGGTGCGCATCACGTCCATCGGATGGGCGTCGGCCGGGATGCGTTCAAGCACTTCCTTCAGCGCTTGCGGCAGGTCGCGCAGCTTGCTCAGTTTGTTGATGTAGGCCGCCAGTTGCGCCTTGTTCGGCAGTTCGCCGTACAGCAGCATGTACGCCACTTCTTCGAAATGCGCTTGCGCCGCCAGTTCGCGAACGTCATAGCCGCGATAGGTCAGGCCTGCGCCTTCTTGTCCCACGGTGGACAATGCGGTTTGCCCGGCCACCTGGCCACGCAGACCGGCGCCACTCAATACTTTTGCTTCGGCCATTGCTGTCTCCAATCTTGAATTTGTCAGGGAATCGGCAAGCTCTAAATAATCATCTTGCTTTCGTAGCAGCTGCCGAGCCCGCGAGGCGGCGTTCGGCTGCACAGCAGTCGTAAACCTGACGACGCGGTCCGTCCGGGAAATCGCGCCGCCTGATTGGCGAGTCCTTCGGCCTCGAACGCAGCCTCGCAGGCTCGACAGCTGCTACGGGGGTGCGTCCATCTTTATTTCTTGGCAGCAAACAACGCATCGAGCTTCTGCTCGAAGGTGTGGTAATCGATGCGATCGTAAAGCTCCATGCGGGTTTGCATGGTGTCGATGACGTTCTGTTGCGTACCGTCGCGACGGATCGCGGTGTAGACGTTTTCCGCCGCTTTGTTCATCGCGCGAAAGGCCGACAGCGGGTACAGCACCAGCGACACATCGGCGGCTTTCAGTTGCTCGGTGGTGTAGAGCGGCGTGGCGCCGAACTCGGTGATGTTGGCCAGGATCGGCGCTTTGACGCGGCTGGCGAACAGCTTGTACATATCCAGTTCGGTGATGGCTTCCGGGAACACCATGTCGGCGCCGGCTTCGATGCACGCCGCGGCGCGATCCAGTGCCGACTCCAGACCTTCCACCGCCAGGGCGTCGGTGCGGGCCATGATCACGAAGCTGTCATCGGTACGCGCGTCGACTGCCGCCTTGATCCGGTCGACCATTTCCTGCTGGGAAACGATCTCTTTATTCGGGCGGTGACCGCAACGCTTGGCGCCGACCTGGTCTTCGATGTGAATCGCTGCCGCGCCGAACTTGATCATCGACTTCACGGTGCGCGCGACGTTGAACGCCGAGGAACCGAAACCGGTGTCCACGTCCACCAACAGCGGCAGGTCGCAAACGTCAGTGATCCGACGTACGTCGGTCAGCACATCATCGAGCCCGGTAATCCCCAGGTCCGGCACACCGAGAGAACCGGCAGCGACCCCGCCACCGGACAGATAAATAGCCTTGAAACCGGCGCGCTTGGCCAGCAGCGCATGGTTGGCGTTGATCGTGCCGACCACTTGCAACGGATGCTCGCTGGCAACCGCATCGCGGAAACGCTGGCCTGGTGTGCTCTTGTTCGAACTCATGACTCACCTCGTGGAGTGGCTGTCTGATGGGCACCGTCCTGATAGTGACGGGCAATATTGCGTTTTGAAGCGCCGATGTGACGACGCATCAACAACTCGGCCAATTCACCGTCACGGTCGGCGATGGCATCGAGAATCCGGTGGTGCTCGGCGAACGCCTGGCGCGGCCGATTGGGCGTGGCGGAAAACTGGATGCGGTACATGCGCACCAGTTGATATAGCTCGCCGCAGAGCATTTGCGTCAGCGTGCGGTTGCCGCTGCCCTGGATGATTCGGTAGTGAAAATCGAAATCGCCTTCCTGCTGGTAATAACCGACACCGGCCTGAAACGCCGCATCGCGCTCATGGGTTTCCAGCACCCGACGTAACTCTTCGATTTCTTCGGTGGTCATGCGCTCGGCGGCCAGACGACAGGCCATGCCTTCCAGGGACTCGCGAATTTCGTAGAGCTCAAGCAGTTCGGCGTGACTCAGCGACACCACCCTGGCCCCCACGTGCGGGACGCGAACCAGCAGGCGCTGACCTTCCAGGCGATGGATCGCCTCGCGCAACGGCCCGCGGCTGATGCCGTAGGTGCGCGCCAGCTCAGGTTCGGAAATCTTGCTGCCCGGGGCGATCTCGCCTTTGACGATGGCCGCCTGAATACGTCGGAAGACGTTTTCGGAAAGGGTTTCCGAATCGTCTGACGCCATCACCGGGGGATCAAGTTGATCCAGCATATTGTCGACACCTCATAAGCCAATACGGCAAAAACTAACCAATATCGCGCTACCAGTCAAAGGAAATAGAGCTATTGTCGACAATCGTCTAATAAACGCCTTAAGTAAAACCTAAGTAAAGGACAGGCGCGCGGCTGGCGCCATAAAACCACCGTGCTAGAATGCCGCCCGCATTTGTCTGTCATCTTTTTATGGCAGGCACGAGAAGGAGCTTGTGCAGCAATGCCAGTCGCCTTGAACTGAAGAACGGACGGCACCGCGCCAGGATCTATGAGACTCAAGCCCTTCACCCTGTTGATCTGTCTACTACTCTGCCTGCCAGGTCTCGCTATCGCGGGCGAAAAGACTGTGTACGGTCTCAACGAGTACGCGCAGCTGGCAGGGATCGACCTGGAAGTCGCAGCCAAACTCGACACCGGGGCCAAAACCGCCTCCCTCAGTGCCCGTGATATCAAGCGCTTCAAACGCAATGGCGAATCGTGGGTGCGCTTTTATCTGGCGATCGACACCGCCCACTCACACCCGATCGAGCGCCCTTTGGCACGCGTGAGCAAAATCAAACGCCGTGCTGGCGACTTCGATCCCGAGGAAGGCAAGCAGTACACCGCTCGCCCGGTGATCGAACTGGATATCTGCATGGGCACGGCGCTTCGCAGCATTGAAGTAAACCTGACCGACCGAAGTGCATTCCAATTCCCGCTCCTGATCGGTTCCGAAGCCTTGAAACGCTTTGATGCGCTGGTCGACCCGAGTCTTAAATACGCTGCTGGCAAACCCGCCTGCGCCACCGACGCTCATACCGCAGAGTAATGCCCATGCGCTCCCTTACCCTCCACCTGAAAATCCTGATCGCCATCCTGGTGGTGCTGGGCCTTTCAGTTACGGCCTATCAGATTTTCGTGCTGGGCATTCCGGTGACCGAAGACGCCACCGACGACTTGTGGAACATCGACGCCAAGGTCGAGTTCGTCGCCAGTGCCAAGGACCCGGTCAAGATCCAGATGTTCGTGCCACCGCTGAGCCGCGACTACGTCAGCCTCAATGAGAGCTTTATCTCCAACAACTATGGCGTTGCGGTCAACCGCGTCGACGGTAACCGCAAGGTCACCTGGTCGGCACGCCGGGCCAAGGGCAACCAGACGCTTTACTACCGTCTGGTGCTGACCAAGCGCTACACCGGTGAAAAATCCAAAGTCAAAGGCCCGACCTTCCGCGACAGCATCGCTGTCGAAGGTCCGGAGAAAATTGCCGCCGACGCCCTGCTCGCGCCGATTCGCCAGCACTCGGCAGACGTCGAGACCTTCATCGGCGAAGCGATCAAACGCGTCAACAATACCAATGACGACAACGCAAAACTGCTGCTGGCCGGCGATCCGTCACCGATGCACAAAGCGAAAATCGTCGAGCTGCTGCTGTCCATTGCCCATGTACCGATGGAAAAGGTCCACACCATCCGTCTGGTCGCCGATCAGCCGCAAACCCCGGAACTCTGGCTGCGCAGCTTCAACGGCACTGACTGGCTGTACTTCAACCCGGAAACCGGCGAGCAAGGCCTGCCTACCGATCGCCTGCTGTGGTGGACCGGCGATGACAACCTGATCACCGTCGAGGGCGGCAAGAAAGCCAACGTCACCTTCAGCCTGAACAACAGCGAAATGAACGCCATTCGCCTGGCCAAGCTGACCGACGAAAACACCGACGCCAGCTTCCTTGATTACTCGCTGTACGGCTTGCCGCTGCAAACCCAGCAAACCTTCATGATCATGGTGATGATCCCGATCGGCGTGCTGGTTATCCTGATCCTGCGTAACCTGATCGGCTTGCAGACCCTCGGCACCTTTACCCCGGTGCTGGTTGCCCTGGCCTTTCGCGAAACCGGGTTGGGTTTCGGCATCGCACTGTTTACCGTGATCACGGCGCTGGGGCTGTCGCTGCGCTCTTACCTTGAGCACCTGAAGCTGCAAATGCTCCCGAGACTGTCGGTGGTGCTGACCTTCGTCGTGGTACTGATTGCCGCCATCAGCCTGTTCAGCCATAAACTGGGGCTGGAACGCGGGCTGTCGGTGGCGCTGTTCCCGATGGTGATCCTGACCATGACCATCGAACGCCTGTCGATCACCTGGGAAGAACGTGGCGCCGGGCATGCGTTGAAAGTCGCGATTGGTACGCTGTTCGCCGCCTCTCTGGGACACTTGATCATGAGCATTCCGGAACTGGTTTACTTTGTGTTCACCTTCCCGGCGATCCTGTTGATCCTGGTGGGCTTCATGCTGGCCATGGGTCGCTATCGCGGCTACCGCCTGACCGAGCTGATGCGCTTCAAAGCCTTCGTCAAGGCTGAGTCGTAATGTTCGGTTTCTGGAAGACCTGGAAGGCCCTGCACGCCCGGGGCATCATGGGCATCAATCGACGCAACGCTGACTACGTACTCAAGTACAACAAGCGCAGCCTGTACCCGATTGTCGATGACAAGATCATCACCAAGGAACGCGCAATCAAGGCCGGCATTCACGTGCCGGAGATGTACGGCGTGATCTCCACCGAGAAAGAAATCGAAAAACTCGGCGAAATCATCGGCAACCACAGCGACTTCGTGATCAAACCGGCGCAGGGTGCCGGCGGTGACGGCATTCTGGTGATCGCCGACCGCTTCGAAGGCCAGTACCGCACGGTTTCCGGAAAGATCATCAGCCATGAAGAAATCGAACACCAGATTTCCAGCATTCTGACCGGCCTGTATTCCCTGGGCGGTCACCGCGACCGCGCACTGATCGAATACCGGGTGATTCCCGACCAGATCTTCAAAAGCATCAGTTATGAAGGCGTGCCGGACATCCGCATCATCGTGTTGATGGGCTACCCGGTGATGGCCATGCTGCGTTTGCCCACCCGGCAATCCAACGGCAAGGCCAACCTGCACCAGGGCGCTATCGGCGTCGGTGTCGACCTGGCCACCGGCCTGACGCTGCGCGGCACCTGGATGAACCGCATCATCGCCAAGCACCCGGACACCGCCAACGCGGTGGATGACGTGCAACTGCCCTACTGGGACGGTTTCATGAAGCTTGCCGCCAGCTGTTATGAGCTGTGCGGCCTGGGCTACATCGGTGTCGACATGGTGCTGGACCAGGAAAAAGGTCCGCTGATTCTCGAACTCAACGCGCGACCCGGGCTGAACATTCAGATCGCCAATGATTGCGGGTTGACCACGCGCACTCATGCAGTCGAGGCACGCCTGGAAGAGCTGAAGGCCAGAGGGATTACCGAAACGCCGCAAGAGCGCGTGGAGTTTGTTCAGCACATGTTCGGGAATATTCCTCCGATTCAGGGCTGATTCGAGACCGAGGCGCGCCCATCGTCGGAACGCCGCCCGGAGCAAGCTCGCTCCCACACTGGATCGGTGTAGCGCCAAAGATTTAATGTGGGAGCGAGCTTGCTCGCGATGGCGGCCTGACAGTCACCAAAACCTTCAGCCCTGCCTCCAACCTGCCGATCACCGACATCCCCTCTAGGAGCAAATCCCGCAGAGGACTACAATCGCCACCCCGCCTCGATGGCTGATCTGCCCCGCCCATGTTGACCTGCTCCGTATACCCGCTTCCCTATCGCGCCAACCCCGCCGAGTATTTCGCGGCGATTCGTCATGCCCCAGGCAGCGTGCTGCTCGACAGCGGCCGGCCGAGTGCCGAGCGTGGACGTTATGACGTGCTCAGCGCCTGGCCACTGGCAACACTGGCGGTATCGCCTGACGAAAGTGGCGGCGCTTTCCTGCAGCGCCTGCGCGCCACACTCGCTCGGCTCGGCGATGCAGCGATCCCTGCCCCCTACGAATTACCGTTTGCGGGTGGCTTGATCGGCTACCTCAGTTACGATTTCGGCCGTCACCTGGAGGCCCTGCCCTCCCAGGCTCACGATGACCTGCAACTGCCCGACGCGCGCTTCGGCCTGTATGACTGGGCACTGATCAGCGATCACCTGATCGGCAGCAGTCAACTGGTGTTCCATCCCAATCTGATCGACACCGAACGCCTGCGCCTGATTGAACTGTTCAGCCAACCCACAACTGCAGCTGCCGCACCGTTCACCCTGAGCGGCGCGATGAGCCCCGACCTCAGCGCCAGCGACTATCAGCAGGCGTTCGTGCGTATCCAGCAGTACATCCAGGCCGGCGACTGCTATCAGGTCAACTTCGCACAACGCTTTCGCGCGCAATGCCAAGGCGATCCGTGGACGGCGTATTGCGCGCTGCGGGCAGCTTGCCCAACACCGTTTTCTGGCTTCCAGAGCCTGCCCGATGGCGGCGCGGTGCTGAGCCTGTCGCCAGAGCGTTTCGTCAAAGTCAGCGAAGGCCACGTAGAAACCCGCCCGATCAAAGGCACCCGTCCGCGCGGGCAGAACGCCGCCGAAGACGCGGCCAACGCCGCCGAACTGTTGGCCAGCCCCAAGGATCGTGCGGAAAACCTGATGATCGTCGACCTGTTGCGCAACGATCTGGGCCGCACCTGCCGCATTGGCTCGGTGCGCGTCCCCGAGTTGTTCAGTCTGGAAAGCTACCCGAACGTGCATCACCTGGTGAGCAGCGTCACTGGCGAATTGGCTGACAAAAAAGACGCCCTGGACCTGATCGCCGGTAGCTTCCCCGGTGGCTCGATCACTGGCGCGCCGAAAATTCGTGCCATGCAAATCATCGACGAGCTAGAGCCAACCCGCCGTGGTTTGTACTGCGGTTCGTTGCTGTATCTGGACGTACGCGGGGAAATGGACAGCTCGATTGCCATCCGTAGCTTGCTGGTCAAGGATGGTCAGGTCTGCTGCTGGGGCGGCGGCGGGATCGTCGCCGATTCGGACTGGCAGGCCGAGTATCAGGAGTCCATCACCAAGGTGAAGGTGTTGCTCGAAACCCTGCAAACCCTCTAGCAGATGATCGTTCCCACGCTCCCGCGTGGGAATGCAGCCCGTGACGCTCTGCGTCACATTCAGAAGCGGACGCAGAGCGTCCATTGAGGCGTTCCCACGCAGAGCGTGGGAACGATCTTCAGGTGTTTACAGGCTCAGCTCGCGATTCGAGGCCTTGAGAAACTCCTGCTTCAGCTCGGCAAAGCTGTGCACCGCCGGGAACTGCGGGAACTCGCGGATCACGTTGTCTGGTGCGTGGAACAGGATTCCGGCGTCCGCTTCGCCCAGCATGCTGGTGTCGTTGTACGAATCACCAGCGGCAATCACCCGATAGTAGAGGCTCTTGAAGGACAATACCGACTGACGCTTGGGATCTTTCTGACGCAGCTGATAGCCCGTCACCCGCCCCGTGTCATCCGTAATCAGACGATGGCAAAGCAAGGTCGGGAAGCCCAGTTGACGCATCAGCGGCTGGGAAAATTCGTAGAAGGTGTCGGAAAGAATCACCACCTGGAACCGCTCGCGCAGCCAGTTGACGAACTCGATGGCACCGTCGAGTGGCTTCAGGGTAGCGATCACTTCCTGAATGTCGGACAGCTTCAGGCCGTGCTCGTCGAGGATGCGCAGGCGCTGCTGCATCAGCACGTCGTAATCGGGAATATCCCGGGTGGTTGCCTTGAGGGATTCAATCCCGGTTTTTTCGGCAAAGGCGATCCAGATCTCCGGGACCAATACACCTTCCAGATCGAGACAGGCAATTTCCACAAGACACTCCCATTTGTACTGATTATTGAGTTGAGCGAGCAAAAGGACTGCCGAACTCTAGCGAGACATACCGACCGACGCAACGCAGAGGAGCGCCCCTGTCGCTTCGGGATTTTGCTACCATCGCCACCATATAGAGCGCTTAGCGCCACCGACCTGTAGGAAACCGCCCTGATGAGCCCATCGTTCGACGTCACTGAACTCGCTGCGACCTATGCCAACAAATCCGCCCAGGACATTCTAAAACTCGCCTTTGCCGAGTTCGGGGACGACCTGTGGATCTCCTTCAGCGGCGCCGAAGACGTGGTGCTGGTGGACATGGCCTGGAAGATCAACAAGAACGTCAAAGTCTTCAGCCTCGACACCGGACGCCTGCATCCGGAAACCTATCGCTTCATCGATCAGGTGCGCGAACACTACAAGATCGAGATTGAACTGGTCTCCCCGGACCATACAAAGCTCGAACCGTTCGTCAAAGAAAAAGGCCTGTTCAGCTTCTACAAGGATGGTCATGGCGAATGCTGCGGCATCCGCAAGATCGAACCGCTGCGCCGCAAGCTGTCCACCGTCAGCGCCTGGGCCACCGGCCAGCGCCGCGACCAGAGCCCGGGCACCCGCAGTCAGGTTGCCGTACTGGAAATCGACAGCGCGTTCTCGACGCCAGAGCGCACCCTGTACAAATTCAACCCGCTGGCACAAATGACCAGCGAAGAGATCTGGGGCTATATCCGCATGCTGGAGCTGCCGTACAACAGCCTGCATGAGCGCGGCTTCATCAGTATCGGCTGTGAACCGTGCACCCGCCCAGTGCTGCCAAACCAGCACGAGCGCGAAGGTCGCTGGTGGTGGGAAGAAGCCACGCAGAAAGAATGTGGCTTGCACGCGGGCAACATCATCCAGAAAGCCTGATCCCCGCCCTGCGAAATCCCCCCCTGTGGGAGCCACGCTCCCACATCAGCTCCGTGTCGTATGCAAAATGTGCAATCAATGGAGATCCAGTGTGGGAGCGCGGCTTGCCCGCGATGGCGGCGACTCGGTCGGGAGGCCTGCTCAAACAGCACTGAACCGCTGGGTCAATTGCTGTTCGGCGAACTGCTCGATGATGAAATCAACGAATGCTCGCGTCTTGCCGGGCAGCAGTTTGTGTTCGGCATAGTAGATCGAGATGTTGCCGTCATCGACGTACCAGTCCGGTAGCACGCGCTGCAAGGTTCCGGCATTCAGATAGCCGACGGCAAACGGCATGCTCACCAGCGCAATCCCCAAGCCTTGTACCGCAGTGGCGCAAGCGGCTTCGGAGTCACTCATGGTCATCCGTGCCTTGAGGCTCAGCGGGCTGTGTTCCTGACGACGACTGGTCAGTTGCCAGGAGCGCACGCGGCCGGTCTGCGGTGAACGAATCAGAATCCCGTCGCAGTCGCTTAAATCATCCGGCTCACGAATCGCCTCGCGCTGCGCCAGATAATCCCTGGATGCCACCAACACCCGGTGAGCCGGAGTGAGCTTGCGCGCCACTACCCCTGGCGGGAGTTCAAAACCGCCACCAATTGCCGCGTCGAAGCCTTGGCCGATCAGATCGACCTGGCGGTTATCGAAATGCCAATCCGGGTTGATCGCCGGAAAACGCCGCAGAAACTCACCCAGCAGCGGCACGATATACAGCCGCCCAAACACCGTGCCCATGCTGACTTTCAGCGTTCCGGCCGGACGGCCTTCGGCGCTGGCCAAATTGGCCACCGCATTTTGAATGGTGTGCAGACTGGCACTGACTTCACCTAGAAACAGCTGACCGGCTTCGGTCAATGTCAGGCTGCGTGTGCTGCGCTGAAACAGTCGAACGCCCAGGCGCGCCTCAAGCTTGGCGACACTTTTGCCCACCGCCGCCGGGGTCAGGCTCAGGCGCCGCGCGGCTTCCGCAAAGCTGCCGACCTCGGCACTGCGGACGAAGCATTCGATACTGCTGAAGGTTTCCATGGTCGCCACTATAAACTTTTGGTTTACACAGACTATAGCAATTACCGCCTACACAGTGGGTAATCCAATATTGATACTAGGCTCCATCAACCGAGACATCTCGCCTCGGGACTTTGGAGATCGACATGACCACTCAAAACCTCAGCGGTAAAGTAGCTCTGATCCAGGGCGGCTCCCGCGGCATCGGCGCCGCCATCGTCAAACGCCTGGCCGCCGAAGGCGCAGCGGTTGCCTTCACTTACGTCAGCTCCGCTGCCAAGGCTGAAGAGTTGCAGAACAGCATCACCGCTACCGGCGGCAAAGCCTTGGCCATCAAGGCCGACAGCGCTGACGCAGTAGCCATTCGCAATGCAGTCAGCAGCACCGTCGAAACCTTTGGTCGCCTCGATATTCTGGTCAACAACGCAGGCGTGCTGGCCGTCGCCCCACTGGAAGATTTCAAACTCGAAGACTTCGACCAAACACTGGCGATCAACGTACGCAGTGTGTTCATCGCGACTCAAGAAGCCGCCAGACACATGACTGCAGGCGGTCGCATCATCAACATCGGCAGCACCAATGCCGACCGCATGCCCTTCGCCGGTGGTGGCCCTTATGCCATGAGCAAGGCGGCGCTGGTCGGCCTGACCAAAGGCCTGTCCCGCGACCTGGGCCCACGCGGCATTACCATCAATAACGTGCAGCCTGGCCCGGTCGATACCGACATGAACCCGGCCCACGGTGATTTCGCCGAGAGCCTGATCCCGCTGATGGCTGTTGGTCGTTATGGCACCGCCTCCGAGATCGCCAGTTTCGTTGCTTATCTGGTCGGCCCGGAAGCCGGTTACATCACCGGCGCCAGCCTGAGCATCGACGGTGGTTTTGGCGCCTGACTCAGCGTTTTTTGCAGCGTAAAAACAAAACGCCGGGCAACCCTTGATCAGGTTGCCCGGCGTTTTGTCGTTCAGCGTATGCCCGTTACACCCGTTCGAGTGCCGGCAAACCGTAGACGTGCGGTTGGAACGCTTTCAACGTACGAAGAATGCTGTCGGCATGCGCGTACTTTTCGTCAGCCATGGCCGCATCCGGCACCGCAATCGCGGTCATCCCCGCGGCTTTTGCCGCAGTGACGCCAAACGGCGAGTCTTCAAACACCAGGCAATCACGCGGTGCCACACCCAAACGTCGTGCCGCGGTGAGGAAAATATCCGGCGCTGGCTTGGCCGCACCGACTTCAGGGTCATCAGCAGTCACGATGGTGTCGAACAACGCAAACCAATCGCCATGCAAGGTGGTTTTCTGCCCGAAGGACTGACTCGAAGAGCTGGTACCCACGGCAATCGGAATATTGTTCGCCTTCAAATGCTGAACCAGCTCCTGCGCCCCCGGCATCGCCAGCGCACGCGGAAAACGTTCACGCATCAACGGCTCGCGGATCAGCAGAAACTCTTCGGCGCTGATCGGCAGGTCCAGCGCCTCGACGACATAACGCGCCAGATCGCCAGCACCGCGGCCGATGATGTTCTGCTTGATATGCCAGTCGAAGGTTCGGCCGTAGCGTTCAGCGATGATTTGCGTGACCTCGGTGTAGATACCCTCGGTATCGAGCAGCAAACCATCCATATCGAAAATCACGGCCTTGATCGGGCCGAAGTCGAGCGGTGCATTCATCGCATCTGATCCGTTATCAACACAACATTCCGGGAAGCGGCTCAGGTACGGCCAGTGCCTTGATCGACCGAAAAAGGATCGATTAAAGGGCTCAGCAGCATAACGAGCGCAGTTCACATGCGGCAACTGTTTGCCGCCCCTCCCCCCTCAGATCACAGCCTAGGGTGTGTAGTGAGCGCAAGGAAAGCGCCACACGGTTACTTATATAAATATAAGAAAATCATTGCATAACTTATGGAAGGCTTATTAAGATCTCATGAACGAAATCTACTGGACCCGCAAAGCCGTAAAGCAACTGCTCAGGGTACACACGGAGCACCGGGCGCAAATCCGCGATGCCGTAACGCAGCTGGAGCGCATGCCCGACGCAATCAACGTCAAGGCGCTGGCCCTGCACAATTGCGGATATCGCCTGAGAGTCGGTAGCTACCGGGTTCTGTTTGACTGGGACGGCTCGGTCCAGGTAGTCAGCATTCAAGAGGTCAAAAAACGTGACGAACGCACCTACTGACATACAAATCATCAACGGCCCGGACGGTGAGCCGGCCTTTGTGGTCATCCCCTACCAGCAATATGTCGCTCAACACGGCGGCACCGAGCTAATTCCTCATCAGGTGGTCAGTCGTATCGTCGATGGCGCCACCCCAATCCGCGCTTGGCGCGAACACTTGAACCTGACGCAGGAAGAAGTGGCAAAGCGGATGGGGATTTCACAACCTGCGTTCGCCCAGCAGGAAGCGGTGAACAAACCGCGCCGCGCCACTCGGGAAAAGATCGCCATGGCGTTCGGGATCAGGGCTGATCAGCTGGAGTTGTGAAGTCCGGGCCATTGCAGGCTCTGGATTCAGGCAACGCACTGGCATGGGGTGCCAGGGGTCGAGTAACCCAAAACGAAAAAGCCCGGCAATTAGCCGGGCTTTTTCAAATCGTATCGCTGGAATCAGTGCGCTTACTTGCCCATGAGCGCGCCACCGGCTGCGCCACCAAGGCCAGCACCAATGGCGGAACCGGTCTTGCCGCCCAGCGAGTTGCCGATGACCGAACCACCTGCTGCACCTACACCACCGCCGATTGCTGCTTTAGCGCGATGGCCCTTTTTCGCGCCGGCAGCACTGCCTGCAGCGCCTGCAACACCTGCACCGATCGCCGCGCCGGTGCTGCCACCAAGCTTCTGACCAACCACATTACCCAGCGCACCACCCAGGCCGCCGCCGAGCGCTGCGCTGCCATCACCGGCCATTGCGCCTTGAGCGACCAGAAGACCCAGAACCAGAGCAGGCAAAGTTAAACGCATGACATGAACCTCAAAAAGGGTACTGATTAGTAAAAAACCGGATGCTTAAAAAGGCCGTCGATTCAGTCAAAGAACCGGCCCAACCCTCATGAGCTCGAGGGTTGGACAGTTTATACGCAAAGAGTTTTATCGCAGGCAAAAAAAATCGCCGACATGCTTGGGTTGGCGTTCATACGCCTGACATTGAACGGCCGACCAAACCCGGCCGCTGAATTGGCAGCGACCCAGCCCCGCCCTCATCGCAACCCCCAAAAAAACGTTGGAAATATCCACTTCTGCACCGCTTTTTGCAGGAACCAAACCTCTAAGCCATCACTCGGTCCGTAGCAGCTGGCGAAGCCTGCGTTCGACTGCTACGCAGCCGAACGCAGGCTTCGCCAGCTGCTACGGAAGGTGTCAGGGCTTACAACCGTTAAACAACAGTGCATTCACACCCATTGTCGGATGCCATCCCGCACTCTGAAATATGCGGTTGCATGCCAGCCATCCGCCTCATAACATCGCCCCCTCAACGGGTACAGCGGAGCTGTTCAACAAAAACCCGCATTCAAGGAACCAGAATGAGCCATCGCATCCATTGCAGCATCCAAGCTCCTCCCCGCTCGGGCCTGACCCGGGATCAACTCTGGGAAGCCGAAGACAAAGGCCTGATCAAATGCTGGGAAATCGGCCGCGAACGTGCGGTTAAATTCCCCGATCTTGCAAAACGCTGCCTGGCCGGCGAACTCCCGGTACTCGGCTGGAAAGGTGGCGTCAGCCGCAGCCTGAAGAAACGCGACAAGTTCGGCTCTCTCAAATACCTCGCCCAATGGCAAGGCCTGCGCGGTGAAGACCTGGACATCGACCTGACTCAAGAACGGTCGATAACCTGCTCCCGCACCAGAATGGTCGTGACCTTCACCCCCGACCGCTCGAAATACTTCAACCAGCCGTCGGAAATGGAAGCCTAGGAGCAACGGGCAGGCTGACTCAACCCTCCTCGACAACGCTCTCCCGCGAAAACCGTTCGCGATACGCCTGCGGGGTCACGCCCATGGCCCGCAGGAAACTGCGGCGCAGGGTTTCTTCGCTGCCGAACCCGCACTGCACGGCGATCCGTTTGATCGGCACTCCGGTGTCACTCAGCAATCGTCGTGCGGTTTCGACGCGGATCAGTTCGATCGCCCGCGCCGGAGTCTGGCCGGTGTCGGCGCGGTAGTGGCGGACGAAGCTGCGTTCGCTCATGCCCGCTTGCAGCGCCAGCGCCGGGATGCCGAGGTCCAGGGAGAGGTTTTCGGCGATCCAGGCGTGCAACTCATCAAAGCGGTTGCCGTGCTGTTGCAGGTCCAGCGTCACGCTGAACTGCGACTGGCCGCCCGGGCGTTTGAGGAACACCACCAGTTGCCGGGCGACTTCCAGGGCGATCCCGCGCCCCAGATCCGCTTCCACCAGCGCCAGTGCCAGGTCGATGCCGGCCGTGACTCCGGCCGAGGTCCAGATCGGGCCGTCGTTGATAAAAATCGGGTTGGGTTCGACCCGCAGTTTCGGGTGCTTTTGCGCCAGCTGATCGCAGCGGGTCCAGTGGGTGACCACTCGACGACCGTCGAGCCAACCGCTGGCGGCCAACAAAAATGCGCCCGTGCAGACGGACGCCACGCGCCGGGAAACCGCAGCCTGTTGACGCACCCAGTCCACCAGCACCGCATCTTCGGCCGCCGCGTATACACCCCAGCCGCCCGCGATGATCAGCGTGTCGGAAGGTCCGCCCGGCAACGGTTCAGCCAGCAGCGCCAACCCGGCCGAGGACATCACCGCCCCGCCGCCATCGGCAATGACCGTCGGCGCATAGGGCGGTGGCAATCCTCGCTGCGCGACCATGTCATTGGCCGAGGCAAACACCTGCAACGGCCCGGTGACATCCAGCAATTGCACATTGGCGAAAGCCAGAACGTGAATGGTTTTCGGTGAGTTCGGCATGATTGGCGTAATTCGAGGGCTGATTGGCGTATTCGCCAAATCCTACGAGCCTACAGTTAAACCGTCCACCTGAATCGGGTGAGAACACGCAGACCAAGGAGATAGCGTCATGACGTTGCAGATCGGTTTTCTGTTGTTTCCACAGGTGCAGCAACTGGACCTGACCGGACCTTACGATGTGCTGGCCTCGCTGCCGGACGTGAAGGTGCATTTGATCTGGAAGGACCTGGTCCCTGTGACGGCAAGCACCGGTCTGGTCCTGAAGCCGACCACCACGTTCGATGACTGCCCTGACCTGGATGTGATTTGCATCCCCGGAGGCAGCGGCGTCGGGCCGTTGATGGAAGATCCACAAACCCTGGCGTTCATTCGCAAACACGCCGCCCAGGCACGCTACGTGACGTCGGTGTGCACCGGCGCGTTAGTGCTCGGCGCGGCAGGATTGCTCAAGGGGAAACGTGCGACGACCCACTGGGCCTACCATGAACTACTGAGTCGATTGGGCGCTATTCCGGTTCGGGATCGGGTGGTACGCGACGGCAATCTGCTGACCGGTGGCGGGATCACGGCGGGTATCGATTTTGCCCTGACCCTGGCCGCTGAATTGTATGATAAAGACACTGCACAATTGGTGCAGTTGCAACTCGAATACGCGCCCGCGCCGCCCTTCAACTCGGGCAGCCCCGATACCGCGCCGCGTGAGGTTCTGGAAGAAGCCAATCGCCGCTCCGCGCCATCACTGAAGCTTCGTACCGAGATAACCCAGCGTGCGGCAGCGCGTCTGGATCGAGTATGAATAACAGCCTGAATTGAAGAAAGAGGTGAACCGCAGTCTCTTATCTGGCCAGCTAACCAGACGTCGGTCACCTCCTCTTCTTGCCGCTTAAGCCATGGCTTCGCTTTCACACGCCTGGCGGATGTAATCGATGCTCAGTTGAACGCTTTGCAACCCATCTGCCTGGTCATCCGGGATCGTGATATCGAACTCGTTTTCCAGCGCCAGTACCAGTTCGACCCTGGCCAGCGAGTCCGCTTCCAGGTCCTCACCAAAAGTGCTCGAGTTCTGAACGCGCGCTTCGTCGACGCCCAATTCCCTGGCCACCACTTTTTTTACCCGTTGTTCGATCGTATCCATATCCATTCCCTGGTGTGTTGCATCAATTGATCCGTTGGTTTGATTTACATCACTGTCAGGTGCATGAAACCACCTGAAAACCGCCCGCTTTCCGGGACGAAACACAAAATTTTCTGACCTTTGCTCAGGCGCCCGGACTCGATCAGCTCATGAACCATGATGTAGATCGATGCCGCTCCGGTGTTGCCCCGCTCTGCCAGATTGGTGAACCAGCGTTCCTGAGGAATCGCCAGTTCGTTGTCTTCCAGGCATTGCGCAATCGGTTTGCGGAAATACTCCGAAGACATGTGTGGCAAGAACCAGTCAATGGCCTCCGGGGAGAGGTTGCGCTTGACCATCACTTGGCGCAGCGGCTTGCCAAGGGTGTAATTCACCACGTTTTCATTCAACAGGCGCACGTCCTGCTTGATTGCGAATGTCGAGCGTTCGCCCCACTGCGCCGGGCTCAGCTGTTTCCAGCCGGTCAGTTCATCGCCGTCGGTCTTTTCCGCGCCGGCGTACATGCAGGTCGGGAGCTGATCGGCGTAGGAGAAGATGTCGACCCAGTCGATTCGCAGCGACGTGCCGCTTGCCCGTGGCTTGTTCTCGATGAGGAATGCACCGGCACCGTCCGACAGCATCCAGCGCAGGAAGTCTTTCTCGAAGGCGATCTCTGGCCGCGCCGCCAACTGGGCGACCAACGCTTCGTTTTCACTGTCGAAATTGCGCGCATGCAGTACCGGCGAAAGAACCTCGGAAGCGGTCGCAACCGCATTGTTAGTGGAGCCCGAGAGTACTGACAGGTATGCGTATTTCAAAGCAGTCAAACCCGCCAGACAGATACCCGCGGTGGACACCACTTCACAGGGTTTGTTACCCAATACACCGTGCACCATGACGCCATGGTTGGGCATGAGTTGGTCGGGCAAGGTGGTGCCGGTCGACAAGCACTCGATGTTATCCAGCGCAAAGTCATCACCCACCAGGCCTTTGACCGCCAAGGCGGTGATGTCGGCATTGGTAAACTTCGCAATTCCGGTTTCCCGGTCAAGTACGTAGTAACGCTGTTTAATACCATTATTGCGCAGCACCACTTGCCGCGACCTGGAAGGACGCCCGCCCACATAACCGAGGATGCTTTCCATAGTATCGTTATCCACTGCCTCACCCGGCATGAACGTGGACGTCTTAGTGATATAGGCAAACGAATCATTCATAGCGCTTCACTCTTTCAGTTTTAAGGTTTAGTTGCGAGCCGGACGGCTGTTCATAATAGTGTTTCAGTTGATCCAGACGCGCCCGGATAAAGGGACTAAGCAAACGACGTAACACCAGTGAAATCGGTAAAACAGTCATGATGACGAGCATCAAGTAGACAATGAACACCCCCAACAACAACGTTCTTAGCCAACGCCCGTATTGACCGTACCGGCAGATAAGTCCTGACCAGAACCTGAACCCCCGATAAGCCGCGCGTTCACTGAGAATAAGTCCAGGATTGACAACAGCAGCCCCCAAGTCTTTAAGCATGGGTGCATCCTGTGCTTCCTGATCGTTATAAAGTGCATTGCGTAATGCCACGCCAAAACGCGAAGCCCCTTGAATATCAGCATCGCTGACCCCGGCTCTGGGCAACCCGAAGAAGGACTCACGCCGCCCGGTAAACATCCAGCGCGGGGTGGTAATCAGCGTTGCAAAAGTATTGGCGCGGTCCGTAAACACTACGTTGTCACGCAGGTGCCCCCCCGCCTCCAGCAGCAGGCCCTTGACCGCTTCCTGGGCCATCAACCACATGTTCCGACAGGCGATGACCGTCACCACCGGGCGCCCCGCCAGCACTCGCTTGCCCTCGGCACTTTTCAGAAATGCCGTTATCAGTGGCGATGGCGACAGGTACCACACCTGATAAGCCAGAATGACCAGGTCGAAAGGTTCTTCACCCTCAAGACCCAAGGGTTCTATAGCCGGTGGTGCAAGTTGGACTGTTTCGGGAAACACATCGAAGAAGGTAGTTACCGGCCAGGGAAATGGATAATCCGTGGCCGGCTTTAATATAACTTCCCGAAGACTGACTTCCTGATCATCGCGCAGCGGTGCAATGAGACTTTCAATCACTGAAGTCAACTGCCCGCTTTGGGAATAACGCACCACCAACACTCTTTTCATAAGCCCACTGACCTTCCTGATCCAAACCCTGAGCGCATCGAAAATACCGCCACATTTATCAAGCAATGTGACAGTTATGTTTTTATACACAGCCAACTAAAAACCTGAAGACAGGCACACTGCATTCCATGACTGCCAGAGTGAACCTGTCATGAACGTAAAACTGAAATACCCACACGAGAAATAGCGCGCTGATTGCGCACTTCATTATTTGACTTTTATAACCCGGCACACGCCCACTCGGCATCGCGAATTCTTCCGACCCTTTGCGGGCACGGAATAAATAAGGAGTGGTGTTAGAGTCGGAGTTGCCCCCGCCTTGTGATGACAGACTCTACCCGGAACAGAAGCGATGTAAACCTACCTGATTTGGTAGGCTAATACCTGTATTCGCGGCTGGCGATTCATGTTCCTATTACCGGTTTTTTCTGGATTTACGCCGCTAGTTCAATGACTCAGACCGCGCGTGACATCCTGGTCCTGGCTCATCGACCGGACTTGAAGCGCTGCCTCAAAGCGCCGAGTACGGCGATGTTCTGATACGGGCTTTTACAACGCCCATAAAAAAACCCGCCGAAGCGGGTTTTCAAGACCATGACGACATCCTGTCGCTGCATTCCTTGCAAATGGTCGGTCATCCATGACCCTGAGCGCGTCCTGCACTGCAGTTGATGGAGTCAGATTAGGCCTGAAACCAAAGGCGCGAAAGACGACATACCATCGACCGTGCGTAAGCCATTCGCTATGCATATGGTCAAGCCACAAACGGCCATTTCCCGCAGGCAAAAAAAAACCCGCCGAAGCGGGTTTTCAAGACCATGACGACATCCTGTCGCTGCGATCCTTGCAAATGGTCGATCATCCATGACCCTGAGCGCGTCCTGCGCTTCAGTTGATGGGTGTAGATTACGCTTCGGATCCAATCTGAAACAGGAGACATAGCTACTACTTCGTGTAAGACATTCGCCATTGCGGCACTTCCGAAAACCCTTAGACACCTCAGGTTTCAAGCGCCTGAGTTGCGAATTTCGTGTCAGATACGGCTCGCAATTCATTGTTCGACAAAGGTTTTCAGATTCACCAACGCGTGGTCCCACTGCTGGCTGATCACTTCCAGCGAACGGCGGGCCTCGTCCAGTTGCGTCGGCTCGAAGACCCAGCGGCGCTCACGCCCCCGCTTGGTGTCACGCACCAGGCCGGCGTCAGCCAACACCCGCAGGTGTTTGGTCACAGCCTGGCGACTGATGTCGGTGCCAGCAGTCAGTTGTGCGATCGACATTGCCCCGCCACCGCACAACACGTCGAGCAGCCGCAGCCGGGTTTCGTCGCCAAGTGCGGCGAAAGTCAGCGCCGAGCGGCCCAGCGCAGAAGTGGCCGACGGCGTATCCAGCGTTAAGGCATCAGGGGGTGGCAAGGTACGTCTCGATGTTGGTCATTTGGTCATCCCAGCCGCGACTGTTCATGCGGAAGGCTTTCAGACGGCGTTCTGCCGGAATGTTATCGAAACCGGACTCGACGACCTTCAGCAACGTGCCGCCGTCCATGTCTTCAAGCTCGAATAGCACCAGGGTGGTGGGTTCCGACGAATAGTCCATGTCCGGTTCCACCGCGTACGGATGCCAGCGAAACGCAAACACCCGCTCGGGCTCGACCCGCGCCACCTGCACGTCCCAGACCAGATGTTCATAGCCCGGATAAGTGATTTGCCCCTGGGTTCGCTCACCGGCAACAAAGCGTTTGCCGTCGAGCGCGACACCAAACCACTTGCCAAAGGACTCGGCATTGGCCAGGGCCCGCCAGACGGTGGAGCGTGGAGCCTTGAGCAGGATCTTTCTTTCGATGCGATCTGATGAGTGCATAGGTCACCTCCTTTGATGAACACTAGGCCCGGATGGCTGAATGCGCAACTTTTTGGTTGCATAAAACATTCGGACAGGCTTTACCTTTCTGTCATGACGCCTGGAAATGCTAACGTCACCAGTGAACTAGCCCAAGACAAGGATGCTTCATGTTGCCTACCCTTTCGGAGCGTTATCGCGGCTGCCTGCTGGGGCTGGCTTGCGGCGACGCAGTCGGTACAAGCGTAGAGTTCAAACCGCGCGGGTCGTTCCCGGCGCTCACCGACATGGTGGGTGGCGGCCCGTTCAATCTGAAGCCGGGTCAGTGGACCGATGACACGTCGATGGCGCTGTGCCTGGCCGAAAGTCTGCTCACAAAAAATGGTTTTGACGCCATCGACCAGATGGGGCGTTATCTCAATTGGTGGCAATGGGGTTACCTGAGTTCGACTGGCGACTGCTTTGATATTGGCATGACCGTGCGCCAAGCTCTGACTCATTATCAGGAAACCGGCAATCCATTCGCCGGATCGACTGATCCCTTCAGCGCAGGTAACGGTTCGCTGATGCGATTGGCGCCAGTGGTGCTTTTCTATTTCCCCGCCATTGATCAGATCAAAGCGTTTTCCAGCAGCAGCTCCAAAACCACTCACGCGGCCCCGGAAGCCATCGAATGCTGCCAGTTGTTCGCTGAATTGATTTGCGGAGCATTGCAGGGCGCGTCGAAATCAGACTTGCGACACCTGGGCCACGCACACTATTCAGAACCCAAAGTCGCCGCGATTGCCGGTGGCAACTATCTCGCCAAATCAAAATCCGGGATCGTTGGTACAGGTTACTGCGTTGCCTCGTTAGAGGCGGCGCTGTGGTGTTTTCATCACACCGACAGCTTCGAAGACGCCATTCTCCAAGCCGCCAACCTGGGTGATGATGCTGACACTACCGCCGCTATTGTCGGGCAGTTGGCCGGAGCGTTTTACGGTGTTCAAGCAATCCCCGGGAGCTGGCTTGCGAAGCTGTATATGTGCGATGAAATCAGGGTGATAGCTGACGCATTACTGCAGGTATCACTCACCCGACTTAATGACTGAATACACGGACACAAGGAGTGCCCAATGCTCACTCTCCACGGCAGTTGCCTGTGCAAGACCATCGCCTATGAACTCGACAGCCTCGACATGCCGATCAGCCACTGCCATTGCCACACCTGTCGCAAGGCCCACGCGGCGGCATTCGCATCAACGGCCGGGGTCATGCGCGAGCATTTTCGTTGGGTCAAAGGTTTGGATAAGTTGTCATCTTTTGAGTCCTCACCCGGCAAGCTGCGGCACTTCTGCTCGCAGTGCGGCTCGCACCTGGTGGCCGAACGTTTGGCTCAGCCGCATGTAATTGTGCGGGTGGCGACCCTTGATGATGATCCGCAAATGACGCCGCAGGCACACATCTGGACCTCTCACGATGTGCCTTGGCTGGCTTATGAAGGAATGACCGAGTCTGCCGAGTAATCACCGCTGCAGGTTGCACAAGTGCGGCGACTGCACTTCAATCAGCCGTTCAACTCCTCGAAGACCCACGCGAGCTTTCCATGCCCCCACGCTTTTTACTGGCACTTGCGCCGCTGCTGCTGGCGCCCTTCGCCCACGCCGACGACTGCGCTAACGCCGCCGACCAACGCACGATGAGCGAGTGTGCCGCCAAGGATTACAAGAAGGCCGACACCCAACTCAACGCCCTCTACAAGCAGATCAATGAACGTTTGAAGGACAGCGTCGAGAGCAAAAAACTGCTGGTCGGTGCACAGCGTGCCTGGGTGGCGTTCCGCGATGCCGAGTGCGAGTTTTCGGCGTCCGGGGTGGCTGGCGGCAGCGTTTACCCGATGATCTACAGCAACTGCATGGCCGGGTTGACGCTAAAACGTGTCGAGGCCTTCAAGACTTACCTCGAGTGCCAGGAAGGTGACCTGAGTTGCCCGGTTCCCGGAGCTTGATGCTCGAGCGTCTGTAAGGGCCTCTTCACGAGCAAGCTCGCTCCCACACTGGTTCCGGGTGTACACAAAATGTGTGTATGACCGAAATCCCATGTGGGAGCGAGCTTGCTCGCGATAGCGTCCGCGCGGACGCCGCCGTTATCGGATAAACACCTGCGCCGTGGTGATCGCCATGTCGCCGCCCGGCATTTTGATGCTGCCGATCTGTTTCAGGCTGTCGGCATCAAAGATCGCCACGTCGTTGAAGGTCCCGGCCAGATAAATCTTGCTACCGTCCTTGTTGAAGGAAATGCAGTAGTAGGAGTGATCCAGGTTTGTCGCCTGAAGCAACTTCTTCTGTTTGATGTCGTACTTGGCCAGACGATTGAGCACGCCAAACATCAGGTTCGGGTCTTTCGGCGAGCGCATGCCACTGAAGTAGATCTCGGTCAGCGGACCGAAATCGGTGGTTTCGGTCTTGCCGGTTTTCAGGTCGACGCTGAACAACCCATAGAGGTTTTCGGCAGTGGCCGGGTCCTGTTTCTTGTCCTTGAATTTCGCTGTCGTGTAGAGCAGCGAAAAGTCATGTCGATACGTCTGCTGGTTCCACACGTAGAGCACGTCCGGTGCGCTGTAGTTCGGACGTTTCCAGTGGCGACTAGGGATCAGCACGTCGAACTTGCCGGTCTTCACGTTGACCTTGTAGATGTCCGCACCCGCTACATACAGCGTGCCGTCATCACCGCTTTGCATGATGGTCAGCTGGCGCGGTGCCGGGAAGCTGCGAACCGGCTTGGCGCTCATGCCGGCATCGGTGGCATAGACATCCAGCCGTGGCGACTGCACTTCATAGTGGTCATTGAGCATCAAGGTCGGGTTGGCGACGGTGTACAGCTCCTTGCCGTCGTGGCTGAGGGTAAACGCGAACATCGAACGCGCCTTCTCCCCGGGTTGCTGGGTGATGCTGGCGTGGAACACCTGCTTGCAGCTGTCGAGTTCGACACCGTAAATGTCCGCGTAATGGTTGTTCAGCACGTAGGCGGTCTTGCGGTCTGGCGACAACTGAATAGTGCCAGGGCCAAAGGCGTCCGGCAGTTTGCAGGTCTTGTACAGGCTATCGGTTTTAAGGTCGATGACGTTCAGGTTGTTCGGGTAATTGGTGGTCAGCATGTACTCGTGACCACTTTGAAGCACAGTGTTTTCATCGGCCAGAACGCTGAGTGAACAGGCACTCAGGATGGCGGAAGCGGCCAGGCCGCAGGCTTTGATAAGGCGCATGCAGGAATCCTTCTTCTGTCCGATTATTTATCTTTAGGAAACACGGTGCCCAAATTGCGCCAGCTCTCGTTGGAGGCTTGGGCGTCCTTGTTCCAGTCCGGGTAGGTGCTCATCATGTCCGGCACCTGAGCCGGCCACCAGCAAGGGTCGGAACAGCCATAAAGGTCAGCTTCCATCGGCTGGCACAGCGACGACACACCGCCAAAGGCGTCGATTTCCCAACCCGGGTCGGTGGTCGAGGCACATCCCGCGACGGAACTCATGGCCACCACTTCTTCGATACGGTTTTCGGCCGCAGCCTGATCGAGCTTCTGCGCTTTGTTATTGATTGCCTTGAGATGTTTCATATCAGTGAGCCTTGCGCGGAGTGATGTAACTGCTGATAAACGCAGGGTTGTGAGCCATGATCCGGGTGTAGACCTCGATACCGAAATCGACCCAGTCACGCATCAGTTCGCAGTAGTGATAGGTCGGATGAGTCGGGTCGCCATAACGGGCGTAGCTCTCGTGGTAGCAACCGCCGGAACACAGGTTGCGGATCTGGCAGTCTTCGCAGCCGGTGTTGGTCCGGTCCAGGCGCTGGGACAAAAAATCGTTCAATTCGACCTGTTTCACGCCGCTGTGAACGTTGCCGAAGGTCGGCAATGACGAGCCGGTGAAACGGTGGCAGAGATTGAGTTCACCCTTGTGATCCACCGCCAGCATCTTCAGCCCGGCGCCACACGGCAGGGCTTTCTTGTGGCCCTCGTGGATGTCGGTGATCAGCTGGTGCAGGTTGGAGAAACCGATGTTGCGATGCTCCAGCGCCGCTTCCAGATAACGCCGGCCGAGTTTCTTCATATTGGCGAAGACTTCGATCAGTTCGTCGCTCGACAGGTTGAAGCTGCTGATGTCACCCGAGGTCACCGGGGCAAAACCGACTTCGGCAAAACCCAGTTCGTTGAACAGGTGGTCCCAGATGGTTTCGACGTCAGTGACGCCAGTGGTCAGGGTCACGCGCGCACCGACCGGGCGGCTGTTGTAGCGCGACAGCAGCATCTCGGCCTTGCGCCGAACCACGTCATAGGTGCCCTGCCCGCCCACGGTGATGCGGTTGCGGTCATGTACGGTTTTCGGTCCGTCGATGCTCACCGACAAACCAAAACGATGGGCATTCAGGTAGTCGACCGTTTCCTCGGTGAGCAGCGTGGCGTTGGTGGTCATGACGAACTCGACGAACTTGCCGGCATCGCGAAAACGCTTTTCACAATAGTCGACCATGTACTCGATCAGCTTGCGATTGCTCAACGGCTCGCCACCGAAAAACACCACGGTGAAACGCTCTTCGTCAGGGGATTCGCGCAGCAGCATTTCCACTGACGCGACGGCGGTGTCGACGTCCATCTTCTTGCCGGCCGACGGCTTGTCGAGGTCTTCCTTGTAGCAATAGGTGCAGCTCAGGTTGCAGCCGGTATTGACGTTGAGCACCACGGTGTTGATCGCCGTGCGTTCGACCCGTTTGGCGCCGATGTCCGGGGTCAGCGGCGAACCGTCGCTGACCAGTTCCAGGGAGATCAACTCGCGCAGGGTTTCGGTGATTTCTTCACCGTTGAAGCGTGCCGCCAAGCGCTGGATCAAGTCCTCCGAGGAACAGCCAGGACCGCGCAAGGTATCGATGATAGTACCGGTCAGCTCATCGCTGGCGAACAGCGAACTGCTGGGGATATGGAACAGCATGCGGTCGGCATCGACATGCACTTCGTGCAGATTGCGCTCGACCAGATTCAAAATGGCGCCCATTACAACCTCCTGTGCAAACCCCGTTTGGCGTGGCCTGCAGTCATTCCTGAAAAGTGTCTGAAACCGTTACGTCAGCCAGCTCACGTTTTCAAATCAGGGAATGGGTGGGTTGTTCCAGCGTTGCACGGTGACGATCATGTGGCCCTCGCCGGTCAGGGATTTCCCTGCGTCGTCGACGGCGGCGATCACCTTGAGGTTGCCGGCGTTGTTGGTGGACATCTTGCGCGCCGGGTTCGGCCCGGCATCGCCCGGGGTGAACACGCCGCTGTCGGCCTGCATGGTACCGGCGAACTTGACGTCCTGGTCTTCCTTGGCACGGTCGTCAAAGGCTTCGACCTTCCATTGCGCCGGGAACACACCGATGCGATACGGCTTGCCATCGGCACCTTTGCCCCAGGCTTCGGCGTCAAAACGGCCCTGGACTTTCGGCGTCGAGCCGCCGCCCTCACCGATCCGCGCCACCGAGAATTCCGGCACCACCTTGACCTCGGCAATCTGGCTGTAGACCGCCAGCGTCGCGCCTTTCAAGTTGCCAATCGTGACCTCGCGCGCACCTGGCTTGGCATCGGCGGCGGCTTTGAGCCTGACCTTGATGCGCTCTGGACTTTGCTCCAGCACTTGCGCCACTTGCACGCCGCTGCCGAAGTTCGGCGTACCTTGCAGGCCGCTACCGATCAGGGTGACTTCAGTTTCGCTGCCGGCCTTCAGGTAACCCGGCTGCACCGCCAGCAAACGGCTGGAGCCTTGTTTGGCGGCGATAAAGTCGAGACCGCGTTCATCGTGCTCGGCTTCGAACATCCGGCCTTGCAGCTCAGTGCCCTTGGCCGCAAACACCTGGCGCATGACCACGCCGTCGATGGTCACGTTGCCGCGCCATTCATACCCGCTGTAGAGGATTGCGCTGCCGTCGCCATTGAACGGGCTGCCATCGGCGTACTGGCCTTTGACCGTGACCTTGAACTGGTCGGCGCCCGAGGCGCTGACGCTCATCACGCCGGCCAGTTCACCCTTGCCCGGCAAGTGGCCGCTGAAGCTCCACTCCCCCTCCAGCGCTTCGGCTTTCGGTGCGGTTTTCTGCCAGCTTTTCCAGGCCGGGTTGTCCAGCGGATAGCGCTTGGCCAACAGCGGCACCATGTCTTTGCGGGCAATGTCGAACCAGTCACGGTCGCGGGCCAGCGCCTGATATTCCAGAGACGGCCATTGGCCGAGGTGGAAGTTCACCAGACGTTCCCACTCCTGGGCCGGTCGTCGTTGCAGGGCGATCCGCG
The DNA here is from genome assembly GCF_056397005.1 of Pseudomonas sp. 05N431. Classification (NCBI taxonomy): domain Bacteria; kingdom Pseudomonadati; phylum Pseudomonadota; class Gammaproteobacteria; order Pseudomonadales; family Pseudomonadaceae; genus Pseudomonas; species Pseudomonas sp. 05N431. The sequence goes on from NZ_JBFTMN010000002.1 coordinate 526,593, forward strand.
CGCCGGAGTGGCAGCGGCCACACATCTGACTGGTCTGGTCGTCGAAATGCTCGACGGTGTTGAGTCGACGCTCCAGCGCATAGCGCACGCCATCGGTTTCGCTCGGTGCCAGGCCCTGGGTATCGGCGAGGTATTTGACCAAGGTGCGACGGTCCTCATCACTGATCTGCAAACCATGCATGGTCTGCATCCGGGCGATGCTCATCAGCCAGCCTTCGGGCGTTTTGCGCTGGTGGCTGATTCGGCTCAAGGCATTGCCGGCTTCAGGGGTATGACAGCCCTGACAGGTTTCCTTGAGAATGCTTTGGGCTTCACGCGCAGCCATGCTTTGCGGAGCATGCAGGGCGGCACACGCGGCAAGCGCCAGCAGACTGGCGCTCATGCCTGATCGGAGTTTTCTCTTCATCAACGTCGAACCTCGCACGGTGCTTTCTTATTTTTTGAATGATCGTTTTCAGGGTCTCTGCCGTCGGCGAGCCGGTCACTGACGGAGGCAGGAGAAACGTCTGCGAAGGAGCAATACACGGAGCGTGCCAGCTTATTGATAGTCTTTAAAATCAAATATTTATAGAGAAATAATGGATTTTCATCACCACTGAAAAAGGTCAGCGGCGTCTAATATCGCGACAACTGTTGCACTCTGAGACGAGCATAGATGACGCCCTGCGTATACGATGGCCAGCTATCCGCTTAACCGCTTCAGCTACGGGAACTGCGCCATGCTCAATGCTTTGCTCTTCGACCTCGACGGCACCCTGACCGACACCGATGCGCTCCATCTGCTGGCGCTGCAACAGCTATTGCTGGAGGAGGATGGCCGGGTCTTCAGCAAAGCCGAGTTCGAAGCCCACGTCAGCGGTCAAGCCAACGCCAACATGTGCCGCTACCTGTTCCCGGACCGCTCGGTGGCCGAGCGCGAAGCGTTTGCCGAACGCAAGGAAGTGCGCTTCCGTGAACTGTCGCCACAACTGACACCGATTGCCGGGCTGGTGCGGTTACTGGATTTCGCCAAGGCTCAAGACATCGGCATCGCCGTGGTGACCAACGCGCCACGGGCCAACGCCGATCACATGCTGCAAGCACTGGGCCTGCGTGAGCGTTTCGAACATATCGTGGTCGCCGAGGAACTGCCCCGCGCCAAACCCGATCCCCTGCCCTACCTCACCGGCCTCGAACGTTTGCACGCCAGCGCCGAGGTGACCCTGGCATTCGAAGACTCGATCCCCGGCCTGACGGCGGCAGTGAACGCCGGGATTTTCACCGTCGGCCTGGTGACCAGCCAACGCCGCGAGACGCTGCTGGCGGCGGGGGCGCATCTGGTGATCGAGGACTTTGATGATCCGCTGCTGTGGGCGGTGATCGACCGTATGTTGAGCCGTTAACGGCTATAGCTGTCTCAACAGCGTCTCAGTTTGCGACAGCGCCGCGCTCTCCTGTCAGCTGCTTTTGGCACTGAACCCCGCTAAATAGAGCCCTTCGACAAACTGGCACAACCGTTGCGAAAGACCTCGTCACACGAACAAGACGAGGTCATACCATGCCACTCCCTTATCTGCTTCCTGCCGTTTCGGCGTTCATCCAGCGCGCCCCGCGCATGCTGATCGGCGCCGAGTGGGTCGAGGCCGCCGACGGCCAGACCATGCCCTTGCACAACCCGGCAACCGGCGAAGTGCTGTGCGTTGTCCCGAAGGCTACGCCGGACGATGTTGATCGCGCCGTGCTCGCCGCACGTCATGCGTTCGATGATTCGGCCTGGACCCGCACCCGACCTAGGGAGCGGCAAAACCTGCTGTGGAAACTCGCGGACCTGATGGAACGCGACGCTGAACTGCTCGCGCAACTGGAATGCCTGAACAACGGCAAAAGCGCGGCCGTGGCGCAGGTCATGGACGTGCAGTTGTCGATCGACTTCCTGCGCTACATGGCCGGTTGGGCGACCAAGATCGAAGGCTCCAGCGTCGAAGTCTCGCTGCCATTGATGCCCGATGATCAGTTCCACAGTTTTATCCGCCGTGAAGCGGTGGGTGTGGTCGGCGCCATCGTCGCCTGGAATTTCCCGCTGCTGCTGGCCTGCTGGAAGCTCGGCCCGGCCCTGGCGACCGGGTGCACCGTGGTGCTGAAACCGGCGGATGAAACGCCACTGACTGCGTTGAAACTCGCCGAGCTGGTGCTGGAGGCCGGCTACCCGAGCGGAGTATTCAACGTGGTCACCGGCACCGGCATCACCGCAGGTTCGGCGCTGACCCACAACCCGTTAGTGGACAAACTGACCTTCACCGGCTCCACCGCCGTCGGCAAGCAGATCGGCAAGATTGCCATGGACTCCATGACCCGGGTCACCCTGGAACTGGGCGGTAAATCGCCGACCATCGTCATGGCCGACGCCGACCTAAGCAGTGCCGCTGCCGGGGCGGCCAGCGCGATCTTCTTCAACCAGGGCCAGGTTTGCTGCGCAGGTTCGCGGCTCTATGTGCAGCGCAAACATTTCGACAATGTGGTGGCCGACATTGCCTGCATCGCCAACGCGATGAAGCTCGGCAATGGCCTGGACCCGAGCATTGACATGGGCCCGCTGATCTCGGCGCGCCAGCAAGAGCGGGTGTACAACTACATTGAAATGGGCCGTGAAAGCGGCGCGACCATTGCCTGTGGCGGTGAGCAATTCGGCCCCGGGTTCTTCGTCAAACCGACGGTGATTGTCGACGTCGATCAAAAGCATTCGCTGGTTCAGGAAGAGATCTTCGGCCCGGTGCTGGTGGCGATTCCGTTCGATGACGAAGCCGATGCATTGCGCATGGCCAATGACAGTCCGTATGGCTTGGGGGCGAGTATCTGGTCCAACGACCTGGCGGCCGTGCACCGGATGATTCCACGGATCAAGTCCGGCTCGGTCTGGGTCAACTGCCACAGCGCCCTCGACCCGGCGTTGCCGTTTGGTGGCTACAAGATGTCCGGCGTGGGCCGGGAGATGGGGTATGCGGCGATCGAGCATTACACCGAGTTGAAGTCGGTGTTGATCAAGCTGTGATTACTGGCGTTCTCTAGACCGCCATCGCGAGCAAGCTCGCTCCCACATTGGATCTCCAGCGTTCACCAGATCCCTGTGGGAGCGAGCTTGCTCGCGATGGCGCCATATCGATCACCTCAACTGTCAGGGTTTAAATCCCTGCACCAGCAACCAACTCCTGACCACCCGCCCCTGCTCCACCGTCAAACCTTGCAGCGCCTGGTCAGCCGGCTGGGTTCGCAACCGCCGCAACAACGGCGCCACCTCCACCCCTTGCACATGCCAGATCCCCAACGGCTGATCCGCCGTGATCACCACCTCGGCCTCGTCGACAAACCCGTCGCGCAGTACTGGTGCCCGCTCAATGCTCAGGGACGCAAAGTCGGCGGGTGCATGAGCAGGCTCCGTGTCCGGCCACTGCCGACGCGCACGCCAGAACGGTTGCTCCGGCCAGCGCAGCTCGTCGGCATAAAAGTCTCGACCAATGCGCGCAAAGCGCAAGAACAGTTGCTCGACACGTTGTTGATGGAAGCGCTGGGCCAATGCCGCGCGCTCAGGTTTAGCCAGCAAGGTGTTGATCACCACCGGCGCCTGCAAGGCTGAGGACAGGGATTGAAAGATGCCATTGCCCGACAGCGGATCGACCGCCATGGCCGCATCGCCAACGCGAATCCAGTTATCGCCGCACACCTGCGGATTGAGAATCGCCGTGCTGCTGCGCGCATGCAATTGCAGGTCGGTTTCAGCCTGGCCCGCAAAAAACTCGACAGCCAACGGTGAGTCCTGGCGGCGCTGGCGACAGTAGTCGAGCAACTGCGCTTTGCCCGGCAACCCGGCGCTGGCCACGTCAACGGTCAACTGCCAATAGCATTGACCGTCGGCCCGTCGCGCCATCCAGGCCCAACCGTCCTGCAAACTTTCCACGGCGCTGGCGGTACTGCCTGACGCGCCCTGCCAACGGTTGAGCAGGCTGACTGTCTCCGGCCCGCGTTGTCCTTTACCAAGCGCTGGCGCCTGACGCCCACGGGCCTCCACCAGAAACTCGCTGTTCAGCTCAGCATGACCTTCGACCTCAACCCGATGGCCCGACGCCTGGGAGTGAACCGCCAGCACCCGGCCTTCGATCACCTCGACACCGGCCAGGCGCAAATCCTCACGCAGACCGCGATCAAAGCTCGGCCGATCCAACAGAAACTCGATGTTTTGCGCATGCTGCTGGCCGTTCCACGACACCTGCCGCTGCGACGGCAACGCAGCCTGCGCCAGTGCCTGATTCAATCCTGCACCGCGCAGGGCTTCGAGCACCCGTTGCGAAACGCCTTCAAGCGCCGCAAATCGCCGCCAGTCGCTGACCAGCGTCACCGCATAACCCAGCCGGCGCAGCCCCAACGCCACCGCCGCACCCGCGGGCCCGGCGCCGAGAATCAGAATGGCGCTCATTGCCAGACTCGCCGCTCAGGTCCGCGATAACGGGCGTTGTCTCGTAGCCATTCAAGGACCTGCGCATTGCTCGCATCGAGGTGCCCGGCAAGGAAATTGGCGATATGCCCGGTCAACGCCGCGCAACCGAGACTGGCACCGGATTGCCCTGGGTACATGCCCTGAACACAGGCAGCAAAGTCGGCCTGCTGGCTGTTGAGCCACGACCATTCGTGTTCGCCGCAACGGGCATCGCCGGTCACCCGCAACACCTGTGGGTAACCCGCCGGGTACACGCCCTCGCCTTGCGCCGGGCTCGACGCACACAGCAAAACACCACGGGCCAAGGCCGCCGAACAGGCTTCACGCAGCAGACTGCGGTCCTGACGCAAGCCCAGGCTGAGGTTGATCACTCGTACGTCCTGCGTCACCAGCCAATCGATCGCCGTGGCAATCTGCAAGGCGCTGGTGACCCCGCGCTGGTCGAACACTTGCGCTACGCAAAACTGTGCCGAGGCTGCGCGCCGGCTGATTGCCTCGACAACCGCACTGCCGTGGCCGAGTGGATCGTCACGCAGTTCGTCATCCGCGATTCCGTCCTCGACCAGGTAAAACCGTCGCCCGGCGCTCACTTGTCCGCGTTGTGCCACGGAATGTCCGCTGTCGACCACGCCAATCCTTAGCTCAAGCTTCATGCAGCACCTTAACTTGCGTCAGCACGCCGTCGAACAATTCAAAGCGCAGATCAGCATCGGCCAGGGTCGAGGGACGATGGCTGATCAGGATTCGTGTACGTCCGGCAAACAGTCGATCGATGGCCTCGATAACTTCCCGCTCAGTGGCCTCATCGACCGCCGAGGTGGCTTCATCCAGCACCAGAATCAGCGGATCCTGCAACAGCGCACGGGCGATGGCAATCCGCTGTTTCTGCCCGCCGGACAACTGCTGACCACGTTCGCCCAACGGACTGTCGAGGCCTTCGGGCAGGGACGCGATCAGACTGTCGAGCTGCGCCAGCCGCGCCACTTCGGCCACTGCCTCACGACTGGCGTCCGGCACCGCATAGGCGAGGTTATCCGCCAGGCTGCCGCGAAACAGTACGATGTCCTGGCTGACCACGGCGATCCGCCGACGCAACTCGAACAGCGCAAGCTCGCGCAGGTCGATCCCGTCCAGCAGCACCCGACCGGACTGCGGGTCGTGATGCCGTTGCAGCAGGTCGATCAGCGTTGACTTGCCAACCCCGGAGCCGCCACTCAGGGCGACTTTCAAACCGTAGGGAATACGCGCTTCGATGCCGCGTAACGTCGTCGGCCGCCCGGGATGGCTGAAATGCACCGCCTCAAAACACAGCTCACCAGAGCTTGGCATTGGCTGCGGCGCGACCGGTGTGACGACGCTCGGCTGTTCACCGCGCAGCTCCATCACCCGACCGAGGCTGACGGTCATCCGTTGAATCGCCACATACAACCCGAGCAAACTCTGCACCGGCCCGACCGCCATCCCCAGATAGGTCGAAAACGCGATCAACGCGCCGAGCTGCCACGTGCCCTGCACCACCCAGTAACCACCAATCAAAAACGCACAGGCCCGCGACAACGAAGTCAGTGTGCCGGGTACCGCCTGGGTGAAAAACTCGGTGACTTGCAGGCGCAGTAACTGGCTCATGTAGCCCTGCCCCAATGTTTCGAGTCGTCGTGCCTCGCGCTGTTGCTGGCCGGCCGACTGGATGAATTTCATCACTGGCAAGGTTTCGACCATGAACGAGGACATGTCCGCCGAACGCTCACGCAACTGCCGCACATCACGCTCGACCTTGCGCCGCATCCAGCGCAGCCAGAGCACGTCCAGCGGGATCAACACCAACGCCAGCAGCGAGAGTTTCCACGACAAGGTCAGCAACATCGCCACCGCGCAGACCAGACCGATGACGCTGGAAACCGCCGAGAACAGCGAGTCGACGGCAAAGCGCTGGATCTCCGCCACATCACCGTCGAGGCGCGACATCAGGTCGCCGATCCGCCGTTGCCCGTAGAAGCCCGGCGACAAGGTCTGCAAATGCCGATAAAGGTCGTCGCGCAGGGCAAACAGAATCCGCCCCGACAACCGTGTGTGCAGGTAGCGATTGATCCCCGACAACGCCGTGCCAAGCAATCCGGCGACGATCATCAACCCGGCGATCAGCACCAGCATGGAAAAGTTATGCGCCAACAGCCCATCGTCGATCAGCAACTTGGTCAGCCAGGGCTGCACCAGCACCAGCAACGAGGCGCACACCGACAACCCGAGCAACCCGGCAATCGCCAACCGATGCGGGCGCACGAAGCCGTACAGCCACTGTAATGCGGCATCCAGTGCCTGGGGGTTGTGACTGTCGACCAGCCTGACAATCAAGCGACGCATCAGTTGCGCAACTGTTTGAGCTTGCGATACAGCGTCGCTCGACTGATGCCCAGCGCATCGGCCGTTGCCGAAACGTTGCCGTGATGATTGTCGAGGGACTGGCGGATCAGCTCCAGTTCGTTCTCGCGGATACTGCCGGAGGTCGAACGCTCGCAGGCATTCAACTCGTCGAGCATGCTGTCGGGCAAATGCTCCAGGCTCAGCACGGTTTCACCGGGTTCGCGCATCGCCAGAGCGGTACGCAGTACCATCTCCAGCTGGCGGATGTTGCCTGGCCAGTGGTAACCCGCGAGCAGGATGCTCAGGTCGCCCTTGAGCGTGACCGTCGGGGCGTCCAGTTTGCCGAGCAGACGGTTCACCAACTCACTGAAGTCATCGCGCTCGCGCAGGGCCGGCAGCATCACACTGATGCCATTGACCCGGTAGAACAGGTCTTCGCGAAAATGTCTTTCCTCGACCAGACGCTTGAGATCGCGGTGAGTCGCACAGATCAGCGCCACGTCAATGCCTTGCTCTTCACCGGCGCCCAGCGGTGCGACCTTGCGGTCCTGCAACACCCGCAACAGGCGTGCTTGCAGTGCCAGCGGCATATCGCCGATTTCATCGAGGAACAACGTGCCGCCATGAGCCTGTTGCAAACGGCCGATCATCCCACCGCGCCGCGAGCCGGTGAACGCGCCTTCGCGGTAGCCGAACAGTTCCGACTCGATCAGGCCTTCGGGAATCGCCGCACAATTGACCGCGACGAAGGGTTTGTCGCAACGGCTGCCGGCCATGTGCAGTGCCCGGGCGATGACTTCCTTGCCGGTGCCGGTTTCCCCCAGCAGCAACACCGGCAGCTCATTGGCCAGGCCTTGCCGGGCCATCCGTAACGCACGCGCATACCGCGCATTGCTACCGGCCAGGGATTCGAGATCGGGTTGAGGTTTTGGATTTTTGGCGACACTGCGCGGTGTGCTGGTGACATTGATCGAACGCTGCGGCGCACGCAGGGTTTTGTAGAAAAATTCGCCTTTGGCGGTTTGCAGACTGCCGATCCCGCCTTGTTGCAAACGCGCCAGCAGTTGCAGGCCATCGACCCCGAGAAACTCTTCGCAGCGGTGGCCAACCAAGGCTGAACGCTCGGCATTGAGCAACTGGCAGGCCTGGGCACTGACCGCCAGAATCTGGCCGCCGAGGCTCACCGCCAGCAACCCTTGCCAGGGCGATTCGAGGTACTGCCGACGACTATGAAAGGCCAGCACGATCTGTTCGGGAAAACTTGCGTTGAACACCCGGCTTTCAATCTGACTGACCGCCATCGACAACAACGCGGTGCTGTCATGCGCCCGGCCCAACGGACCTTCGCGGGTCAGATCGAGCACGCCAAGGATGTCGCCTTGAGGGCAGTGAATCGGCACCGAACTGCAGGAAAAATCACTGAGACGATCGAGGTAATGTTCACCGCAGTCGATCAGCGTCGGCCGGGCTTCCACCAGCGCAGTGCCGAGGGCATTGGTGCCACGTACCGCTTCGCTCCAGCAGGCACCCAGGGTGATGTCTTGCAGGCCGCTACCCTTGAGGCGATCGGCGCGGCCTTCGACCGCGAGAATGGTCGCCTCGGAGTTGGCGAGGATGATCAGCCCTTCCTTGCCCTGACGCGCGGCCAGGTAATCGATGGCCGGCATCGCGGCGTCGATCAGCAAGCGATTGCTCGCCAGCAACACCTCGAGGCTCGCGCTCGATTCCAGCGCCAACTCATGCTTGCCATTGAAGTGCACGCCATGGCTCAGGCTGCGCCGCCATGAGGCATCGATTTCAGCGCGCAACACCCCGTTCGGGACTTCGCCTTCAAGGTGAAGTTTCTCCCGGGCCAGCCGGGCTTCATGTTGCAGTTGTGGCGTTATTGTTTTTATAAGAGTCATCAAGCGCTCCGGATCGGTCCGCCCAGTCTCTGGCCGGGTCACTTCCCGACATGCGACGAAGCATGCATGCCATGGGGAAATATCTACCCGGTTCAGGTGGCAGTAAAGGGAAGTTTGCCCGATACATCGGACAGCCCTTCCCTCACACAAAACCTGCGCCAGGGGAATTCGGCGCCAGCGCTTATCTTTACGTTAACGTCAAGAGACTGGCAAGTGCCGTAGAGCGCCTGACTCGGTGTTCAAGAGCAATAGGACTCGCGTTGCGATTCGATCAGGGTCAATGCTGCAGACCAGGCCAGCTCGATGATGTTTTCGGCATCGTCCTGTTCGAACTGTGCAGCCGTGTGGACACAAACCTCCGGCGACGGAAAATTCAGCTCACACCCGCCCGCCAACGCCTGTACCTGCGCCTGACAGGCACGCTCCAGAAAGTAAATTTCCTGGAACGCGTGAGCCACACTGGCGCCGCCCACCAACAGCCCATGATTGCGCAGGATCATCGCTTTGTGCGGTCCCAGATCGGCAATCAACCGCTCGCGCTCATCCAGCGACAAAGCGATACCTTCATAGGTGTGATAAGCCAGCTTGCCGTAGAACTTCAGCGCGTGTTGAGTGATCGGTAGCAGGCCTCGCTTCTGCGCAGCCACCGCCATGCCCGCCGCCGTGTGGGTGTGGATCACGCAGTTCAGATCGGAGCGCGCCATGTGGATGGCTGAATGGATCACGAAGCCCGCCGTGTTGACCCGATGATCCGCATACGCCGGATCGACAATTCGGCCCTGCTGATCGATGCGCACCAGATCCGAGGCGCGCATGCGATCAAAGATCACCCCGTAGCGATTGATCAGGAAGTGATGTTCGGGTCCAGGGATCCGTAATGTGATGTGGGTGTCGATCAGGTCGGTCATGCGAAAGTGCGCGACCAACCGATACAGGGCCGCCAACTCGCAGCGGGCCTGCCATTCAATGGTGTTCATGTGCTCGGGCTTATTCACCAAATCACCTCTTTTTGTGTGTGATGGCGAGCGGGCTGCCCTTGGACGGGCAAAGCGCAGACGCCGGGTATCAACAGCACGGTGTGCTTGTGAGCTTTATCGCGGCCGGGCTAGGATTAGTCAATTTTCAAATTCTTAACCTAACTATTAGCCGAACTAATAGCAGGAATCCTTATGCCCTCACCCCCCTCCCAATCCAGTCGACGCTTTCTCAATGACCGGCTCGACTGGAACCTGTTGCGCACCTATCTGGTGATCGCCCAGGAAGGCAGCATGAGCCGCGCGGCTGCGCGCCTGCACATCACACAATCGGCGGTGAGCCAGGCCCTCAAGCGTCTCGAAGAGCAACTCGACTGTGTGCTGATTGTCCGCAGCGGCCGGCGTTTCGACCTCACCGAAACCGGCGAAGAAGTGCTGCGTATCGCGGTCGATGTCTATGGTGATATTTCGCGTTTGGGGCCAGTGATCGAGAGTCCTCGTGATGACGTGGTGGGCAAGGTGCGGATCCTGACCATCAGCGGTATCCAGTCCCCGCACTACGATAAGTTCCTGGCGGACTTCCACGAGAGTCATCCGAATGTCGAACTGGAAGTCGAGGTGATGGGCAGTTCCAACATCATCAGTGCCCTGCTGCAAAAGACTGCGACCGTCGGTGTCGGCTTATCCCGGCTGCCGCAACCACGGCTGGAGCAACGGGTGCTGTTTCGCGAGCGTTATGGCTACTTCTGCGGCCAACGCCACCGATTGTACGGGCAGACGAATCTGAGGCTGGAACAACTCGCCACTGAGCACTTCGTCAGCTTCACCAGTGACCAGTTGGGTGGCAATCTTTCGCCGCTGACGCTGTTTCGCGACCAGCAGGGTTTTACCGGCAAGATCGTCGCATCATCGACCAGCTTCGAAGAGATACATCGATTGATCTGCGCAGGGTTTGGGATCGGCTGTTTGCCCGTTCACCTGGTGCAGCGAGATGTCGAGCAGGGGTTGCTGTGGCGTTTGCCGCCTGAGGAGGGTGTGGTGGATCTGGATATTCGGTTGCTCTGGAATCGCGAGCAGAAAATGACTCAGGCCGAAACAGTGTTCCTGGAAAGCTTCCAGCACCTGCTCAACAGGCATGAGCAGGTGCTGTAGCTTTCAGCGCCTCAAACGTGAGGATCGCTGGGTGGTTTGCTCGGGCTCGCGTATTGCGGCTTCAGATGGCCGTCCTTGTCCAGCAGCCATGCATCCATGATCTGCCGCACCACAGGGCCGGCAACACGACCGCCGGCCTCACCGTTCTCGATCATCACCGAGATCACGATCTGCGGATGTTCGGCCGGGGCGAAGCCGACGAACAAGGCGTTGTCGCGGTTACGCTCGCGGGTCTTCAAACGGTCGTAACGCTCGCCCTGTTTGATTGCCACCACTTGTGCGGTGCCGCTCTTGCCTGCAATCCGGTATTGCGCCCCCACGGCTGCCGCACGGGCGATACCGCGGGGATCGTGCATAACCATCTGCATGCCGTGGTTGACCTGCTCCCAATCGTGCGGATTCTTCAGCAGGATGTTCGGCATCGGATGCTCATCCACCGGCGCTACGCCGTCGATCGTCTTGGCCAAATGCGGTCGGTTCCACACCCCTTTGTTGGCGATCAGTGCGGTCGCCTGAGCCAGTTGTAACGGTGTCACTTGCATATAACCCTGACCAATCCCGAGGATCACCGTTTCACCCGGGAACCACGGCTGACGGCGAGTAGCGCGCTTCCATGCCTGGGACGGCATCAGCCCGGGGGACTCTTCAAACATGTCCAGCGAGACTTTTTCGCCAAGGCCGAACATCGCCATGTAATCGTGCAGACGATCGATGCCGAGTTTGTGCGCCAGGTCGTAAAAATAGGTGTCGTTGGAACGCATGATCGCTGCGTCCATGTCGACCCAACCGTCGCCGCTGTGATTCCAGTTACGGTATTTATGGTCGAAGTCTGGCAGTTGGTAGTAACCCGGATCGAAGACCCTGGTGGACGCCGTGACCACACCAGTGTCGAGCCCGGCAATCGCCACTTCCGGCTTGATCGTCGAGCCCGGCGCATATAACCCGCGCAAGACCCGGTTGAACAGTGGGCGGTCAATGGAGTCATGCAGCGCCGCGTATTCCTTGAAGCTGATGCCGGTGACGAACAGGTTCGGGTCGAAGCTCGGTTTGCTGACCATTGCCAGCACTTCACCGGTGGCCGGATCGAGAGCAACCACTGAACCGCGACGGTCACCCAGCGCCTCTTCTGCCGCTTCCTGAAGCTTTACATCGAGGCTGAGCACGATGTTTTTTCCAGGGATCGGATCAGTGTGCTTGAGCACTCGCAGCACCCGCCCCTGAGCGTTGGTTTCAACCTCTTCATAGCCGACATGGCCATGCAGCTCGGACTCGTAGAATTTTTCGATGCCGGTCTTGCCGATCGACTGGGTACCGCGGTACTCGACAGTATCCAGTGCCTTGGATTCTTTCTCGTTGATACGCCCAACGTATCCGATGGAGTGGGCGAAATGCGCACCCAGCGGGTAGTTGCGCACGAACTGCGGCTCAACGTCGATTCCTGGCAGGCGGAACTCGTTCACCGCCAGTGTCGCAATCTGCTCTTCGGTCAGTTCGTAAAACAAGGTAACCGGAACAAAGGGGTGGCGCGCCTGCTTCATCGCCTTATCAAACAGCGCGCGATCTTCAGCAGGCAAATGCAACAGATTGACCACCGAGTCCAGCTCGCCTTTCACATCAGTCGCGCGTTCACGGGTGATGATCAGGTTGTAGCTTGGCCGATTATCGGCCAGCAGTACGCCGTTGCGGTCATAGATCAGGCCGCGAGTCGGGGTAATGGGCAGGACATGCACCCTGTTGTTTTCGGAGATCGTCGAGTGATAGTCAAACTCGACCACTTGCAGGACGTACAAGCGCACAACCAGTGCACAGGTGATGGCAACCACGAACAGCGCGCAGGCCAACAACCGCTTGTTGACCAGACGCGTTTCTGTTTCATGGTCCTTGATCGGGATCGGTTCGGGCATTTCTGCAGCAACTCTTTGACCGGGTTAAACGCCATTCCCTGCGCGTGACATCAGTCCATTAAAAAACGAGCTGCACCATACCAAAAACTGCGCGGCCACTTTAGGGGTAATTTCCCAAGTGGTTGTCCTTGACGGCCAAAACGACGGTCGGCCGTTGGTGCAGCCGATGAGCACTTTCTCGCAGGCAAAACAAAACCCCAACTGCTTTCGCAATTGGGGTTTCGGAATTTAATCTTGACGATGACCTACTCTCACATGGGGAAACCCCACACTACCATCGGCGATGCATCGTTTCACTGCTGAGTTCGGGATGGGATCA